>CAMBAJ010000005.1 GCA_945864305.1 uncultured Clostridia bacterium | reverse complement strand
AGTTGGGAATCTCCGTGGCGGAGGCCCGGCTGACGCTCTCCAACAGCGGCTACCACATCTACACGACTCTGGACCCGGACATCCAGGCCATCGCTGAGTCGGTGTATGAGGACCGCAGCAATCTGGACGTGACCTCCCGCAGCGGCCAGAAGCTGCAGTCCGGCATCACCATCATCGAGCCCTCTACCGGCAACGTGGTGGCGACGGTGGGCAAGATCGGCGAGAAGACCGGAAACCTGGACTGGAGCTTTGCCACCACCAGTAAGCGGCAGGTGGGCTCCTCCATTAAGCCGTTGACCGTGTATGCGCCTGCCATTGACGCGGGCGCGGTGACGCCGGGCACCGCCTTTGACGACTATCCCGTCCGGGAGCTCAACGGCAATCCCTGGCCTAAGAACTCCCCCAACAAGTACCGGGGCCGCACCCTGGTCCAGACGGGCTTGCAGCACTCCATCAATACCATCGCTGTGCAGACCCTGCAGGCCGTGGGCGAGGCGGAGTCCTTCGCCTTTGCCACGGAGAAGCTGAATCTGAGCCTGGTGGCGGATGATATGAATCTGGCAGCTCTGGGCCTGGGCGGTCTGACCCACGGCCTGGACACCATGGAGATGGCGGCAGCCTACGCCTGCTTCGCCAACAACGGCATTTACAACGAGCCCAGGACCTATTTGAAGGTGGAGGACTCCGAGGGCAATGTCATCCTGGAGAACGAGAGCGAGAGCCACGTGGCCATGAAGGAGACCACGGCCTACCTGATGAACCAGATGCTCAAGAGCGTCATCACAGGCGGCACCGGCACCAGCGCCAAATTCGGCGGCATGACCATCGCCGGCAAGACCGGTACCACCAGCGACAACTACGACCGCTACTTCGTGGGTTACACGCCCTATTATGTGGCGGCGGTGTGGACAGGCTATGAGCAGCCGGAGAAGATCAGCTACTCTGGCAACCCGGCCATCACTATGTGGAAAAAGGTCATGCAGCAGGTCCATGCGGACCTGCCCAACAAGGACTTCGACAAACCGGCCAGCGGTCTGGAGACTGTGACCATCTGCCGTGACAGCGGCCTTCTGTGCACGGACGCCTGCCATGCGGACAGCCGGGGAGACCGGGCTGTGACAGTGACCGTGGCAACGGGCACCGCTCCCACGGAGAGCTGTACCCTCCACGCCTTCCGGGACTACTGCACCGAGGGCCAGTGCCTGGCCACGGAGAGCTGCCCGGCGGAGTCCGTGGTTCAGAAGGCATTCCTGGACTACACCCGCACGGATTACGGGGCAGGTATCAGGGCCGAGGATGATGCCTATCTGATCTCCAACATGGAAAAGGCCCTGGAACCCGGGGCCCCCACGGAGGAGAACCCCAACGGAACACCCGGCGGCTGCCCGGTCCACAACGGGATGGTGGTGGACTCTGACAATCCGGATGATTCTTCCACAGACCCCTCCGACCCCAATTACAATCCGCCGGACCCCAATGACGAGGGCGGAAATGGCGGAGAGAATCCTGGCAATTCCGGAACGGGTGAGGCACCCACTGAGCCCACAGCACCGACCACACCAGCAGAACCTTCCGAGCCCACAGGACCGTCCGGCGATCCCTCCGGCGGAGACGGCGACTGGTGGAACAGTCTGTGGAATACCACGGGGAATTGAATAAGAGATACAAAAACCGAGCCAGGAGAATTCTCCTGGCTCGGTTTTTCATCAGGGGAAGGGTTAGCGCTCAATCTGCCAGTTTCGCGCAGTCGGCGGGCTTTCCGGAGAGCATCTCCAGACCGTGGGACAGAGCGGGGAGGACGGCCTCCAGATTTTCCTTCGCAGCTTTTGGAGAGCCGGGAAGATTGATGATGAGCGTGCCCTTCCGAATCCCCGCCTGGGCCCGGGACAGCATGGCCCGGGGCGTGATCTGCAAAGAGGCGTACCGCATGGCCTCCGGGATGCCGGGCGTCAGCCGGTCGCAGACCGCCAGAGTGGCCTCCGGCGTCACATCCCGGGGGGCGAATCCGGTGCCGCCGGTGGTCACCAGCAGCTGGACCTCACCGCTGTCGGCAATGGCTTTTAGCATGGCCTCGATTTCCGGCTGCTCGTCCGGCACGATGTCCTGCCGGACCACCTCATAGCCCCCAGCCTCCAGCAGCTCCGCCACCAGCGGCCCTCCGGTGTCGGGGCGCTCTTCGCGAAAGCTGCGGTCACTGACCGTCAAAACAGCGGCTTTGAACATGACAAGTCCTCCTTCATTTCAAAAGCAGAATATCCTCCGGGGTGGCGGCAACCGTGACGCGGGTCTGGTCCGGCTGAGCGGCCCACGTCTCCTTCGGCAGCTCCATCCGCAGCAGGGGCGCGTCGGGGGCGGCGCTCTGAGACCGCAGCAGGACGATCATGCCGAACACGTCGTCGATGACCCGTTCCACCGCGCAGGAGAAGGCGTTTGTCTCCCCGGCTTCCGCCGGATGGATATGATGGGAGCGGATACCGATGACCTGGGTGCCGGCGGGGACCTCTCGCCCACAGTTCAGCGTGATCCCCCACGCGGGCACATCCACGGATTGCCCGGCGGGCAGCACGGGCACATAGTTCTTGCAGCCGGACAGCCGGGCGGCGGACTGGGTGCCGGGCTGGCGGAACAGCTCATCCATGGTCATGACGGGCTCCGTAACGCCCCGGTCCATGACGCAGACCCGGCGGCAGCTGCGCCAGGCCTCGCCCCGGTCATGGGTTACCCACAGGACCGTGCCGGGGAACTGGGCCAGGGTGTCCTGCAATTCCAGCTCCAGCTGGTATTTCAGGTAGCTGTCCAGGGCGGAAAAGGGCTCGTCCAGCAAAATGGCCCTGGGACTGGAGGCCAGGATACGGGCCAGAGCGGCGCGCTGCTGCTGGCCGCCGGAGAGCTGCCGGGGCTTTTGCCCGGCGACCTCCTCCAACCGGAACTGGCGGAGCTTCTCCCGGGTCACGGCCTCCCGCCGCGATTTGTCCCGGACGGCCACGGCGATGTTCTGGCGGACCGTCATGTTGGGGAACAGGGCGTACTGCTGGAACAGGTAGCCCACCTGACGCTTCTGGGGCGGCAGGTCGATGTGGGCGGCGCTGTCGTACAGGGTTTGGCCATCCAGTTGGATGACGCCCTCGTCGGGCCGCAAAATGCCCGCGATGCACCGCAATGTCACGCTCTTGCCGCAGCCGGAGGCGCCCAGAAGGGCCAGAGCCTCGTTCTCGGCTGTGAAATCGGCCTGGAGCTGGAAGGCGCCCAGCTGCTTGCGGATACGGACGGTCAGACTCATGACGCGGCCCCCTTTCTGCGGCTCTGCCGCTCCCGGGATTCCAGCAGGTTCACTGCCAGCAGAAAGACGGCGGAGATGGCGATGTTTACCAAAACCCAGCGCAGGGCGCCGGCGTCATCATTGGTCCGCCACAGTTGGTAGACAGTGGTGGAGATGGTGGCGGTCCGTCCGGGGGTGTACCCGGCGATCATGGAGGTGGCGCCGTATTCCCCCAGTGCCCGGGCAAAGGCCAGGACCGTCCCCGCCAGAATGCCCTGGCGGCAGACGGGCATCTGCACCCGCCAGAAGATCCAGGTGTTGGACCGGCCCAGGGTCTGGGCCGCCTCCGCCAGGGTGTGGTCAAAGCTCTCAAAGGCGCCCCGGGCGGTGCGGTACATCAGGGGAAAGGCCACCACGACAGTGGCGAAGATGGCGGACCACCAGGTCATCACCAGCTTGATGCCGAAGGCTTCCAGCACCCAGGCGCCCAGAGGGCGTTTCGGCCCCAGCAGGCACAGCAGCAGCCAGCCCACCACTGTGGGCGGCAGAACCAGCGGCAGGGTCAGCACCACGTCCAGCACGCCCTTTGCCAGCCTGGGCAGCTTTGCGATGTAGTAGGCTGCGAAGATGCCCAGCATAAAAACGGCCACCGTGGAGATGGCGGCGATGCGGAGGGAATTGTAAAGGGGATACCAGTCCATGGAAAACCTCCCACGTATCAAAAATCAACAGACGCTATTTTACAAAAGTACCGACGGCGTAAGGGGAAAACCCGGGAGCGTCCAGGCTTTGCCTGGACGCTCAAGTCATATGCCTTTTCCCATTGGTCTGCTGTCCAATGAGAAAAGGCGGGCTGTGCAGAAGATAGATAAAAAGTTTTGTCCACTTTTTCAAAAGTGGCGGGTCCAGGGCAGAGCCCTGGGGGCGTTGCACACAGACCCCCACGGCCTTTAAAAATACCCCTTCGGGGCACAAGCGTCCGGCGAAACTTTTACGCTCAGACCAGGGGAGAGAAACCCACGCCCTCGAAGCAGGCCAGGGCGTCAACGGTGCAGAGGTAGTCCAGGAACGCCTGGGCGGCCTCGGGCTGCTCGCCGCAGTTCAGCACGGCGGCGGGATAGATGACCTGGCCGCACATCTCAGCAGTGGCGCCGTCCACTACGGTCAGACCGGCGGAGAATGCGTCGGTGCCGTAGATGATGCCGCAGTCCACGGAGCCCTCGGAAACCTGGGTAGTGACTTCCTTCACGTTGGAGCCGTAGGTCAGCTTGCTGGCGATGGCCGCCTCGTCGATCTCATAGTAGGCGAAAATCTTCTGGGTGTACTGGCCAACGGGTACGTCGCTGTTGCCGATAGCGAGAGTCACGTTACCGTTTTTCAGCAGCTCTGCCAGTTGGTCAAAGCTCTCGATACCGGCGGGATTGCCCTCGGGCACCGCCAGCGTCACCTTGTTCTCCAGCAGGTCGATGCGGGAGCCCTCCACGATGTAGTCCAGACCGTCGGGGTTCTTTTCAGCGTCGTCCTTCAAAGAACCGTCCAAAGCGTTCATCTGCTTGGGAGCGGCGGAGATGAACAGGTCGCAGGAGGCGCCTTCCTTGATCTGGGTCAGCAGAGTGCCGGAGGAGTCGTAGGTCATCACCACAGTGACCTCGGGAGCCACGGACTTGTACTGCTCAATGGCGGCGTCCAGGGACTCCTGCATGGAGGCGGCGGCAAAGACAGTGATCTCCACCGGCTCGGCGGCGGTCTCGGCGGTTTCAGCGGGAGTTTCGGTCTGGGCGGGTTCCTCCTTGGAGCCGCCGCAGGCGGTCAGGGACAGGGCAAGGCACAGCGCCAGCACAAGAGACAGATATTTTTTCATGCGATGCTTCCTTTCTGATTTTGCGATATTTATCTGAACTCCGCAAGGAGAAGATAACGTGATACTCAAATGAGATGAACGAATGGGGAAAAGCAGCGCCGGAGAGCCGGCGCGCTTTCCTTATTTTCCAAAGGGACAGTCGGGCCAGTGGCAGGGCTTGCAGCCCAGGCACAATCCGCCTTCGCCCAGGGCGACGATATCCGCCCGGGTGACTTCCACACCGGCGGCCACGCGGGGCAGCACCAGGTCGAAGATGGTGGCTCCGGCGTACATGACGCAGCCGGGCAGGCCCATCACCACGGTCCCGTCGTCATAATAGCCCAGCAGGAACATGGCGCCGGGGAGAACCGGAGCGCCGTAGGTGACGATGCGGGCGCCGCTAGCTTTGATGCCGCCGGGGGTGTTGTCGTCGGGGTCCACGCTCATGCCGCCGGTGCAGACGATCATCTCCGCGCCGGTCTTGCGGGCGTCCGCGATGGCGGCGGCCACATGTTCCACACCGTCGCCGGAATAGGCGACGGATACCGTCTCAATGCCGTAGGCCGCCAGCTTATCCTTGACAACAGGGGTGAAGGTGTCCTGAATGAGCCCTTTCTTCACCTCGCTGCCGGTGGCCACGATGGCAGCTGTTTTTTTCACATAGGGGAGCAGCTCCAGCAGGGGCGCGTCTCCGGCGGCCTGCTCCGCCGCCCGGAGCTTTTCCTCCTCGATAATGAGGGGAATCACCCGCATCCCTGCTAGCTTGCTACCCTTGCGGACGGCGGTGTTGCCGTGACGGGTGGCGATCATGATGTCCTCGACGGAGTTGACCGCCATGAGCCGCTGGCTGTTCACCCGGAACAGGCCGTCACAGGCGGCTTTCAGCTCGATCTTGCCCTCCTTGACCTCGCTGCGGGTCATATGGCCGTTCTCACACAGGGTCAGCAGCCGCTCCGCCGCGTCGTTTTCGTGGACCATGCCGGGCGTCATCTCCCAGACATAGAGATGCTCCTTGCCCATGGAGAGCAGGACCGGGATGTCCTCCTCCGTGACCACATGGCCCTTGCGGAACCGGGCGTCCTTGTATTGGTCCTTGATGATCTGGGTCAGGTCGTGGCACAGCACGTGGCCCACAGCTTCTTCCGTACGAATCAGTTTCATTTGGCCGCCTCCAGAATCTCGATTTGATCTCCGGCCCGGACGGTTCCCTCCCGGACCACAATGGCGAAGATGCCCTCCGTGGGCATAACGCACTTGCCCACAGCCCGCTTGATGGCGCAGTCGCTGTGGCACTCCTTGCCGATCTGCGTGACCTCCACCTCCGTCTCGCCGATGCGCAGATGGGTTCCCACAGGCAGGTGCTTGAGGTCGATGCCCACGGTGTTGATATTCTCCGCGAACACACCGGCATTCAGGGGAATGGGGCAGGCCGCCCGCATGGTGTCCACGCTCTCCTCCGCCAGCAGGCTGATCTGCCGGTGCCAGTCGCCGGCGTGGGCGTCGCCCACGATGCCGTGGCGGAGCTTTAACTGGATTTCCGGAACGGGATGCTTCTGTTCACCCTTACGCTCACTGATATTGACTGATACGACTTCCGCCATCCTTCATTCCTCCGCCCGGTAATCGCCGCTCTTGCCGCCGGACTTCTCCAGCAGGTGGATGTTGGTGATCCGCATATCCTTCTGGACCGCCTTGCACATGTCGTAGACGGTCAGGGCCGCGGTTGATACGGCGGTCAGGGCCTCCATCTCCACGCCGGTGACGCCGGTGCAGGTAACGGCGGCTCTGATCTCTACCATGCAGGGGTCCTCGGTCAAGGCGAAAGTGATGTCGATACCCGTCAGGGGCAGGGGATGGCACATGGGGATCAGCTCCCAGGTGTGCTTGGCCGCCTGGATGCCCGCTACCTGGGCCACCGCCAGCACATCGCCCTTTTTCAGGGTTCCGGCCTTGATTTTTTCCAGGGTCCCCGGGCTCATATGTACTTCACCGGCGGCCACCGCCGTTCGGTGGGTGACAGCCTTTTCCGTCACATCCACCATTTTGGCCCGGCCCTGTTCGTTGAAATGCGTCAGTTCAGACATGGGCGTTATCCTCCGATTTGGTTCATATTGCGGGGCGTGTCACTGGGGTGCTCCGCCAAATGGTGCCGCAGGGGCTTTTGCAGGATGCCCTGACGGATGGCCTCCTCCAGCGCGGCGCCGTGGAGCCCCCGAAGGGGAATCTCCGCAGCGGAGTGCAGACAGCTCTTCAGCCTGCCGTCGGATGTCACCCGGATGCGGCGGCAGTCGCCGCAGAAAGTGTGACTGAGAGGGGAGATGAGCCCCACAGTACCCCTAGCACCCGGCAGACGATACCGGCTGGCCACGCCACAGTTGTCAATTCTCTGTAAAGCGGGATACCTGTTCACCACTTCATCCGCGGATAAAAAGCAGCCTTTCTCCCACCCGGCGCAGGGGCCCATGGGCATCAGCTCGATGAAACGGACCTCCCAGGGGTGCTCTATGGTCAGGTTGAGAAAATCCCCAATCTCATCGTCGTTAAAACCGCCGATCAATACCGTGTCCAGCTTTAGATTCCGAAATCCCGCGGCCTCTGCGACCTCGATGCCCGTCCACACGTCCGACAGCTTTCCGAGGCGTGTGATATAGGCAAACCGCTCAGGCCACAGGGTGTCCAGACTGATGTTCAGCCGGTCCACGCCCGCCTCCCGCAGGGGCTTTGCCATCTGGGGAAGAAGACTTCCATTGGTGGTCAGGCACAGCTCTTTCAGCTCCGGAATGGCCCGCAGCTGGCGGCAGAGTTCCAGCAGCCCCCGGCGGACCAGCGGCTCACCGCCGGTGAGACGGATCTTGCGGATGCCAAGGCCGACAGCGGCCCGGGCGATCTCCACGTATTCCTCCATGGACAGAATCTCTTCATGAGCACACTTGCACACGCCGCTCTCCGGCATACAGTACCGGCAGCGGTAGTTGCACAGGTCTGTGACTGACAGCCGCAGATAGTCAATTGTCCGGCCACAGTTATCCCGCATGACCGTACTCCTTCCGTGATACTCCATTAAGATAAACGGTAGTTTCATTATATCAGCATATCTGGAAAAGTCAAGGAAATAGGTCAACCTCTTGACGGCGCGGCTATATCGGTGCTATTCTGAACAAAGAAGAACGAAAGGGGCGGAGCCGTGAAACTGTCATCATTGCTGGAGATTTCTCCGGGCGTCACTGCCGTCATCGGCGGCGGCGGAAAGACCACGCTGCTGTGGACGCTCGGGCAGGAACTATCCGGGAACGGCCACTGCGTCCTGCTGTATACGACGACGAAAATTTTGCCGTTCCCGGATATCCCCTGTGCCAAAAGTCTTGCGGAGCTGGAGGAGCTGCGGGAGCGCCATCGGCTGCTGTGTGCTGGGACGATGCTGCCGGAGACGGGAAAGCTGACAGCGATGGATGCGCCCATGGAGCGGCTGGCGTCCGGGTTCGATTATGTATTGGTGGAGGCAGACGGCGCCGCCCGGCGGCCCCTGAAGGCCCACGCGGCCCATGAGCCGGTGATCCCGCCGGAGGCCAATCAGACGATCTGCGTCGTGGGGGCGTCCGGCTTTGGCCGGTCCATCTCCGAGGTAGCTCACCGCCCGGATCGGTATGCCCTTCTCGCCGGGGTGCGGGCGGATGACGCGGCTACCCCAGAGACGGAGGCGGCTGTTTTGAAGGCAGAGGCCCTCCATGACCGGGTCTATATCAACCAGGCCGAGACGGCCTCCCGCATGGCGGACGCCAGGGCGCTGGCGGCGCTGCTGGATTGTCCGGCCCTGGCCGGAAGCTTACAGAAAGGGGAGTGTGTTTCATGCTCGTTGTGATTCGCGGCGCCGGTGACATCGCCACCGGCATTGCATTGCGCCTCTGGCGGTCCCATATCCGGGTCGTCATGACGGATATTGAGCGGCCCACGGCCATCCGCCGGACCGTCTGCTTTTCCCAGGCGGTGGTCTTTGGCGAGACGACGGTGGAGGATGTGACGGCGAAGCACGCGGAGACGCCGGCCCAGGCGCTGGAGCTTCTGGAGACCGGTGTCGTTCCGGTACTGACGGATCCGAACGGCGCCTGCATCCCGGTTTTGAAGCCGGACGCGGTGGTGGACGCCATTCTGGCGAAAAAGAATCTGGGTACGGCCATCACCGACGCGCCGGTGGTCATCGGCGTGGGCCCCGGCTTCACGGCGGGGGAGGACTGCCACGCGGTGGTGGAGACCATGCGGGGACACTATCTCGGCCGGGTTATCCACCAGGGGCCGGCGGCGCCCAACACCGGCATCCCGGGCCTGATCGGCGGCTTTGCCGGGGAGCGGGTGCTCCGGGCCCCGGCGGACGGCGTGTTCCATCAGATTTTGGACATCGGAGCCCAGGTGAAGATGGGAGACGTGGCCGCCACGGTGAACGGCGAGCCCATGCTCTGCACCCTGGACGGCGTGCTCCGGGGGATTCTGGCGGACGGTACGCCGGTGTTCAAGGGCATGAAGGCAGGGGACATCGATCCCCGGTGCAAAATTGAGCACTGCTACTGTGCGTCGGACAAGGCCCTGGCAGTGGGCGGCGGCGTGCTGGAGGCTATTCTGGACCTGACCGGAGCACTGGAATGAAGCGGCTTGAGAAGATCGCCCCTTTGCTTCTGGCGTCACTGCTTCTTGCTGGATGTGCTGGGATGGAGCCGGAACCAGAGCGAGAAGAAGCTGCTTCTCCTGTGGAAGAGCAGCAGCAAGAGCCAGCGCCTGAACCGGCCCCGGAACTTGTGCCGGAACCAGAGAATGAAGCATTCGTGCTGGTGAGGGACTATATACCGAAGATCACAGTGGATTTACGGTACGCCACGGCGGACAATTTTACCGGCCAGGTGATCTATACGTTCTCAGACGCCTATCTCCGATACGGCACAGTGAAGAAGCTGGCTGCCGCGCAGGAGACTTTGGCGGAGCAGGGATATGGCCTGAAAATCTGGGATGCCTTCCGCCCGGTGTCAGCGCAGTTTGCCCTGTGGGACATCTGCCCTGATGGACGGTATGTGGCAAATCCCAACAAGGGCTTTTCCTCCCACAGCAGGGGCAATACGGTGGACTTGACTCTGGTGACATCTGATGGCGAGGATGTCTCCATGCCCACCGGCTTTGACGATTTCTCCGCCAAAGCGGATCGGGATTACAGCGATGTGGAAGAAGAGGCGGCAATCAACGCACTGTTGCTGGAAGAGACGATGATAGAAGCGGGCTTCAAGCCGTATTCCAGCGAGTGGTGGCACTTCTCCGATACAGATTCCTATGAGGTGGAGGAGAACTTTACGCCGTAAAACGGAAAGGAGAACAGCCATGCCTGAAAATGAAGTGAAACTCACCAAACTGGCGAAGTGCGCCGGATGCGGCGCCAAAGTGGGCGCGGGCGTTCTGGCCCAGCTGCTGGACGGCATCAAGGTCCACCAGGACCCCAACTTGCTGGTGGGTTTCGACAAGAGCGACGACGCCTCGGTCTACAAAATTTCCGACGATCTGGCCCTTGTGCAGACGGTGGACTTTTTCCCACCTATCGCCGACGACCCGTATCTGTTCGGCCAGATCGCGGCCACCAACGCCCTCTCCGACGTGTACGCCATGGGCGGCGAGCCGAAGCTGTGCCTGAACATCATGGCCATTCCGGCCAATATGCCGAAGGACGCGGTGCACCAGTTGCTGCGAGGCGGCTATGACAAGGTCTACGAGGCGGGTGCCCTCATCACCGGCGGTCACAGCATCTTGGACGAGGAGCCGAAGTACGGCCTGGCGGTAACGGGCTTTGTCCATCCCGACCACATCCTGACCAACGCCGGGGCGAAGCCGGGGGATGTGCTGCTGTTCACAAAGCCCCTGGGCATCGGCGTTCTGACCACCGCCGCCAAGGCGGAGATGGCCTCCACGGAGGCCATGGAGCTGGCCCACCGGCTGATGACCACCCTGAACAAAGCGGCCCGGGACGCCATGGTGAAGTACCGGGTCCACGCCTGTACGGATGTGACGGGCTTCGGTATGCTGGGCCACAGCTATGAGATGGCTCAGGGCAGCGATGTGGAGATCGAGTTCCACGTGGCGGACATGGACCTGATCCCGGAGGCGGTGGAGCTGGCCCGGATGGGTATTTTGCCGGAGGGCATGTACCGCAACCGCTCCTTTGCCGAGAGCGGCGTGGACGCGGGAGACACCGAACTCTGTAAACAGGATATCCTTTACGACCCTCAGACGGCGGGCGGTCTGCTGATGGCAGTGGACCCGGCGGACGCGGACGCCCTGTATGAGGAGATGAAGGGCTCTGTCCCCAGCGCCCAGCGTGTCGGCACGGTGCGGACATATCAGGGAGGAAAGCGGATTTTCCTGCGGTGAAATGACAGTAGGCGGACTGAGAGGTCCGCCTACTGTGCTGTATGTGATTAAAGCCCCAGGGCATCGAGGACCCGGATAAATTTTTGGTCCCGATTTTCGAGGGCCGCTGCTGCTTTCTCACCACTGTAATCATAAAAACCGTGGCCGCTCTTGACACCGCAGGCTCCTTGTTCTGTAAGGGTTTGCAGCAGGGGAGGCGTATCCTTCCGGTCATCCAGGTCCGCCAGCAGGTAGCTGGCAATCCGGCAAAAGATATCCACGCCGCCAAGGTCCATGGTTTCAAAGGGCCCGACGCAGGCATACCGCAGGCCCAGACCGTACTTCACGGCGGCGTCCACATCCTCGGCGGTGGCGGCTCCGGAGTCCACCAGGGCCAGCGCCTCCCGCAGCAGAGCCAACTGGAGCCGATTCATGATAAAGCCCGGCAGGTCCTTTGCCCGGATAGGCTTCTTTCTCAGCCGCTGGGCCAGGGCATAGACGAAATCCATGGTGCCGTCGCCGGTGTCAGTGCCCTGGATGACCTCTACCAGGGGAACCAAATGGGGCGGGTTGATCCAGTGCATCCCGCAGAAGCGGCCGGGTTCCGCCACGGTCGACCCAATGGCGGAGATGGACAGCCCGGAGGTATTGGTGGTCAGAATGCAGTCCACTGGGACCAGAGTACTGATTCGGCGAAAGAAATCCTGCTTCAGCGTCAGGTCCTCCGCAATACTTTCCAGGAGAAAACTGGCGGTCGGGAAGCAGGCATCTTCCGTGGTGGGGACGATGCGCTCCATCAGGGCGTTGGAATCGTCCGCCGACAGGCGGCCAGCGGCCACCAGAGCGGACTGATTGGAACGGATGAGGGCGGCGGCGCGGTCCAGACCCGCCTGACTGCGGTTCCATAGGGTGACCTGGATACCGGCCTGGGCAAAAATCTGCGCCAGAGAGGCGCCCATAGTCCCGGCGCCGGCGATGACAACATGGGAAAGAGCGGACGCATTCATGAAAGTTTTCCTCCTTCTGGATGGTCAATAGGTGGCTTCCATCTCGTGGATACGCTGGTACAGCCAGTCGTTCACCGGCGTGGGAATGCCATGCTTGGCGCCCAGCTTCCGGATAGTGCCGGAGAACAGCTCCACCTCGCTTCTGCGGTGGGCCTTGCCGTCCTGCCGCATGGAGGGCTCACCGTCTGCCGGGAACCCGTCGATGATATGGACCCAGCTCTGCACATCCTTCTCAGACAGCGGAATCCCCTCGGCCTTGCCCACGGCGGCCACTTCCCGCATGGCGCCCAGCATAGTCTCCCGGCCTCTGCCGCCGGGCTGCAGCCCGCCGTAGCCGCACTCAAAGACCATGCAGGCCTGGTTGCAGCCGGTGTTGCAGAGGAGCTTGCTCCACATGTGGACACGGATGTCCTCCGGCAGGGAATAGGGAAACTGGATGGAGTCAAAGAAGCGGGTCAGACGTCGGAGATGCCGGTCGTCCTGCCCGGCGGGGACGCCGATGGCAAGTTCCCCCAGGGGGTCTACGTGGACGTGATTGCCATCCTTGACCGCTGACATATACTGGGCCACGGTCCAGACGATCTGGTCCGGGTCGAACATCTCGCTCAGCACCTGCTCGCTGGAGATGCCGTTGAGGACGGAGACCAGCGTGGTCTCAGGACCCACCAGATGACGGCAGGTCTCCATGGCGTCCTCCAGACCGCCGAATTTCACGGCGAAGAGCAGCAGGTCCACCGGCTCCGTGACAGTGGCGGCGTCAGTGTAGTTGAAATCGCAGGGCTCTCTGTTGAAAAACAGGGCGTTTTTGCGGTAGCGCTCTGTGCGGGCCTGATCGGCCAGGACCAGTACCCGGTCTTTTCCCAGGGCTTCGGTCAGCAGATGTGCGTAAAGGGTGCCCAGCGCGCCAAGACCGATGACACCGGCGGTTTTGATCTCTGTCATGTTCCGTTTGCCTCCTCATATGAAAAAGAGCGGCGGAAAAATTCCGCCGCCACAGACTTGTTTATGCGATTCGGGTCAGCCACTTCAGGTCATAGGGCTCAAAAACGACCTTTTCGTAGGCGTCCACATCCAGAAGAACACCGGTCCAGTCGGAGTGAATATCACCGTTCTGCTTAATGAGAATATCATACAGGATATCGTAAGTAACACCATCTACAGGGTCCTTTTCCACAATGGTGGAGTAGGGCAGCGTCTTGTGATAGGTCAACTCCATACCCTTATAATCAAAATGGAAGCCGCAGCGCATCCGGCAGCCGTCAAGACCCGTATACCGTGCCACCTTCTTCAGGTCCTGCAGAATTTTGTCGTCATCCTCGTCATAGAGATTCTCAGGCGTAGTGGCGGTATAGTCGAAACGGAACTGGATGGAGGCGTTGGGAATCTTCAAAAACCGCTCCATGTAGGGGACCAGGCCCTCGGCGGGGTAGTTCTTGTACAGCACGCAGTTTACGCGGAAGGGCACCGGCAGACGGGCCAGCAGGCCATCATTGGACTCCACCACGTACTTCTGCATATGGCGGGAGACGTTGATGCAGGTGATCTTGTGCTTGTTCTTTTCCGCGAACGCCAGAATGTCCTCCTCGGACTGGAACTCAGAGACGGGAAGGGTGGTGTTGATAAACACTCTGTGGGTCGTGGGAATGTGGTCCAGCATTACCTGGAGAGATTCCAGATTGGAAAACGGTTCGCCGCCGGTGAACACGAAGTCGCAATAGGGGGTGATTTTGTCCATCCGGTCGATACTCTCGCAGATTTTCTCAGCGGAGAATCCGGTCATGTCCGCATACTCATCTTTATTGATGCAGAAGGGGCAGTGGTTTTTGCAGTCATAGGGGACGAAGATCGTCACCGTGGCGCCGCCTTCACGCGTCTTGTAAGGATGTTTCATATTGTCAGTCGGCCTTTCGTTAGTAGATAGGAAATAAGAAGCCAAAACGGCGCAAAACGCCGCTCCGCAAAGTCCATGTACGTTAGAGTATTTTAATGTATTTTTTACGCAAGGTCAAGAGAAAAAGAAAAATTTGTGGCCTGCTGTGCTGGAAACCATATGGAAAAGCGGGGAGCACTGTACACCGGGCCGGAAAAGTGGTATACTGAATTCACTTTTTTGAAGAAGGAGGCGGACGAATATGGAACGACTGACAGCACTGCTGCAAACACTTCTGGACACTGTGACAGCGCTGCTGGCGGAATATCCAATGGCGGGCGAGTGGTATATGGCGTTTGTCCGCTTTTTGTTCCCGGTCTTGGCAATCCTGATCCTGTACCGGGCCGTGCGCTCCCTGCTAAAAATCCCACACACGCCGGAGACCTGGGGTCAGCTGAGCCTGCCCAACGGGGCGCCGATCCTGCTGACCCACTGGGAGAACATCATTGGCCGGAGCAAGACCGCTGATGTGTATCTGAACTATCCCAGCATCTCCCGGCAGCACGCTGCCCTGTGCCGGGGAAAGGACGAGAACTGGACCATCTACGACCTGGGTTCCAAGGGCGGCACCCTGGTAAACGGCGAGAAGGTGGAGGACTCAGCCCCAGTCAAGCTGGGAGACACCATTATGCTGGGCGGTGTCCCGCTGGTGTTCCTGCCCCAGACCGTGGCGGAGCGGGAGGCAATGGAGGAGAAGCGGCGGGCGGAGCGGCCGGCTACGATCTGGCCGTCCTTTCTGTGGCTGACGCTGTTCCAGGTGCTGGCCTGTTTGCAATTGATCGTGGCGGCGGGAACGGAGGCGCCCGTCATGATCCCGCTGGCCTTTTTTGGGCTGACCATCGTGATGTGGCTGTATTTTGCTATTCTGCGGACCACCCACTGTGTGGGCTTTGAGATGGAGACCATCGCGTTCTTTCTCTCCACGCTCTCTCTGGCGGTGACGGCCTCCAGCGCGCCGGGCAGTCTGTTTAAGCAGTTCGTGGCGATTTTACTGGGACTGGTGCTGTTTTTGGTGCTGGGCCTGTTCTTGCGGGACTTGGGCCGCGTGCAGAAGAACCGCTGGCTGATGGCCGCAGCGGCCATCGCGTTGCTGGGTATCACGCTGGTCATCGGTAAATCCAAATACGGTGCCGTCAACTGGATATCCATCGGACCGCTGTCCTTCCAGCCCTCGGAGATCGCGAAAATCTGCTATATCTTCGCGGGCTCCGCTACCCTGGAGCGGCTGTTCCACAAACGGAACCTGACGCTGTTCATCCTGCTGACCGGCGTTTGCATCGGCTGTCTGGGCCTGATGAGTGACTTCGGAACCGCGGCCATCTTCTTTGTGACATTCCTGGTGATCGCCTATATGCGCTCCGGCGACTTCGCCACGCTGTCTCTGATTTGCGGCGGAGCGGTGTTCGGCGCTGGCATCATCGTCAAGTTCAAGCCGTATATCCTAAGCCGATTTGCCTCCTGGGGCCACGCCTGGGAGGCGGCGTCCACCACCGGCTATCAGCAGACCCGCACCATGTCTGCGGCGGCCTCCGGCGGCCTGCTCGGTATGGGGGCCGGCAACGGCTGGCTCCACAGTGTCCCGGCAGCGGACACGGACCTGGTATTCGGCATGCTGTGCGAGGAATGGGGGTTGTTGATCGCGTTTCTGGCGGTGGGCTCCATCATCACCCTGGCCTTTTTCGCGGCCCGGGCCTGCCGGGTGGGGCGCTCCAGCTTCTACACCATCGCGGCCTGCGCGGCGGGGTCTCTGCTGGTGTTCCAGACCTGCCTGAACGTGTTCGGCTCCGTGGACCTGCTGCCCCTCACTGGTGTGACGTTCCCCTTTGTCTCCAACGGCGGCTCCGCCATGATGTCGGCCTGGGGTCTGCTGGCTTTCCTGAAGGCCACGGATACCCGGGAGAACGCCAGCTTCGCCATCCAGCGGGGACCCCAGCGGCGGCTGACAGAGGCGGCCCGCCGGAGGGCGGAGATGGTGGAGGACCCCTTTGGCACGGAAGAGGAGGCGGACGATGAAGAAGATTGAGCGGAGAGCGGTCGTATGCAGCATTCTGGCACTCCTTTTGACCATCGGTATGGGGATTTTCCTGTTCCGGTATCTGACGGACGGCGGCAGCTGGGCCTCTTCCGCCTTCAACCGCCATCTCTATCATACCGACGGCGTACTGGCCTCCGGCACCGTGTTGGACCGGGACGGCGATGTGCTCTCCACGGTGGAGAATGGGAAACGGACCTACTATGACAATGAGACGGTCCGAAAGGCCACCCTCCACGCGGTGGGAGATTTACAGGGCAATATTGGCACCGGCGCCCTGAACGCCTTTGCCGACAAGCTGACGGGCTACAGTCTGTTGAACGGCGCCTTCGGCGCCGACCGGGGGAGCGACCTGTATCTGACCATCGACGCCCGGTACAATTACGAGGCCTACCAGGCCCTGAACGGCCACGCGGGCACGGTGGCAGTGTACAATTACAAGACGGGAGAGATTCTCTGTATGGTCTCCGCTCCCAGCTATGACCCGCTGCATGTCCCCTCGGATATCGAGTCCAACGACCGGTACAAGGGCACGTACCTGAACCGGTTCCTGTCCTCCACCTTCACGCCGGGCTCCGTCTATAAGACAGTGACGCTGGCGGCGGCGCTGGAGGAACTGTCGGACCTGGAGAACCGCACCTGGACCTGCCAGGGCAGCGTGCAGATCGGGGACGAGACCATCGTCTGCTCCGGCACCCACGGGGAGCAGCACATCGGTGACGCCTTCGCAAACTCCTGCAATGTGGCCTTCGCCCAGATCGCTGAGGAGTTGGGGGCCGAAACTTTGAAAACATACACGGAGAAGGCGGGGCTGACAGACAGCTATGATATCAACGGCCTGCCCACGGCAAAGGGCTCCTTTTCCTGGGAAAACATCACGGACGGCCAGCTGGGCTGGGCCGGCGTGGGACAGTATAAGGATCAAGTCAACCCCTGCGCACTGATGGTGTATATGGGTGCCATCGCGGGCGGCGGAAAGGCGGCACAGCCGTATCTGATCGAAAAGACAGTCTCCGCCCTGGGAATTCCGTCTATCCCCCATATCACCAGAAAGACGGGGATGCTGGTGTCCACCGCCACGGCGGAAAAGCTGTCGGATATGATGGCGGATAATGTGGAAAAGACCTATGGAAGGGACCGGTTCCCCAACATGGACATCTGCGCCAAATCCGGCACAGCCGAGGTAGGGGAGGAGCAGAGACCCCACGCCTGGTTCGCTGGATTTCTGCGGAATGAAGACGCACCCTATGCTTTTGTGGTGCTGGTGGAAAATGGCGGCGGCGGCTCGTCGGTGGCCGGTACGGTGGCTGGACGGGTGCTGGACACCATCGTCAATGGATATTAATATGGAAAAGGAGTATGGAAACATATGAACGGCGAGAAAAAAGGTTTGCTGCTTCAGACTACCAAACAGATCAATATCGGAGCGGGAATCTCTGGTGTAGGATTTCTGTTGTATCTGGCGGCATCTGCTCTGAAAATCCAGCTGGCGGCGGATGTCATCAGCATCATTTTTGCCATCGTGGCAGTTTGGACATTCCTGTCCGCGGCTTCTGGCCGGAAACGGAGCAAGGAGGCTGTCAGCTACAGCCTGCTGTGGGGGACAGGGGCGCTGACGATTTTACTGGTGGCCTGTGTTGCGCTGACGATCAAAGTGCGGTTTAGCCTTTGAGAAAACAGGAGAGAGTAAAAAACGCTGTGTGCATCAATTTGCACGCAGCGTTTTTTCTGGGAAACGGTGTTTGAGTCGCCCCATGGCCCAGAAAAAGCAGATCAGATGGGCCAGGAACGTGATGATCCAGGAGACTGGGTAAGACCAGTAGACAGTCTGGACCGTGTGGTACTCCGGGATGCGGAAGATCGCGGTGATCCAGATCAGCCGCAGGCCGCAGGCGCCGATGAGGGAGACCAGCATCGGCATCACGGAATAGCCCAGGCCCCGGAGAGAACCTACCATGACGTCCATCATCCCGCAAAGGGCATAGGTGGCACAGATGATGGACAACCGATCCATACCGGCGGCAATCACGGCATCGCTGTCAGAGTAGATACCCAGAAGCTGGGGACCAAACAGGGTGGCGGCTCCGCCCAGGAAAAGCCCCACTACGATGACGCAGCCCTGCGCCCGCAGCAGGATGGGACGGATGCGGTCATACCGGCCAGCCCCCAGGTTTTGGCTGGTAAAGGAGACATTGGCCTGGTGAAAGGCATTCATGGAGACATAGACAAAGGACTCGATATTGGCAGCTGCGGCGTTGCCCGCCACCACGATCTCTCCAAAGGAATTGATAGAGGATTGGATGACCACGTTGGAAAGAGCGAACAGGACGCCCTGAAATCCGGCGGGGAGGCCCACCTGCAAAATCTGAACGAGCCGTCCCTTCCAGATGCGGAGCTGCCGCAGCTCCAAATGGACCGCGCCGGACTCCCGCATCATACACCGTACCACCAGAACGGCGGAGACGCATTGGGAAATTACTGTGGCGATGGCGACGCCCGCCACATCCAGACGGCAAACAATGACAAAAAACAGGTTCAGGATCACATTGATGACGCCCGCGCTGAAGAGGTAGTACAGCGGTCGCCGGGTATCCCCCACAGCCCGCAGCAGGGCGGCGCCGAAGTTGTAGACCATCGTGGCGGGCATGCCCAGGAAGTAGATGCGGAGATATACCGTCGCAAGCCCCCGTACCTCTGGCGGAGACTGCATCCAGATCAGGATGGTCCGGGTACCGCAGGCACCGACCACCGCCAGAAAGAGTCCGCTGATAAAACTCAGCAGCATGGCGGTGTGGACCGTTTGACGCAGTCCTTCCTTATCATCGGCACCATAGCACCGGGCAGCCAGAATGTTGGCACCCACAGACAGGCCGATAAACAGATTGACCAGCAAATTGATGACGGAGGTATTGGACCCCACGGCCGCCAGAGAGTTATCGCCGGCCCAGCGGCCCACCACAATGATGTCCGCGGCGTTGAACAGCAGCTGCAAAATGCTGGAGCACATCAACGGGAGAGCAAATTGCAGCAGCTTTGGTAAAATGGCCCCGCTGCACATATCAATCTCATACTGTTTTCCCTGTTTCGGCGCCATATGGACAAGCCCTCCGTTGGACTTGAATTTATCCGCTCTCACGGACAGTGCTTTTATTTTAACATCCTCTTTCCGGAAAAGCCACACATAAGCGACAAAATTTTGCCACTATGGAAAATAGGCCCCCCGGCAAACCCGGGGGGCCTATTGATGTTTGATGGGACTGGATTTAGAACGCGGGAACCACGGCGCCGGCGTACTTCTCCTCAATGAAGTCGCGGACGGTGTCGGAGTGCAGAGCCTCCACCAGCGCCTTGACGGCGGCGTTGTTCTCATTGCCTTCCTTGACGACCAAGACGTTCACATAGGGGGAGTCGGAGTCCTCAATGGCCAGGGCGTCCTCCATGGGGTTGAAACCGGCTTCCAGAGCATAGTTGACGTTGATGACAGCGATGTCCACCTCAGTCAGGGCGTTGGGGACCATGGCGGCCTCCAGCTCGGTGAAGGTCAAGTTCTTGGGGTTCTCCACGATGTCATTAGGCGTGGCGTCCAGACCGGCGTCATCGCTGAGCTTGATGAGACCCTGGGCCTCCAGCAGCAGCAGAGCGCGGGCCTCGTTGGTCACGTCGTTGGGGACAGCCACGGTGGCACCGTCAGCCAGCTCTTCCAGAGAGGCAGTTTTGCCGGCGTAGATACCCATGGGCTCGATGTGGACGCCGGCCACGCTCACCAGATGGGTGCCGTTCTCAGCGTTGAAGTTGTCCAGATAGGGGACGTGCTGGAAGTAGTTGGCGTCCTCGGCGCCCTCTTCCACAGCGGTGTTGGGGACCACATAGTCGCCGTAGACATGGATTTCCAGGTCGATGCCCTGCTCGGCCAGAATGGGCACGCACTCCTCCAGAATTTCGGCGTGGGGCGTGGCGGAGGCGGCCACGTTCAGAACGGTGGCCTCCGTGGTCTCAGCAGGAGCTTCGGTTTCAGCAGGGGTCTCGGTCTCGGCGGAGGTCTCCTTCTTGGAGCCGCCGCAGGCGGCCAGAGACAGGCACAGCACCAGGGCCAGTGCCAGAGTCAGCAGTTTCTTCATTGTTCTTTTCCTCCAATAGTTTCTGGGATTTTTTATTTCAAACGCTTATCGATACGGTTCGACACGCGGCTGAAAACGGATTGAATGAGCTGTACCAGGACGATCAGGAAAATAACTGTCACCAGCAGCATGGGGGGATAGCGGCGCTGGTAGCCGTAGCGGATGGCCAGGTCGCCCAGGCCGCCCGCGCCGATGGCACCGGCGATGGCGGTGTAGGCCAGGATGGTCACGATGGAGATGGCGCCGCCCAGCACTAGAGAGGGCTTGGCCTCCGGCAGGTAGACCTTCCAGACGATCTGGAAGGTGGACGCACCCATGGACTGGGCTGCCTCCACCACCCCGGCGTCTACCTCCGCCAGGGAGGTCTCCACCATACGGGCGATGAAGGGGGCCGCCGAGACCACCAGGGGGACGATGGCGCCCTTGACGCCGATTTTGGTGCCCACGATGAGCTTGGTGAAGTCCATGATGGCCACCATCAGGATGATGAAGGGGAGGGAGCGGCCCACGTTAATGATCCAGCCCAAAACTTTGTAGATGATGTTGTTGGGCCGGATGCCGTGAGGCTGAGTCAGGATCAATGCCACGCCCAGAGGCAGGCCCAGCAGATAGGCGAACACCGTGGAGATGCCGATCATGACCAGGGTATCGATGGTGCCGTCCAGCAGCAGGGGACCGTATTTGGTCCAGAATTCAGCAGTCAGAAGATCAGCCATGATATTCCACCTCCTCCGCGGAAACGTTGGGCTGCGCCCGGATATAGGATAGGGCCTTGGCGGCCTCGTTGGGATCGTCGGGGAGCCCCAGCAGCATGGTGCCGAAGGCCTTGCCGTCGATGTTGCGGGTGTCGGCGCCCAGGATGTTCACCTTCACGCCGCAGTCAATGGCCAGAGAGGCAATCAGAGGCTGATAGGCTGTGCCGCCGTTGAAGGCCACGCGGACGGCGTGAGTGCCGGCGGGATACTGCTCCACACTGGCGCCGCCGGGGTAGACCAGGCGGCGGGCCGCGTCGGTGGTGGGATGGGAGAAGATATCCTCCACGCTACCCTGTTCCGCCACCACGCCGCCGTCCAGAATGGCGACCCGGGAGCAAATCTCCTCAATGACGCTCATCTGGTGGGTGATGACCACCACGGTCACGCCCAGCTTGGCATTCAGGTCTTTCAGCAGCTCCAGAATGGAAGCGGTGGTGGTGGGGTCCAGAGCGGAAGTGGCTTCGTCACACAGCAGGACCTTGGGGTCTGTTGCCAGAGCACGGGCGATGGCAACCCGCTGCTTCTGACCGCCTGAGAGCTGGGAGGGATAGGCGTCGGCCTTGTCGGCCAGACCAACGAGCTCCAGCAGCTCCGCCGCCCGCTTTCTTGCCTGGGCGGCGGGTACGCCGCTGATCTCCATGGGAAAGCAGACGTTTTTCAGACAGGTGCGCTGCATCAGCAGGTTAAAGCTCTGGAAGATCATGGTCACGTCCCGGCGGGCCAGCCGCAGCTCCTTTTCGGAGAGGGCCGTCATCTCCTTGCCGTCCACGATGACGGTACCGGACGTGGGCCGCTCCAGCAGGTTCATACAGCGGACCAGCGTGGACTTGCCGGCACCGGACAGACCGATGATGCCGAAGATCTCGCCCTGCTTGATGTCCAGATTGATGTCCTCTAGAGCGTGGACGGCGGTGTCGCCGGTGCCGAAGGTCTTGTTCAGATGCTGGACTTGAATGATGGATTCACTCACAGTATCAAAGCTCCTTTTCGGATGATTTTGAGAGGGAAGGGCAATAAAAAAGCCCTTGAAGCAATCTGCCTCAAGGACGAACGTAAAGATACGCCGTGGTACCACCTTGGTTCGCACACTTCCTCACGGAAGCGGCCTTTGAGAGTGCCAACACACTCCTGCGCTGTGACGTGCGCTCACGTCGTGACCTATGCATACGCGGTCGGCCACGCAACTCCGAGACCATGTTCCCCAGACCCTTCCGCGTCTCTTCCCACCAATCGAGACTCTCTGTGCCGTATCTGTATGGGTACTCTTCTCTTCATCGTCTTTGCTGTATGTAATTAAAGAATCTAGATTGCAGTTTACACGCTATTACTTTTTTTGTCAACAGTCGAAATCGACCGAAAAACGGAATATATCGAGATGTGGAAATGTATAATATAACTAATTCGCTTGAGCGCCATGGATTATTTACAAATAAAAGGACTGCATCGGATTGAAACGGGCAGGCAAAACTGCTATCATATTTCAAACCAATCAAGGAGGCGCTGGAAATGGGCCGGCCCCGGGATAAAAACTGCATGATGTGCTGGCTGCGGGACCTGCTGTGTGGCGCTCTGATCGGTATCGGAGCGATTCTTCCAGGCGTTTCCGGCGGTGTTCTGGCGGTGGTGTTCGACATTTACCGTCCCTTTATGGAGATTCTGACCCGGCCCCGGACCGCCATTCCGAGGTACTGGAGGCGGTTCCCGCCCATCATCCTGGGCTGGTGCGTGGGCTTTCTGGGCTTTGCCAAGGGTATCTCCGCCGCCATGGACCTGTCCGATACTGTGACGATCTGGCTGTTCATCGGCCTGATCGTGGGGACGGTGCCCTCCCTGTTCCGGGAGGCGGGGAAGGAGGGACACTCCGCCTCCTCCTGGGTGAGCCTGTTGGTCTGCGCGCTTGCTATGTTCGCAGGGCTGTTTTACATCAGTCACGTGGCCGGCGTCTGCGTGGAACCCAATTTTTGGTGGTATAATTTTTGCGGTGTCTTGTGGGGCATGAGCATTGTGATTCCCGGCATGACCTCCTCTTCTGTAATGATGGCTCTGGGGTTGTACCAGCCCATGCTGGAGGGACTGGCGAATTTGGACCTGTTGGTCCTGTCGGCCTGCCTGCCGGGGATGTTCCTCTCCATCCTTCTTCTGGCCCGCTGCGTCTCCTGGTTCTTCCGGAGACACTATTCTGTGGCGTTTCACGGCATTTTGGGAATCGTGCTGGCGTCTACACTGGTGATCATTCCCACGTCCTACAGCGGCCCTGTGGAGATCATCCTGTCCGTTCTCTGCTGCGTGGGCGGCTTCTTTTTGGCGTATTTTCTGGATCGGATGGATCAGAGAGTCCAGCAAGAGAACTGATTTTTCGAGAAAAGTTCCCTCTGCGTAAACCGCAGAGGGAACTTTTATGCTATTCGGGGAGCTTGACAAGTCCGGCTTCTACCAGCTTTTGGAGAGACATCAGAATACCCAGTTTGGCATGGTACCAGGTCAGACCGCCCTGGAAGTAGACGGCGTAGGGGGGGCGGATAGGGCCATCGGCGGACAGCTCGATGGAACTGCCTTGGACAAAGGCACCTGCCGCCATGATGACATCGGAGTCGTAGCCGGGCATGGCCCAAGGCTCCGGCGTCACATAACTGTCCACGGGAGCGGCGGACTGAATACCCTTGCAGAAGGCCACCATGGCCTCGCGGCTGCCCAGAGTGACGGCCTGAATGATGTCGTGCCGGTCTTCAGTGGCGTTGGGGACGCAGGCAAAGCCCAGATTTTCATAGATGTTGGCGGCGAAAATAGCGCCCTTTAACGCACCGGACACTACAGTAGGGGAGAGGAACAGACCCTGATAGAAGGAGGGCATCAGGCCCAGGTTGGCACCCACCTCCTGGCCCAGTCCGGGAGCGGACAGCCGGTAGGCGCAGCGCTCCACACACTCCTTGGTGCCGCAGATATAGCCGCCAATGGGAGCCAGGCCACCGCCGGGATTCTTGATGAGGCTGCCCACCACCATGTCAGCCCCCAGATCAGAGGGCTCGATGGGCTCCACAAACTCACCGTAACAGTTGTCCACCATGACCTTCACATCGGGCTTTACGGACTTGCAGAAGGCAATCAGCTCGCCAATCTGGGCCACGGAGAAGGAGGGACGGGTGGCATAGCCCTTGGACCGCTGGATGGTGATGAGCTTGGTACGCTCGTTGATCTTCTCCCGGATGGCGTCGTAGTCAAAGGAGCCGTCGGGCTTCAAATCCGCTTGGGCATAGGTGACGCCGTATTCCTTCAAGGAGCACTTGCTCTCCCGAATGCCGATGACCTCCTCCAGAGTGTCATAGGGAGCGCCCACGGGAGAGAGCAGTTCATCTCCCGGCAGTAGATTGGCAGAGAGAGCCACGGTCAGGGCGTGGGTGCCGCAGGTGATCTGAGGTCGGACCAGAGCGGCCTCAGTGTGGAACACGTCGGCGTAGACCCGCTCCAGATTGTCCCGGCCCTCGTCGTCGTAGCCGTAGCCGGTGGTGGCGGCGAAATGGGTGGCGTTGACCCGGTTTTTTTGCATGGCGGCCAGCACCTTGCCCTGGTTGTACTCTGCCGTCTGGTCGATGGCGTCAAATCGGGGGCGCAAGTCCCGCAAAACGGCCTCGCCGTATTCATAGACAGCCCGGCTGACGCCCAACTGTTCGTACATCGCTTCAATTTCCATGATAAGACCTCATTTTTTCGTTTTTTCTGCACAATCGGCTATTATAACAGCCTAGCCGCCGGATGGCAAGAGAAACGGCAGAAAAACGCGGCACGCATTTGCGTGCCGCGTTTAATTGATAACACTTAGACGTGGATACCGCCCACAAAATATGTATTGTAGTATCCGCTGGTCAGATCACTGATGATGACGCCGTTGCTCTTGGAAGAGGAGGAGTGGATAAACTGTCCACCTCCGATGTAAATACCGGCGTGAGAGCAGGCCTTTCCGGCGTTGCGGCTGGGATCGTTGAAGAATACCAGATCACCGGCTTGCAGAGCACCGATGCTGTACACCTTAGTGCCGATACCGCTCTGCCACTGTCCGGTAGCGGTGTGAGGCAGAGAGTAGCCGAACTGCTTGTAGACATACATGGTAAAGCCGGAGCAGTCAAAGCCACTGGGAGAGGCACCGCCGTAGGAATAGCGGGTGCCCAGATACTGCTTGGCGAAACTGATGATGCTACTGTTGGAAGAACTGATGCTGGAAGCGGTCAGGTCCACAAAGTCGCTGCGGATATAGCCCTCGGTGCCGTACTGACAGGTGACGCTGTACCAGCCATCCACCAGGCCGGTGACAGTGACAATAGTGCCGCTGTTGACGGAGGCCAGAACCTCACCGTCCGTGGAGGCGGAGGAGCGAACGTTCACGCCGTCGGCGTTGACGCGGCCATAGGACTGAAAAATATTATCCTGATCAATCTGGAGAAAATCCGCGGAGACATAACCGGAGTTGCCGTCAAAGCTGACCTTGTACCAGCCGTCCAGCGTGTCATCCAGAACAGCGACCGCCACACTTTTGTCCAGAGTGGTAATAATAGAGGAGGAAGTAGAGGCCTCCGCGCGCATTCTCAGGGAAGAACCGGTTGTAGCGCCCGCACCGACAGCAATATCGCCTTCGGCGGCCAGTGCGGAAACAGCCAGCAGCAAAGTGGTGGCTGCGGAGAGAACGAGGACCTTTGCTGCCTTGCCTGCAAAGTGTGTCATAGGTGTTGCTTCCTTTCGTCGAATCTTTTGTAAAAGGGTTTCAGGGAAGAAGACTTATTTCTCCTTGCCGGCCAGAGCGCGGTCCAGCCAGATGGCCGCAATGTCCATTGCCGCATACAGGCTGTCTTTCTCACTCTTCTTTACGATACGGTCCCGGGACTTCAGATTGGAGTCGGTCAGCTGGAGCTGAACAGAGACCTTGGTGGCAACGTTCAGGTCCTGCTCCTTCTTGCTGTCCAGAACCTGCATCATGATGATATATTTTTCAGCCATCGTTCCGTAGTAGATCAGGTTGTCTACACGACGGAGGGGGTGGCCTTTGTAGATCAGGCCTTCCGCTTTCGCGGTCTTGCTTTCTGCCATGGGAACACTCCTTTGAAAAATTGTAACCAAATTGTAACAGATTTTTTCCGTTTTGTCAACGCCGCCGCAAGGGGAATTTCATGGAAAAATCGTCCATTTTTCCGCAAACTGCACAAAAACAGCAAAAAAATTCCGCAAGTACAGGCAGTTGCGCCCAAACGGCGCTGCTGCCGATCCTGCGGAATTGCTTGACATAAAAAGATTACAGACTGTAACTTTTGTTACTGATCCAAATATTTGCGCACCAATACCTGCAGCAATTCATCCCGGTCAATTTTGCGGATCAGCGTGCGGGCGTTGTTGTGATTGGTGATATAGGTGGGGTCCTCAGACAGAATATAACCCACAATCTGATTGATAGGGTTGTAGCCTTTTTCCTCCAATGCCTGATAGACGGTGGAGAGAATGTGGTGAATCTCCGCGTCCTTTTCCATCGCAATGCTGAATTTCCGGGTAAAATCGTCCATACAGACACCACCTTTCTTTCTATGCTGGAATTTATCGTATGAAGATAGTATACTCGCTTTTTGGAAAACTGTAAAGCATTTCGGAAGGAATTTTGCGAAAGATTTTTACTACCCCCTGTCAAACGCCGTTTGACAGGGGGTAGTTGTTCTCCCAAAAGGAATCAGCGCAGGACGGCGTCCAGCTCGGCCTTCAACAGGTCCAAAATGGACTTCACATCCTCGTCCGCTTCCTGAGCGGTGAGGTTGCGGTCGTCGGCACGGAGGGTCAGGTTGAAGGCCACGCTCTTCTTGTCCTCGGGGATTCCGGGGCCGGTGTAGATGTCGAAGAGGGCCACGTCCTTCAGAAGGCCCTTGGCGCCCCGGCGGATGCAGTCCTCCAGCGCGCCCACGGTGACGGCCTTGTCACAGACTACGGCGATGTCCCGGGTAACGGCGGGGAACTTGGGCAGGGGCTGGTAGATGGGAGCGGCGCCGATGCTCTCATACAGGGCGTCGAACTGGAGCTCAGCGGCATAGAACTCCGTATCCACACCGTAGTTGGCGGCCACATGGGGATGGACCTGGCCGAACACACCCAGCAGCCTGTCACCGCAGTACACCCTGGCGCAGCGTCCGGGGTGGTAGGAGGGATTCTCCCGCTCCGCCTCATAGCGGACGCCGGTGATACGCAGGCCCTCCAGCACGGTCTCCACGGTGCCCTTCAGGGCGAAGAAGTCCATGTCGGGGCCGTAGGCGCCCAGGGACAGAACCTTGGGCTCGCGGGCCATGCCGGAGCCGTCGTTTTTGGCGAAGTAGGTCCGGCCCAGCTCGTAGAGCTTGGCGGACTTGTTGCGGAAATTGTAGTTCCGGGTCAGGATCTCCAGCATGGAGGGCAGGGTGGTGGTGCGCATGATGGAGGTGTCCTCGCCCAGGGGATTCAGAATTTTCAGAGAGGTCCGCAGGGGAGAGTCGGCGGGCAGGTCGATCTTGTCGTAGTAGGTGGGGCTGATGAAGGAGTAGGTGATGATCTCGTTGTAGCCCACGCTGCGGCACAGGGCACCGATGGTGTTCTCCGCCTGCTGGACGGGAGAATAGCCCCGGCGGCTGTTCATGCCGGAGGACAGGGTGTCGGGAATCTTGTTGTAGCCGTAGAACCGGGCGACCTCCTCCGCGATATCGGAGTAATGCTCCACGTCGCCGCGCCAGGAAGGGACGTGGATAATATCACCCTCCAGCTCGAAGCCCAGGTCCGTCAGGATGCGGCGCATTTCGGCCTCGGACACATCGGTGCCCAGCAGACCGTTGACCTTCTCGGGCTCCAGCTTGACGGTGACGGGCCAGGCGTCCTTGGCGATGACGTCCATGACGCCGTCCACCACCTCGCCGGCGCCCAGCAGCTCCACCAGCTCGCAGGCCCGCTGCACGGCCTTCATGGTGTTCATGAGGTCCAGACCCTTCTCGTACCGGGCGGAGGCCTCGGTGCGCATGTTCAGGGCGGTGGCGGTGCGGCGGATAGAGGCACCGTTGAAGTTGGCGGACTCAAAGAGAACCATGGCGGTGTCGCCGATGATCTCGCTGTTGGCGCCGCCCATGACGCCGGCAACGCAGACGGGCTTGTGCTCGTCGCAGATGCAGAGCATGTTGGTCGTCAGCTTCCGCTCGTTGCCGTCCAGGGTCTGGATGGTCTCACCCTCCCGGGCGGTGCGGACCACGATCTTGCCGCCGTCCACACAGGAGAAGTCAAAGGCGTGCATGGGCTGGCCGTATTCCAGCATGACGTAGTTGGTGATGTCCACGATGTTGTTGATGGGACGGACGCCGGAGTTCCGCAGCCGCTCCCGCAGCCAGGCGGGGGAGGGCTTGATTTTCACGTTCTTCACCAGCCGGGCGGTATACCGGGGGCACAGGTCCGGGTCCTCAATCTCAATGTCCACCAGGTCGGCGATGCTGCCGCCGCAGCCCTTGATCTCGGGGGTGTGGAGTTTTAAGGGCTTGTTAAAGGTGACGGCAGCCTCCCGGGCCAGGCCGATGACGCTAAGGCAGTCGGGCCGGTTGGGCGTGATTTCGAACTCCACCACATGGTCGTCAGCGCCGATGACCGCGGCAATATCATCGCCGGGCTGGACCCCGTCCTCGTGGAGAACGAAGATACCGTCATTGATGCAATGGGGGAACTCCGCCTGCTGGGCGTGGAGGTCCTCCAGCGTGCAGATATGGTTCTTGCCGGTGTCGTAGGCCACCATGTCGCCCTCGTGGATGTTGGCGCAGTCCGTGGAGGCGGCGGCCATGCCGGAGCCGGTATCCAGGGCGCAGGCCCAGATAAAGCCATCCTCAGAGGAGACGCCGGTGACCCGGGCGGCCACTACCTTGCCATAAATCTTATGGCCGGGCTGCACATCGGCGGGGATGGAGGGCTTTTCCTTGTCCAGGGGCTTGTAGTCGTTCAGCAGGGCGGCGGGCTTGATGACAGCGTAGGGATAGTCGTGCTCGGCGGTCAGGCCCAGCTCCTTCAAAGAGCACAGCATGCCGTTGGACAGCACGCCCCGCAGCTTGCCCTTTTCAATCTTCACGCCGCCGGGCAACAGGGACTTGTGCTTGGCCACGGGCACTATGTCGCCCTCGTGGATGTTCCAGGCACCGGTGACGATCTGGATGGGCTCAGCCTCGCCCACGTCCAGCTGGCAGACCCACATGTGGTCGGAATCGGGGTGGTGCTCCATCTTCACGATGCGGCCGGCCACCACATTTTTCAAAGAGTCGTTCAGAATTTCGGTGACTTCCACCTTGGAGCCGGAGAGGGTCATGGCCTCCGCAAAATCGCGGTCGCTGACAGAACCCACATCGACAAACTCATTCAGCCATTTACGGGAAAGTTTCATTGTATATCCTCCTAAATCTCATGAGGCTTCGCAGAATTTCGCCCCTTTGCGGCGAAAAAAATTTCAATCATTTTCGCCGCGGCGCGCCCCAGGGCGGTATCTCTTGCCGCTTTGCGGCAATTCACCTTCTGTACGTGGCGAAAATTCCCCGACCCGTGCGCCCTTGGGGCGCACACACCAGTCCGCAGCACTGTGCCCGCCGCAGCGAGCAACCGTCCGCAGGGCGGCTCTTAGCGAGTCGGTGTGGTGGGGGGAGGGCGAGGGGGAGCCTGCTCCCCCTCGAGGGATCAGAATTGCTCCAGGAACCGGACGTCGTTCTCGAAGATCAGCCGCAGGTCGCTGATCTTGAACCGGCCCATGGCCAGACGTTCCAGACCGAAGCCGAAGGCAAAGCCGGAGTACTCGTCCGGGTCCACGCCGCAGTTACGCAGGACCTTGGGATGCACCATGCCGGCGCCCAGGACCTCAATCCAGCCCTCGCCCTTGCAGGTGGGGCATCCCTTGCCGCCGCACTTGTGGCACTGGATGTCCACCTCGCAGCTGGGCTCGGTGAAGGGGAAGTGGTGGGGACGGAAACGGGTCTGCGTCTCGGGACCGTAAATTTCCCGGATGACGGCGTTCAGCGTGCCCTTCAGGTCCGCCATGGTGATGCCCTTGTCCACCACCAGGCCCTCGATCTGATGGAACATGGGGGAGTGGGTGGCGTCCACCTCGTCCTTGCGGTACACACGGCCGGGGGAGATCATGCGGATGGGCACGCCGTGGGTCTCCATGGCGCGGATCTGCATGGGGGAGGTCTGGGTCCGCAGCAGGATGCGGGAGTCCTCCGTCAGATAGAAGGTGTCGGACCACTCCCGGGCGGGGTGGTCGGCGGGGGTGTTCAGCTTGGTGAAGTTGTAGTCCTCCTGCTCCACCTCGGGACCGTCGAAAATCTCAAAGCCCATGTTCAGGAAAATCTGCTTGAACTCATCCAGGGCGGTGTACATGGGGTGCTTGTGGCCCAGCTCGGTTTTCTTGCCGGGGATGGTCACGTCCACGGTCTCGGCCTCCAGCTTGGCCTCCAGGGCCTTCTCCGCCAGAATGGCGGACTGGGCTTCGATGGCCTTCTCCAGGGCAGCGCGGACCTCGTTGGCCATCTGGCCCATGACGGGGCGCTCCTCCGGAGACAGCTTGCCCATCTGCTTCAAAACGGCGGTGAGCTCACCCTTTTTGCCCAGGTACTTGACCCGGAGAGCCTCCAGCTCAGCGCCCGACTGGGTGCCGGCGATGGATTCCAGCGCACTCTTTCGAATGGCTTCCAGTTGTTCCTTCATAGTCGATGCTCCTTATTTTAAATAGTATCATCACAGTTCAAATTGGGACAAAAAAAGACCCTCCGTCCCAACCATTGGGACGAAAGGCTGTTCCTTCCGCGGTACCACCCAAATTCGCACGGTTTGCCATGCGCACTTGAAGCCCCTGTAACGGAGGGCGTCCGGCCGTGTCTCCACGGCGGCTCCCGGGCGAACCAAACCGGGCGTCCGCAGTCTGGCTTGCAGCCGGTGACCAGACCTCTCTTGGCGGCGTTTACGGTTATTTTCCCGTTCATCGCTGATATCAAATACCACTTATAACATAGAAAACAGGGAAATGCAAGCAAAAAATCCCCATCCCGCCGGAATTTGACGGAATGGGGACTTTTTTCAATCCTCGCCCTTGTAGGGGTCCAGCACCACACTGACCACGCCGCAGAGGATGCCGCCCACCGGAAACACCCACCAGGCGGTGCCCCAGGCGTTCCGGGTGAAGCCCAGGCCCACATAGATAGCCGTTGCGATCAGCATGATGACGCCGCAGGCGGTGCCAATGCGGCCCAGCTGTTTTTTGGCCTCCGGGGTGGGGTTGTTGTCCCGGTTGTACTTCCAAATCTTGTATTTGTCCTCCTGCATCCCGCCGTAGACAAAGGCGAACACCGCACCCGCCACCAGCAGCATGAACAGGGCGCCGCCCAGGGATTCGTAGGGCTCCCGCTCCGGCAGGAAGGCGAACATGAGGATCAGCAGCACTACACCGAACAAAATGGCGCCCACGCCGCCTGCAATGTACCACACGAATTTCTGATGGAAAGCGTCTTTTTCCTCCTCCGTATAGAAATCCTGAAGGACAGGGTGCTTTTTGCGGAAGTTGTCATACTGGATGCCGCTGGCCACCATGACCACCACGGACACGGTGACGATCAGCATGAACAGCGCTCCCGCCAGCATATCAGACAAGTCAGAGGGGGCGGCACTGAGGACCATCATCAATGCCACGCCCGCGATGATGGCGGAGATGGACAGGGCCATCCGCAAAGAGAAGCGGTTCATGAAGGCGTCGTACCGGGCGGTGTCCGACACCCGGCTCTCCTCCACGCTGCCCCGGAGCAGAGTGTCCATATTGACATCATAGAGATCACAGATGCGCAGCAGAGTGTCCATCTCGGGAAAGCTGGCGCCGCTCTCCCACTTGCTGACGGACTGGCGGCTGACGTCCAGCTGTTCCGCCAACTGCTCCTGAGTGACGCCCGCCTGGGCGCGGATGAATTGCAGATTCTCAGAGAAAGCCATGGAAAAACCTCCTGTGTTTTGATGGCTCCATCCTACCGGGGCGGAGGGCACAATACCAGTGATTTTGTGTTGCGTTTGAAGAAAATCATGTCAACTTGCGGTTGCACGGCCTCATTTTACCAGATGCGGCGGTGATTTGGAAGGAAAATCGAATTGCATTGGGCCGCCATTCCTCTTATAATGAGAAAAAACGACACGGGAGGCACGAACCATGAAACTGGCGACAGCGGCACAGATGAAGGAACTGGACAGACAGGCCATCGAAGAGCGGGGCATCCCCTCCATCGACCTGATGGAGCGGGCGGCGGAGGGCGTGGCCCAGGCGGCTCTGGCGCTGCTGCCCATGCGACCGGGGAAGTGCCGGGCAGCGGTGTTCTGCGGCGCGGGCAACAACGGCGGGGACGGCATCGCGGCGGCGCGGCTGCTGTTTCTGGCGGGCGTCCGGGTCCGGGTGTTCCTGGTGGGGAAGTACGAGAAGCTGACCCCCGACGCCCTGGAAGAGACGGGCCGTCTCTCCGAGTGTGGCGTGGAGTTGGAGCCCTTTGACCCCGAGGACCTGGGCCAGACCTCCTGGGCCAGGAGTAGCCATGTGCTGATCGACGCCATCTTCGGCGTGGGACTTTCCCGGGAAATCGCCCCGGACTCCGTGTTCGCGGCGGCTATCCGCCTGATGAACGGGTGCGGCGGCAAAGTCGTGGCGGCGGACATCGCCAGCGGTGTGGCAACGGATACAGGATGTGTTCTCGGTTGTGCGGCAAAGGCTGACAGGACTGTTACCTTTACAGTGAAAAAGGCCGGACAGGCGGTGGGCGACGGCGCCCTGCTGTCCGGCGAAGTGGAGGTGCGGGACATCGGCATCCCCGGGGACCTGGTGAGAAAAACCGTCTGTCCGGCCCAGACCGTGGAGGCGGACTTTGCGAGAGCGGCCCTTCCGCCCCGGAAGCCCGACGGCCACAAGGGGGATTTCGGCAAACTGCTGATTGTCGGCGGCGCCGTGGGCTACACCGGCGCACCCTATCTGACGGCAGAGGCGGCGGTCCGGTCTGGCTGCGGGCTGGTGTATCTGGGTGTCCCGGAGAGCATCTGGGCAGTGGAGGCGGCTAAGTGCGTGACCTCCATACCCTTCCCACTGCCTGAAAAACACGGGCTGTTCAGCTATAAGGCTTTACAGAAAATCGAGGAAAAGCTGGCCGACTGCGACGCCCTGGCCCTGGGACCGGGCATGGGGCGGAACGAGCAGGTGACCCGGCTGGTGTGTGATCTGCTGCTCCATACGGAAAAACCGGTGGTTTTGGACGCCGACGGCATAAACGCTTTGGAGGGACATATAGATGTGTTGGACCAGCGACGGGGCCGTGTGACCATCCTGACGCCTCACGACGGGGAGTTTGCCCGGGTCGGCGGGGATTTGTCCCATGGCGACCGGATGAGAGCGGCCAGGGAGTTCGCCGCGGTCCATGGCTGCGTGCTGGTGCTGAAGGGCCACCGGACCGTGACGGCCACGCCGGAGGGGAACGTGCTGGTGAACACCACCGGCAATTCCGGCCTGGCCAAGGGCGGCAGCGGCGATGTGCTGACAGGCGTCATCGCCTCCCTGCTGGCCCAGGGGGTGGCGCCGGTCCGGGCTGCCGGCGCGGGCGTGTGGCTCCACGGACGGGCGGGAGACCTGGCGGCGAAGCGCCTGACGGCCTATGGCATGACGCCGGCGGACGTGACGCTGGCCCTGCCGGAGGCCTTTTTGGAACTGGAAGTCGGAGGATAGGAGGAACATTCCCGGTGCGTAAAGGTGTTTGCGTACCAATGATAGCCCTGTGCCTGCTGCTGGCCGGCTGCGGCGGCACGGAGGAGACGAAGGCGGCCAATGTCCGGGACCGCTATCACGACATGGCCGGCTGCTCCATGACAGCGGTGGTGTCCTGCACCCAGGAGGACCAGCGCTGGGAGGCCACGCTCCAGTGCGAGTATATCCCCGACGGGGAGAGTACGGTGGAGGTGCTGGAGCCGGAGACCATTGCCGGAGTGAGGGCAAAGCTCAGCGACACGGACTGGAGCTTGGAATATGAGGGCAATGTCCTGAACATCGGCCCCCTCAGCGACGAGGAGATCAGCCCGGTGGCCAGCTTGCCCCGGCTGATGAACGCCCTGCGGGATGGCTGGCTGCTGGAAGAAAACCAGGAGAAGTGGGGGGAGGTGCCCTGCCTGCGTATCACCGTGGACCAGAGCGGGGTGCAGGACGGCAAAATTCTCTCCACGCTTTGGCTGCGGCAGGATGACGGGACGCCACTCCGGGGAGAGATCAGCGTGGACGGCGAAATAATTTTGACGGCGGAGTTTACGAGTTTTGCCTTTTATGATACAATAAAAGATCCAGAGACTTAACGCTGCTTCTGACTAAAGAAGGTGACCCATGGAAATGGAAGATACGATTTTGCGGCGGACCTGGGCGGAGATCGACCTGGACGCCCTGGCCCACAATTATCGCCGGGCGAGAGAGCTGACCGGCCCGAAGGTCAAATATCTGGGCGTGGTGAAAGCGGACGCCTACGGACACGGCGCGGTGCAGATATCCCGCAAGCTGGAGGAACTGGGGGCAGATTATCTGGCGGTGTCCAGCCTGGACGAGGCCCGGGAGCTGCGGCACGGCGGCATCCACATGCCGATCCTGATTCTGGGACATACGCCGCCGGATATGGTCCCGCAGCTGATCCAGTACAATATCACCCAGACCGTCTCTGCGCAGGCCAAGGCGGAGGAGTACAGCGCCGCCGCCAGCCAGTGCGGCGGCACGCTGAAGGTCCATATCAAGGTGGATACCGGCATGTCCCGCCTGGGCTTTCTGGTGCGGGACGGCCATTTCGAAGGAGGCGTGGAGGCCATCCTGCGCTCCTGCGCACTGCCCCATCTGGAGGCGGAGGGCATTTTCACCCACTTCGCGGCGGCGGACGAGGACGATGAGCCAAGCGAGGCCTATACCCGGGAGCAGTTCGGCGTGTTCACCCGGGTGATCGGCACCCTGGCGGCGAAGGGGCGGACCTTTGCCATCCGCCACTGCACAAACAGCGGCGCCCTGGCCCGGTATCCGGAGATGTATCTGGACATGGTGCGGCCTGGCATCGCGCTGTACGGCGTGGGGGCCGACGCGCCCCGGCTGGACCTGCGGCCGGTGATGTCCCTGAAGTCCTGTGTCTCCACTATTAAAATATTTGACCCGGATACGGATATCAGCTACGGGCGGACCTTCCACACCACGGGAAAGACCCGGATCGGCGTGCTGCCTATCGGCTATGCGGACGGCCTGTTCCGGGGGCTCTCCAACCACATGGCGGTCCAGACGGCCAGCGGCCCGGCGCCTGTCCGGGGACGCATCTGCATGGACATGACCATGGTGGACCTGACGGATAAGCCGGACGTCCATGTGGGCGACGCGGTGGAGCTGTTCGGAACCCGGCAGCGGGTGGATGAACTGGCGGACATCCTGGGGACCATCCCCTACGAGTTGACCTGCGCCGTCAGCAAGCGGGTGCCGAGGCTGTACATGGAAAACGGCGAGGTTGTGGAGCGTAGTCTGCGTCTGCTGCTGTGACAGGCCCCACACCATACACACAAAGTCTGTCCCTGACATAGAATATTGCGGGGCAGGGACGCCGGAATTTGATTTCCAGGCAGCGTATAAATTCCGAAACTGCGTGGGAGAATGAAAGTGGCCTCACCGAAAAGGATTTTCGGTGATGGGTACTTCTTTCGGCGGAGTGTGAACTTTGTGGATACGAGTGTCAAACGTGGCGATATTTACTATGCCGATCTCTCCCCGGTGGTGGGCAGTGAACAGGGCGGCGTCCGGCCGGTTCTGATCATTCAAAATGACACGGGCAACCGTTACAGTCCCACCGTGATCGCGGCGGCCATCACTTCCCAGACGGGAAAGGCGCGGCTGCCGACACATATCGACCTTCCCGTGGATCAGAACTGCGGCCTGAGCCGGGATTCCGTGGTCCTGCTGGAGCAGGTGCGGACCCTGGACAAAAAGCGGCTGCGGGAGCGGATGGGCCATGTGGAGGAACAGGTGATGGAGAAGGTCGACACGGCCATCGCGGTCAGCTTCGGGCTGCCGCATGACCAGTTGGTATGAGAATGGGACGGTTCCCCCTGAAAAGAGTGCCTTTTCAGGGGAGCCGCCTGATACAAAAGCGCCCGCCAGGCCGGCAAGACGGCTTCGGGCGGGGAAGGGAAGGTACATATGAAGAAAAACAGATGGGTGCTGCGGATGGTCGTGCTGCTGGTGATTTGCGGCGCGCTGAACATGACGGTGTCACTGGCGGCGGAGGTGGGCTCCTCTGATGACCCGCTGGTGACGCTGAGCTACCTGAACGATACGTTTCTGGACACCATCATGCAGAAGGTAGACCAGAAGATCGCCGCCCGGAACAGCCAGATCGCCCAGCAGACGGGCGGACAGATCACCGGCGGCAGCAGTACGGCGTCCACCTTTACCGTGGTGACGCTGTCCAGCGGACAAGTCCTCAAGGGGGACATCGGCTGCGAGGTGATGCTGCGGGTGGGCAGCGCCGTCTGCGTGTCGCCCTCCAGCCCGGGGCTGATCGACGAGACCTCCGCCGGGACGCTGAACAACAGCGGCGCCCTGGCACAGAACCACCTGTATATGATGACCATTGAGAACCGGGGCGTCAAGGCTACCGCCGCTACCACCAAGCTGCTGGTGCGGGGGACCTACACCATCGCCTGATTGGACATAAAAAAGACCTGTCCGTGCATAGACTTGCGCAGACAGGTCTTTTTTTGCTTGGGAGGTAGGGGTATGGACAAGTTTCCACTGCTGTGGAACGGCCGGGCCGTGGGGGAGCTGACAACAGAACGCCAGGAGCTCTATACCTGGTTCACGGCCCGCTGCCGCCTGCCGGAGCGGGGACTGTGGTGTGCCTGGGCGGTGGGAGACCAGGGAGAGTTGCGCTTGGGCGTCGTGGAGCCGGAGGGAAGTCAGGCCACCATTCGCCGCCGCTTTTCCGACCGCATGACCGTGCCGCTGGGGAAGCTCCAGCGGGGAGAGCTCCGCCCCGTGAAGCCGGTGGAGCAGGGAACATGGGAGGCGGCGGAGCGGCCGGAGATGCTGTTCCAGACCCCGTGGTTGCGGGCCCAGCTGCGGGAGGTGAAAGGCGTCCTGACCCGGAAAGAGGCGGGCATCCGGTATCTGGCGGTCCCATATGACCCGAAAAGGCCGTTTTTGCTGACAAGAATATTCTGCTTTGCCCGGATACGCCGCGTCCAGGGGCAGGCATACGCCATCTTCACCTTTGACGGAGAGGAACTCCCGGTGTTTTCCTAGAGGGGACAGCAGAGCGGTCGTCCGCCGTCAGATCAGGCCGAAGGTCCGCAGCAGGTACAACCAGCCGGTGAAGGAGAAGGCGCTGCACACCGTGGTCAGCATCACCGCACTGGAGGAAAGCGTGCCCTCATGGCCCATGCTGCGGGCCATGCTGAAGCAACTGACCGTCGTGGGGGAGCCCAGCATCAGCAAAATCGCCATCAGAACCTCTCCCCGCCAGCCAAACCAGATCGCCAGGGGCAGAAACAGCGCCGCAAAGATGAACAGCTTGAACGCGCTGCTGACCACCGTGGGCTTCCAGCAGCCGGCGGCCTTCTTCGGATCGATGCTGGCGCCCAGGGCCAGGAGCCCCAGAGGCGTGGCCGTGGCCGACAGGCTGGAGACTGCCCGCTGCATGATGACTGGCTGGGGAATCTCCAACAGGGACCAGAGCAGACCGGCCGCGATACCCAGGATGATGGGATTTGTGACGATACCCCTGCATGTCCTGCCCAGCGTTTTGCGGTCCAGGCAGCCGCCGCCCGGCGCCATCAGCGTCAGGATCACCACGGCGGCTATGTTGTAGAGCGGCACGGCACCGATCAGAATCAGGGCCAGAGACCCGGTCTCCCCATACATGTTCTGCATAATGGCCGTTCCCAGAAGAGCTTGGCTGCCGCGATAGCCTGCCTGAATGAATTCCGCCCGCAAGGATTTTTCACGCAGAAACCGAGAGAGGCAGAACATCAGAAGAATGGAGGCCAAAGAGACCGTAAAGCAGAAAACCACAACTCCGCCGTTCCAGACGGTGTGGAAATCCGACTGCGACAGACTGCTGAACAGCTGGACCGGCAGAGCAATCTGAAAAACAAAGGTATTAAGATACCCGGCGAAGCTGTCGTTCAGCAGGCGGGTCTTTTGATGCAGCAGATAGCCCAGCACCATGATGAAAAAGATCGGCATGGTGACGTTCAGACTGAAAATCAGTTTTTCCGTATCAATCTCCCCCCAGGAAAAATTTGTAATCATATAAATGGCATTATATAGGGAACAGACAAAATGTGTCAAGTTTGCGGCGAAAAAGAAAGAGACGGGCTGCTCACCCGTCTCTTTTCCGTCGTCATGAAAATTGCAAACAGAAAATTTACTTCGTGCCGAAAATGCGGTCGCCGGCATCGCCCAGACCGGGGACGATGTAGCCGTTCTCATTCAGGTGGTCATCCACGGCGCCGCAGTAGATGTCCACGTCCGGATGGGCCTTCTGGATGTGCTCAATGCCCTCGGGAGCGGCCAGCAGGACCATCAGCTTGATGTTGCGGCAGCCCCGCTTCTTCATCTCGGAGATAGCGGCCTCGGCGCTGCCGCCGGTGGCCAGCATGGGGTCCACAATCATGATATCCCGCTCGGCAATGTCCTTGGGCATCTTGCAGAAGTAGACATGGGGCTCCAGGGTCTCCTCGTCCCGGTACATGCCGATGTGGCCCACACGGGCGCCGGGGACCATCCGCAGCACGCCGTCCACCAGGCCCAGGCCTGCGCGGAGAATGGGCACCACGGCGAACTTCTTGCCCTTCAGAGTGGGAGCGGTGGTCTTGCAGATGGGGGTCTCCACTTCCTTGGTGGTCAGGGGCAGGTCCCGAGTGGCCTCATAGGTGATGAGCATGCCAATCTCGGAGACAAGCTCGCGGAAATCCTTGACGCTGGTGTTCTTGTCCCGCAGGATGGTCAGCTTGTGGGCGACCAGGGGGTGGTCCATGATATGTACTTTTCCGTTCATAATGGCGCTCCTTTATAAATAATATCAGGTGTTTATTTTTTGACGCAGGCGGTCCGCCTGAGCGGGACGGAGATAGACAGGCTCCAGAGCCTGGGGGGAGACCAGCTTGCCAGCGGCGGCCAGTTCCTCCGCCTCCAGCGCCACGGACATGGCGTTCTGCATGACCAGGTGGGCCGGGGCCAGGCGGCAGGGGATGCCGGCCTCCGCCATATGGGCGAGACACAGGCGGGCACCGTCACCCACGATGATCTTGGGACGGGGGTCCTCCCGCAGCTCCGCGGCCAGTTCCTCTAGGGCGATGGCCCGGTCCGGCGTCAGGCGGGTGAGAGAACCGCCTTTGGCCTCAAATACAGCGTTGTAGACCTGCTGGCGGCGGGCATCCATGGCGCAGACGACGAGGCCGTCGCAGAAGGCCACGTTCCGGGCCATGGCGGCCAGGGTGGACACGCCCACGGCAGGTTTGTCCGCCGCGAAAGCCAGTCCCTTGGCGGCGGACACGCCGATGCGGATGCCGGTAAAAGAGCCGGGACCGGCGGCTACGGCGATGGCGTCGCAGTCCTGGACGGTCAGGCCGGTATTTCTCAAAATGCCCTCCACGATGGGCATGAGGGTGCGGCTGTGGGTCAGGCCGGTGTCCTGATAGCCGGAACAGAGGACCTTGCCGTCCTCTGTCACGGCGGCGGAGACCGCCTTGGCCGAGGTTTCCAGTGCCAGAATTCTCATGATGGGAGTTCCACTCCTTCGATGGTGATGGTTCGCCAGTTGTCCGCCTCCGGGCAGCGGGCGAAGCAGACCCGGATGGTGTCAGGGGGAAGGGCCTCCGTTACCTGCTCGCTCCACTCCACGGCGCAGACGCCGCCCCGGTCCAGGTAGTCCTCCCAGCCGATGTCGAACAGGGCGTCGGCATTGTCCAGGCGGTACATGTCAAAATGGAACAGCGGCAGGCGGCCGCCCTCATATTCATTGACGATGGTGAAAGTGGGACTGGTGACCCGTCCATTGTACCCAAGCCCACGGGCCAGACCCCGGGTAAAGGCAGTCTTGCCCATACCCAAACCGCCTTCATAGGCGACCACGGCACCGGGGAAGAGGACCGCCGTCAGCCGCTGGCCCAGGGCTTCCGTCTCCGCCTCGCTGTGGGAGAGAAATTCCATAAATGCAACCGCCTTTCACACAGTTCAAAAATTGCCGCAAACAGTATAACACATTTTAAATAAACTGTAAAAACAATTTTGCAGCGTTTACACGCTTTTTTCTTTGTGCTATACTATATCAACAAAATTTGCCCTTTTTGAGAGGTCAATCCCAGATGTTGAATCGTTTGAAAGCTATTTTGGCAGACTTTTTCCAGCAGGCCGATCTGGTGCTGCTGGGCCTTTGCTGCGCTGCTACGCTGTACGGTATGGCACTGATTGCCAGTGCCACCCGTTTTATGGGTACGTCGAAAATGATCCGCTATGTGGGTGTGCAGGGCGTGGCCATGCTGCTGGGCTTCTGCGCCTACATCTTCATGTCCATGGTGGACCTGGAGGTTTTGATGAAAAAGTGGAAGTGGCTGGTGGCATTCAACGTTGTCTTCATCGGCCTGCTGCTGACGCCCTTCGGCGTCGGCGGAGCGACCACCGGCAACCAGGCTTGGCTGAAATTTCCCGGCATCCCCTTCCAGATCGGCCCGGCGGAGGTGGTGAAGATCACCTTTACGCTGCTGCTGGCCAAGCAGCTGGAGTGGCTGCGGGAGGAAAAGCGGGATATGAAGTCCTTCCGCTCCGCCTTTTCCGTGGCGGGCCATACCTTTGCTCTGATGGGCTGGTATGTGGTCATCTCCGGAGATATGGGCAACGCACTGACCTTCTTCTTCATCTTTCTGTGCATGGCCTTTGCGGCAGGCTTTGCCCTGCGGTGGTTTGTTTTGCTGTTCGCGGGCGCGGGCGGCGGTATCGCGGCCATGGTGCTGCTGGATATGGTGCCTTCCTCCATGAACTACATGCTCGACCGATTCCGCGTCCTGTTTGACCATAGCTACGACTCCTTGGGCGTGGGCTGGCAGCAGACGCGGAGTCTGCTGGCCTTGGGTTCCGGCGGCGTATTCGGCCAGGGATATATGAACGGCACGCAGACCCAGAGTACTTACCAGAGTTCGCTGCCATACCGGTGGACGGACTTCATCTTCTCTGTCTGCGGAGAAGAACTGGGAATGGTGGGATGTCTGGCAATCATTGTTTTGCTGTCCGCCATTATTGCCCGGGTGCTGATGGTGGCGAGAAACGGCCAGACCCCCTTCCAGTGTTATGTCTGCGTGGGGGTGGCCGCCATGCTGATCTATCAGACCATCATCAACATCGGCATGTGCCTGTTTGTGATGCCTACCATCGGCGTCACCCTTCCGTTTTTCAGTTACGGCGGCTCCTCGCTCCTGACGCTGTACACCGCCATGGGCGTGGTATCCAGCGTCAAAAAGAGATCTCCGACCATGCGGCGGCTGGGAAAGCCCCTGCGCTGAGCTGAAAGGCAGCCGAATTTTCGGCTGCTTTTGCATAATTCCCGGCACTGGGAAAACACTACTCCCGTACCAAATCATACGGGAGGTCCGATTTCCTTGAAGAGATATGTTGTAAAACGAGTGGTTCCCATGACCCTGGCGGCGGCGCTGGTGCTGGCGGGCAGCGCCTCGGCCCTGTTCGGAAAAAAGCAGGCGGAGACGGTGCCGGAGGAGGGCGCTCCCATTGCCCAGGAGTTGGAGATCCGCACCTATCGCGGAATTCCCTATCAGACCCAGTTCCTGGCGGTGGACAGTGAGGGCGACGACATGACCTACGCGGTGGTGGAGGAGCCCCGGAAGGGAACTGTCACCATCGACGGCGCGAATTTCACCTACACCCCCGATGACGGCGTCACCGGCGGGGACAGCTTCACCTACACGGCCACGGACAGCGCGGGCCATGTGTCCCAGCCCGCCACGGTGACTGTCTCCATTGAAAAGACCAAGTCCGGCGTCACGTACTCTGACATGGCGGGCAGCGCTGCGGCGGCAGCCGCTCAACACTTGGCGGAGGCGGGCATCTTCACCGGTTCCAAGATCGGTGATCAGTATTATTTTGAACCGGATCGGACGGTGTCCCGCAGCGAGTTCCTGGCGATGGTGATGGAGACTGCGGGCCGGGATGTCACAGATGTCACCATGACGGGCTTCTGCGATGACGCGTCCATCCCCACCTGGGCCAAGGCCTACGCCGCCGCCGGTGTGGCGGACGGCATCGTTCAGGGCAAGACCACGGCGGAGGGCGTGGCGTTTCAGGGTGAAGACCCTATCACCTTCAATGAGGCGGCCACCGTGCTGAACCGGGTGCTGGACCTGGGAGATGTGGAGTTGGATGTCTGGTACGCGGACCGGGAGGCCGTGCCCTCCTGGGCGGCACAGGCGGTGGGAAATATGGAGGCGGTCAGCGTCCTCGCTGCCGGTAGCTTTGGCAGCGAGACCATGGAACAGCCTGTGACCCGCGCTGACGCAGCCCGGATGCTGTCCGCAGCCAAGACCCTGCTGGACGGAGAGGACAGCGGCGGTCTATTGGGCTTTTTGAAATAAAAAATGGACTTGACCAGTCCTCCGGAGAGGTGATCGCACTTTCCCGGAGGGCTGGCTTTGTTTTTGCGGTTGTATTTGGAATGAATTTGTGCTAAACTAAAAAAATTAAAATAGTATTACTATGTGCAAGTATCACTGACACAGAGACAGAAGGGATCGATTTCCATGAAAATCGTTGTATTGGCGGGCGGACTGTCCACGGAGCGGGAGGTTTCCCTGGTAACGGGCTCCTCCGTGTGCAGGGCCCTGCGGGAAAACGGACACAAGGCCATTTTGGTGGACCTGTTTTTGGGCCTGGAGGAGACGCCGGAGAACCTGGAGACGTTGTTTGATGCACCGGACGGCCTGTGTCCCGAGGCGGAGATCAAGGTCCAGGCGCCGGATATCGATGCCGTCCGCAGAAGCCGGAAGGACCAAAGTCGGCGGCTGTTCGGCCCCAACGTGCTGGAGCTGTGCGGCCTGGCGGACATCGTGTTCCTGGGCCTCCACGGCCAGGACGGCGAGGACGGCCGGGTCCAGGCCACCTTTGACCTGCTGGGCATCAAATACACCGGCGGCGGATATCTGGCCTCCGGCCTTGCCATGGATAAGGCCATGACAAAGCGGATGATGGACTCCGCCGGCATCCCCACACCCAAATGGCGGCTGTTGCGGTACGATGCCTCAGAAGTGGACCGGCTGGCGGAGGAGCTGCCTATGCCCTGTGTCATCAAGACCACCGGCGGCGGTTCCTCGCTGGGCGTGTTCCTGCCGGAGGACCGGGCGGCCCTGCGGGAGGCGCTGGTGAAGGTCCAGGATTACCATGGAGAGGTCCTGATGGAGGAGCGGGTCTATGGCCGGGAGCTAACGGTGGGCGTTCTGGGCGACCGGGCCCTGCCGGCCGTGGAGATTCTCCCCGCGGAAAAGGATTTTGACTACATCGCCAAATACCAGAACGGCGGCGCCCGGGAGCTCTGCCCGGCGCCCATCACCGAGGCGGAGCAGAAGAAACTGGGTGACTTGGCCCTGAAGCTGCACCGGACTTTGGGCCTGGAGGTATACTCCCGGACGGACTTCATCCTGGACGGGGAGGGGAACCCCTGGTGCCTGGAGGTCAACTCCCTGCCCGGCATGACGGCCAACAGCCTGGTCCCCAAGGAAGCCCGGGCCATCGGAATGACATACAATCAGCTGTGTGAGGAGATCGTACAGCAGTCCTATCGTTTGAAGAGAAGAGGTTGATTTCATGCAGCCCATGACCGTAAGAGAGATCGCCGCCGCCGTCCATGGCGTCTGGAAGAATCCACAGGCGGAAGTACCCGTGGTATCCGCTGTCTCCACGGACAGCCGGAAGCAGAGCCCCGGCAGCCTGTTCATCCCCTGGGTGGGGGAAAAGTTTGACGGACACGACTTCATCGACGCGGCGCTGGAGGGCGGCGCAGCCGGATGTCTGTGCGCCAGACTGCCCGAAAAACTGCGGAGCGATAAATTTTATATCCAGGTGGACAACACCCGGCTGGCCCTGAAGGCCCTGGCGTCCGCCTACCGGGACAAATTCCAGATCCCCTTTGTCCAGATCACCGGCAGCGTGGGCAAGACGACCACCAAGGAGATGATTGCCGCCGTACTGGGGGCCAAATACCGCTGCCTGAAAACGCCGGAGAACTTCAACAACGACATCGGCACGCCCTTGACTCTGCTGGGCCTGGGCCCGGAGCACCAGGCGGCGGTTATTGAGACCGGAATGAACCACTTTGGCGAGATCCGCTACCTGGGGGAGATGGTGCGGCCCGACGTGGCCGTGATCTCCAATATCGGCGACGCCCACATTGAATACCTGGGCAGCCGGGAGGGGATTTTAAAGGCCAAGTGCGAGATTTTTGAGAATCTCAAGGAGGGCGGACTGGCGGTCCTGAACGGCGACGACGCCCTGCTGGACACCGTCCAGGGCCCCTTCCGGACCGTCCGCTGCGGCCAGTCCGAGCACTGCCAGGCTCGCATCGAGGAGATCGCCGATCACGGTGTGGAGGGCATCACCTGCACGGTGGTGACGGAGAAGGACCGCTATGCCCTGACCATCCCTGCTCCAGGCGCCTATATGGCCTATTCCGCGTCCATCGCCGTGGCGGTGGGCGAAGAGCTGGGACTGGGTCACGACGAGATCGTCCGGGGCGTGGCGGCCTATGAGCCTGCCGGCTCCCGGATGCGGATCGTCCGCCTGCCCGAGGGACGCATCCTGCTGGACGACTGCTACAACGCCAACCCCCAGTCCGTCACGGCGGCGCTGGAGGTGCTGGCTAAGACGGAGTGCGACCGGAAGGTGGCCGTCCTGGGGGACATGGGTGAGCTTGGCGCGCTGACAGACCAGGCTCATTACAATATGGGCGCCCTGGCGTCCATGCTGGGTATCGACTTTGTGGTGGCCATCGGAACAAAGGCCGCCAAGATCGCGGACGGCACCGCTCAAAGCGGCGGTTCCGTACTGCATTTTGCAACCAAGGAGGAGGCCATCCCCGCGCTGCGTGAGCAGCTGGGCCCCAACACCGCCATGCTGGTGAAGGCGTCCCACGCCATGCACTTCGGCGCGCTGGTGGACCGATTACGCGAGACATATGATTGAGATACAGGTAAAGGACCTGGTCAAATCCTTCGAGGTGGGGCACAATGTGTTGGACGGCCTCACCTTCCAGATCGACCAGGGAGAGCGGGTGGGCCTGCTGGGCAAAAACGGCGCGGGCAAGACCACCCTGTTCAAGATACTGACTGGGGAGATCGACTACGACGAGGGCCAGGTGACGATCGGCCAGGGCCGGCGGGTGGGTTTGATCTCCCAGATTCCCGTGTATCCCGCCGGATACACCGTGGAGGATGTGCTCCGCTCCGCCTTTGACCGGCTGCACGCCCTGGCGGAGGAGATGGAGGCTCTGACGGCCCGCATGGCGGCGGGGGAGAACGACCCCGCTCTCCTGCGCCGGTACGGCACCCTGTCGGAGAAGTTCGAGACTTTTGGCGGTTATGACACGGATGTGGCGGTGAACAAAATCGCCAACGGCCTGTCCATTTCCCGGGAAATGCGGAGCCAGCTGTTCGACAGTCTGTCCGGCGGCGAGAAGACCCGGGTAAATCTGGGCCGCCTGATTCTGGAGGACACGGACATTCTGCTGCTGGACGAGCCCACCAACCACCTGGACCTCCACGCCACGGAGTGGCTGGAGGAGTATATCCGGGGCTTCCGGGGCACCGTTGTGACCATTTCCCACGACCGGTATTTCCTGGACCGCATCGTCACCCGGGTCATTGAGATCGCCGGCGGCAAGGCGGAGTTTTACAGCGGAAATTACAGCTTCTACGCCGTGGAAAAGGAGCGCCGGTTCCAGGAGCGGATGAAGCAGTACGAAAAGGAGCAGGCCAAGATCGAGCAGCTGGAAAAGGCGGCGGAGCAGCTGCGGATGTGGGCCTTCCAGGGCATGGACAAGACCTACCGCCGGGCTATCTCCATGGAAAAGCGCATCGAGAGGATGCGCACCACCTCCAAGCCCACCCAGGCCCGGAAGATGGACGCCCGCTTCTCTACCGCCGAGTTCCACGGCGACGAGGTGCTGGCCCTGCGGAATCTGGCCAAGTCTTATGGGGACAAGCACCTGTTTGACGGCATCAATTTGAAAATCGAGGGCGGCGAGCGCATCGCCTTGATTGGCGACAACGGCACGGGAAAGTCCACTCTGATCAAGATGATCATGGGAGAGCTGTACCCCGACGACGGCCGCATCCGGACGGGCCCCCAGGTGCGGGCGGCCTATCTGCCCCAGATCGTCCACTTTGACCACCCGGACTGGAACCTGGTGGAGAACATGATGGCTGCAAAGCGGGGCCTGTCGGCCCAGTCCGCCCGGAACCGGCTGGCCGCCTATGACTTCCGGGGCGAGGATGTGATGAAGCCCGTGTCCGTCCTGTCCGGCGGCGAGCAGAGCCGCCTGCGGCTGTGTATGCTGATGGACGACGAGATCAACTTCCTGATCCTGGACGAGCCCACCAACCATCTGGACATCGACTCCCGGGAGTGGATCGAGGAGGCGGTGGAGGCCTATGACGGCACGCTGCTGTTCGTCAGCCATGACCGGTACTTCATCAATCGCTTCGCCACCCGTATCTGGGAACTGGCGGACGGGACCATCACCGACTATCCCATGGGCTTCACCCAGTACCGGCAGGTCAAGGCCCAGGAGGAAGCGGAAAAGGCGGAAACACCAAAGCCTGTTAAGGAAAAGCCGGTTACAGAGAGACCGGCCCGGGGCAACAAGGCCCAGCAGGCCGCGAGAAAGCAGCTGACCATCTGTGAGCGGGACATCGCCAAGGTGGAGGAGCGGCTGGCGGCGCTGGACGCCGACATGGAGGCCGCCGCCTGCGACTACGAGAAGCTGAACGAGTTGGTGCAGGAGAAAGAGACGGTCCAGGCGGAACTGGACGCACTGTACGAGAAGTGGGAGAGGCTGAGTGAGGAAGCGGAAGGTTGAAATTGCCCGCTATCGCGGCAGACGCGGCGTCGGAAAAGAGCGGCTCCAATGGGTGTTGGCAGGGCTGCTGGCTCTGGCGGGCGTTGTTTTGATAGCTGTCCGTGCCTGGGGTATGCGGTTCTCCGGCTTTCTGCTGGTGGGCCTTGCGGCGCTGCTGGTTTTGGCGCGGCTGCTGGACCGCTGGGCGGAACGGTCGGAAAAGGGCCTGTGGTGCCGGAGGGCTTTTCAGACCGCGCTGGCTCTGGTGCTGGTGCCGCTTCTGATAATCGAGGCCTATGTCATCCATGTCGGGCGGTCCGACCGCTCCGCCCTTCCGGCGGATGCGGTGATCGTTCTGGGCGCGGGCGTCAACGGCACTGAGCCGTCGCTGTCCCTGCGGACCCGGCTGGACGCGGCGCTGGACTATCTGGAGGACAACCCGGACGTCCCAGTGGTGCTGACCGGCGGAAAGGGCTACGGCGAGGAGATCAGCGAGGCACAGTGCATGTATGACTGGCTTACCGCCCGCGGCGTGGACCCGGAGCGGCTGATCCTGGAGGAGCGGGCCGGGAACACGGCGGAAAATTTCGCCTTTTCCAGGGAACTCCTGGAGGAACGGGGTATCGACCCAGATGGGAACCTGGTGGCGGTTGTGACCAACGACTTCCACATTGCCCGCTCCCGGCTCATCGCCGCAAAGCAGGGCTACGGACACGCTTTCGGCGTCCCGGCCAAGCTGCCCTGGGTACATCTGGAGATCAACTACTACCTGCGGGAGGCTTTCGCGGTAGTCAAGACAGTCCTGTTTGACTGATTCGGATACGGAGGAACTATGAACGACGTACTATGTATCTATTATTCCCGCACCGGGAAGACCAAAGCTGCCATGGAGGAGATCGCCGGAGCGCTGGACGCCGAACTGGTGGAGCTGCGGGACGGCGTGGAGCGGGGCGGTTGGAAGGGCTGGCTCCGCTGCGGCATGGACGCCATGCGCCGGACGACATCGCCCGTCCGTCCTTTTGAGACGTCCCGGCCGGTGAAGGACTACCATCTGGTCATCATCGGCACTCCCGTCTGGGCAGGGCGGTGCAGTTCGACGGTCCGGGACTTTTTGAAGCGATATGGCAAGACGCTGCAAAACGCCGCGTATGTAGTGACCCGGGGCAGCGAGGACAAAAATGAGGAGGTCTATGAACAGATGGACCTCTATGCCCCCTGCGGCCACCAGGCCGCCGTCTCCCTGCGGAGCGGCTCGGTGGGCTACGCCTTTTGGGAAGAGGAATTTCTGCGCCAGGTGCGGGAGTTTCTGAATCAGAAATAGAGCGGCTTCTTTTGAATTTTTGGAAAGGAGCGGCTGTATGCTGGATAAACTAAAGGAACTGGCCCTGCGGTATGAGGACCTGGAGGCCCAGCTGTCGGACCCGGCCGTCTACGGAGACGCGGCCCGGCTGCGGTCCATCAACCGGGAGCTGAAGGAACTGGCCCCCATCGTGGAGGCTTGGCGGGCCTGGGAGAGGGCGGAACGGAAACGGGCGGAGGCGGAGGAACTGCTCCACGACCCGGATTTCCGGGAGCTGGCCCAGGAGGAGCTGTCGGCGGCCCGGGAGGAACAGGAGCGGCTTCGGGATAAGCTGCGGTTGCTGCTTCTGCCGAAGGACCCCAATGATGAGAGAAATGTCATTCTGGAAATCCGGGCGGGCACCGGCGGCGAGGAGGCGGCGCTGTTCGCGTCGTCGCTGCTGCGGATGTACACCATGTACGCCGCCGCCAGGGGCTGGAAGACGGATATCGTGAATCTGAACGAGACGGAGCTGGGCGGCGTCAAGGAGTGCAGCGTCCTCATCGAGGGCGAGGGCGCCTTTTCCCGCCTGAAATTCGAGAGCGGCGTCCACCGGGTCCAGCGGGTGCCGGTGACGGAGTCCAACGGCCGCATCCAGACCTCCGCCGCCACCGTTGCGGTGCTGCCGGAGGCGGAGGATGTGGACGTGGAGATCAACCCCGCCGACATCGAGATGCAGGTCTACCGGGCCAGCGGCGCTGGCGGCCAGCATGTCAACAAGACCTCCTCCGCCGTGCGGCTGATCCACAAGCCCACCGGCGTGGTGGTGGAGTGCCAGCAGGAGCGCAGCCAGTTCCAGAACCGGGACAAGGCCATGCGCCTTCTGGCCTCCCGGCTCTACGAGATGGAGCAGGAGAAGCAGGACGCCGACATCGCCAGCCAGCGGAAGAATCAGGTGGGCAGCGGCGACCGCAGCGAGCGCATCCGGACCTACAATTTCCCCCAGGGCCGGGTGACGGACCACCGCATCGGCCTGACGCTGTACAAGATCGAAGGCGTCATGAACGGCGATCTGGATGAACTCATTGACGCTCTGGTGACGGCCGATCAGGCGGAAAAGCTGAAAAACGGCGGGGGAGACCCGGCATAGAACAGCATGTACGGAAAAGCCAAGAACGGGCTATGCCCAATGTGAAAAGAGATAGAGGCGAACGAAATGCAGACAATCTATTATGACCTGCGGGACACCAAGGGTCAGCAGAAAGAAATCGAGGATAAGATTTCAGCCGCCGCCAAGATTCTGCGGGAGGGAGGCCTGGTGGGCATCCCCACGGAGACGGTGTACGGTCTGGGTGCCAACGGCCTGGACGGCAAGGCGGTAAAGCGGATTTTCGAGGCCAAGGGACGCCCCCAGGACAACCCGCTGATCCTCCATGTCACCGGCCCCCAGTGGCTGCCCCGGTACTGCGCGGACATCCCGCCCATCGCCTATGTGCTGGCCCGGAAGTTCTGGCCCGGCCCGCTGACGATGATCCTGAAGCGGAAGCCCATTGTCCCCGACGAGACTACAGCGGGACTGGATACCGTGGGCATGCGGTGCCCCAACCACCCCGTGACCCTGGCCATTATCCGGGAGGCGGGCGTGCCCATCGCGGCCCCAAGCGCCAACACCTCCGGCCGCCCCAGCTGCACCACCGCCCAGGACGTGCTGGAGGATATGAACGGCAAGATTGAGGGTGTGGTGGACGGTGGCCCCTGCACGGTGGGCGTGGAGTCCACCATTCTGGACCTGACCTGTGAGCCGCCCCGCCTGCTGCGGCCCGGCGGACTGCCTTTGGAGGACCTGGAACGGCTCATCGGCCACATCGACGTGGACAAGGCCGTCACCACTCCCCTGAAGGAGGGTGAGCAGCCCAAGGCCCCCGGCATGAAGTACCGCCACTACGCGCCCAAGGCGCCGGTTACGGTGTTTACCGGCGCGCCGGACGCCTCCGCCAGGGAGATCCAGCGGCGTGTGGGCCCCACCTCCGGCGTCATCTGCTTTGACGAGTACGCCCACCTGTTTCAGGGACAGGAGGTCCACACCCTGGGTCCCAGCGGCGATAAGCTGGCTCAGGCCCAGCGGGTGTTCGATGCCCTGCGGACCTTTGACAGCAGCTCCGTGACGGAGATATACGCCCAGTGCCCGGACAACCGGGGACTGGGGCTGGCTATCGGCAACCGGCTGAAAAAGGCCGCCGGCTTCCACGTGGTGGAGGCGGACAGCCACCGCATCGTTCTGGGCCTGACCGGCGGCACCGGCGCGGGCAAGACCAGCGCACTGAACGCCATCCGGGAACTGGGCGGCACGGTGATAGACTGCGACGCCGTGTATCACGAGATGCTGGAGAACAGCCAGGAGATGCGCAACGCCATCAACGCCAAATTCCCCGGTGTCTTCGACCAGGACGGCAAACTGAACCGGCAAAAGCTGGGACAGGAGGTCTTTGCCCAGAAAGACCGCCTGGCGCAGCTGAACGAGATCGTGTTCGGCTTCATGACGCCGGAACTGGACCGGCGGATGGAGAGCGCCGGCGACGGCCTGTTCGCCATCGATGCCATCAACCTGCTGGAGAGCGGGGCGGACCGCCTGTGCGACCGAACCATCGCGGTGACGGCCCCCACGGAGCTGCGGGTCCGGCGTATCATGGCCCGGGATGGCATCACGGAGCAGTACGCCCGACTGCGGATCTCCGCCCAGAAGCCGGATGAGTATTACCGCGGCAAGTGCGACTGCGAGCTGAACAACGCCGCCGACACGCCGGAGGCCTTCCAGGCCGAGGCCAAGCTGTTCTTCACCCGTCTGATCGAGACGATCACGGAGGAGAAGCGCCGGGCAAGCAAATAATATCAACCAGTCAGATGGAGGAGTGCAAACATGTCTGATGAGATCAAGGAACTGAAAAAGCAGCTGTTCTCCACCAAGAAGAACGGCTATGACAAGCTGGACGCGGCGGAGCTGTCCGCCATGGAGGCCTACTGCGACAGATACAAGGCGTTTCTGGACGCCGGCAAGACCGAGCGGCTGTGCGCCGCCGAGACGGTCCGTCTGGCGGAGGAGAAGGGGTACAGGCCCTATGTCCGGGGCATGGCCATCAACCCTGGCGACAAGGTGTACCTCTGCAACCGGGGCAAGTCTGTGATGCTGGCCCACATCGGCAAAAAAAGCCTGGCCGAGGGCACCCAGATCGCCGCCGCCCACATCGACTCTCCCCGGCTGGACTTGAAGCCCAACCCCCTGTATGAGGAGAGCGAGCTGGCGTACTTCAAGACCCATTACTATGGCGGCCTGCGGAAGTATCAGTGGGTCACCATTCCCCTGGAGCTGCGGGGCGTGGTGGCGCTGAAGGACGGCACCTCCGTGGCGGTGAACATCGGCGCGGACGACGGCGACGCCAAGCTGGTCATCACGGACCTGCTGCCCCACCTGGGCCAGGAGCAGAGCAAGAAGCCTCTGGCGGAGGCCGTGCCCGGCGAGACGCTGAACCTGCTGCTGGGCAGCCGCCCCATCGGCGACGAGGAGGACACCGGCCGGGTGAAGCTGGCGGTGATGAAACTGCTGCATGAGAAGTACGGCATCACGGAGGATGACTTCACCTCCGCGGAGCTGGAGGCTGTCCCCGCCGTCAAGGCCTGTGACATCGGCCTGGACCGCTCCATGATCGGCGCCTACGGCCACGATGACCGGGTCTGCGGCTACGCCGCCCTCAAGGCCCTGCTGGACTTGGAGGAGACCCCGGAAAAGACCGCTGTCTGCGTTCTGGCGGACAAGGAAGAGATCGGTTCCGACGGCGTGACGGGCATGCAGTCCGCCGCCTTCGACACCTTTATGGAGGACCTGTGCGACGCTCAGGAGGTGCCCGTCCGGGTGTGCTTTGAGAAGTCCTTCTGCCTCAGCGCCGACGTGACGGCAGCCTATGACCCCGACTACGCCGAGGTGTACGAGAAGCGGAACGCCGCGCTTATCAACTACGGCATCGGCCTGTGCAAGTACACCGGCGCCCGGGGCAAGTCCGGCGCTTCCGACGCCGACGCGGAGACAGTGGCCTATGTCCGGCGGCTGTTCGACGACGCGAACGTCATCTGGCAGATCGCGGAGCTGGGCAAAGTGGACGCCGGCGGCGGCGGCACCGTGGCCATGTATATGGCAAACCGCAACATCACCACTCTGGACGCCGGTGTGCCGGTGCTCAGCATGCACGCGCCCTTTGAGGTGGTGGCGAAGCTGGACTGCTATGAGACGTACAAGGGCATGAAGGCTGTGTTCAATCAGACGATCTGAAAAGAGCCTTCTGAATTCCGCTGATAATATCAGAAAAGGACCTCCGGGAACATCGTTCCCGGAGGTCCTTTTGCGTCAATAGAGCCTGCGGCGGCAGGGAGGACTCCGTATCATGATATATTATATTGTATATCGCATCCGAAGCAACATGCCGGAGAAGAAGCCACAAAAACGAATTGCTGCCGAAAATGCTCAGAACTGGCGGTATCGTCAGGATTCCATTTTGCAGAAATAGGGGCCGCAGGCTTCTTCGTGGGTGTGGACATAAGTCCAGGTGAAATCCTTGTCCACCAGATAGCAGTCCGAGCCGTCGAAGAGCGGGGATTCAACATCGCTCCGACCGGCCAGAGCGATGGCATCCTCTTTGGAAACGGCCCGCACCAGCGGTGTGTCCGCGGGGGGATACTCCTTATAAAATAAATAAAAGGTCTCGTCAGGCAGTTCCGCCAGCGCATTCCGGGCTGCGTCACCCTCCAGACAGGGCACCAGCTTCCAGGAGAAGATGTGCCAGAGGTAATTTCCATCCGCCAGTACATATTTGCCTAGGTTCGCCTCGGACACACCGGCGGCAAAGGCGTCCAGCCAGCGGTCCGCCACCACGTCGATGTCGGTGGGGAAGGGTTCCTCCCAGGGCACCATGGTGGCCACCAGCCGGTTGATGGGCATGCCCTGCTCATGGAACTTGGCCTCATAGTCCGTCATGACACCCACGGGGCCGTTCTCGTGGAGATTCCGCGTGATCTCGGACAGGGTAAAGCCGAAGCTGGGAATCTCGGTTACAGAGAATTCAAACAGGTCCTGATTGTCCGTCTTGAAGTGAATCTGTCCGCCCATTTTCAGCACCTGGCGATACAGCTTCAGAAAATTTCCGTGAGTCAGGCGGCGCTTGGCGTGGCGCTTGCTGGGCCAGGGATCGCAGAAATTGATATAGATGCGGTCCACCTCGCCGGGGGCGAAGAAGTAGGGCAGCTGGTCCGCGTTGGCGTCGATGAAATAGACGTTGGTGAGCCCGGCGTTGACGCAGCGCTCCATGGCCACCACCATGGCGTCCGGCACCCGCTCCACGGCGATGAACAGCACATCCGGCTCCGCGGCGGCCGTGCCGGCGGTGAAGCGGCCCTTGCCGCAACCCAGCTCCAGCCGGAGCTCTCTGGCCTCCGGCATCAGCTCCCGCCAGCGGCCCTGCCGGTCATAGGGGTCCCGGATCAGACGGTCGCCGCAGCGTTCCATCCGGGGCACCAGATTTTTCTTTTTCCGCATTCGCATATCAAAATCCTCCTGGAATATCCAATCCATCAAAATCCACAAGAACTTGTGGTTTCCCAATGATTCTACCACAGGGAATCGTCCCTGTAAATGACTTTCCGCATTGGATGCGGCACTGGAAAATACAGATTGTGTTAAGCTCTTAACAAAATTGTATAAATTTTAACGAGTATTTTGTGTGAAGTGTAAAAAAGCTTCAAACGGGGTCATGGAGGCGCAATTTGGGCTTGATAAATGGAACAGGGGACCCTATAATAGAATCAAGATTGTGAGTAAATTGGCAATGTGCGGATTTGTTCCATTTTTCCCCGCAGTCTGGCCAGCAATGGCCGTCGGATTCCAGAGCATCTGCCGGGAGGCATTTCTCAAGGCAACCGAAATACAAAACAATAAAAAACAGGAGGAAAGATCATGAAGGTAGCAATTTTTGGCGCAGGTACCATGGGCAGCGGTATTGCACAGGTCTTTGCTGCGAAGGGCCATACCGCTCTGATGTATGCCAGCTCCGTCGCTTCCGCGCAGAAGCACAAGGATAAGCTGGCCGCATCTCTCCAGAAGCGTGTGGAGAAGGGCAAGATGACCCAGGAGGCCGTGGACGCTCTGCTGGCCAACATTCTGGTGGAAGAGAAGTCTGCCTGCGCTGACGCCGATCTGATCATCGAGTGCGTCAAGGAAGAAATGGCGACCAAGAAGGAACTGCTGAATGAGCTGGATGCCCTGTGCAAGCCCGAGGCCATCTTCGCTTCCAACACTTCCTCTCTGTCCATTACCGAGATGGGCAATGGCCTGAAGCATCCCGTCATCGGCATGCACTTCTTCAATCCCGTGCCCAGTATGAAGCTGGTGGAGATCATCCGCGGTGCCAACACCACCCAGGAGACCTTCGACTTTGTCTACAAGCTGTCCCAGGAGATTGGCAAGGATCCCGTCGAGGTTGCCGAGGCTCCCGGCTTTGTGGTCAACAAGATTCTGATCCCCATGATCAACGAGGCCATCGGCCTGGTTGAGACCGGCGTCGCCTCCGTGGAGGACATCGACAAGGCCATGCGTCTGGGCGCCAACCATCCCATGGGCCCCTTGGCTCTGGGCGACTTCATCGGTCTGGACGTGTGCCTGGCCATCATGGACACCCTGTACACCGAGACCGGCGATTCCAAGTATCGTCCTGCTCTGCTGCTGAAGAAGATGGTCCGCGGCGGTCTGCTGGGCAAGAAGAGCGGCAAGGGCTTCTACGATTATAGCAAGTAAAAACCATAAGAAAAGGAGTAAATGGTATGGATTTTCATCTGACAAATGAGCAGTTGATGCTCCGTAAGATGTACCGTGAATTCGCCGAGAACGAAGTCAAACCCTTGGCTGAGGAAATCGACGAAGAAGAGCGCTTCCCCATGGAGACCGTCCAGAAGATGGCCAAGCTGGGCATGATGGGCATCTACTTCCCCAAGGAGTACGGCGGCGCCGGCGGCGACGTTCTGTCCTACGCCATGTGCGTGGAGGAGCTGGCCAAGGTCTGCGGCACCACTGCCGTTATCGTGTCCGCTCACACCTCTCTGTGCTGCGCCCCCATTTTTGAGAACGGCACTGAGGAGCAGAAGCGGAAGTATTTGCCTGACCTGCTGAGCGGTCGCAAGATCGGCGCCTTTGGCCTGACCGAGCCCAACGCCGGTACCGACGCCTCCGGCCAGCAGACCACCGCCGTCCTGGAGGGCGATCACTACGTCCTGAACGGCTCCAAGTGCTTCATCACCAACGGCAACGTGGCTGACACCTTCGTGGTCTTCGCCATGACCGACAAGTCCAAGGGCAACCACGGCATCTCCGCCTTCATCGTCGAGAAGAGCTTCCCCGGCTTCTCCACCGGCAAGCACGAGAAGAAGATGGGCATCCGCGGCTCCTCTACCTGCGACCTGATCTTTGAGGACTGCATCGTTCCCAAGGAGAATCTGCTGGGCAAGGAAGGCAAGGGCTTCAAGATCGCCATGCAGACCCTGGACGGCGGCCGTATCGGCATCGCCGCGCAGGCTCTGGGCCTGGGCGAGGGCGCTGTGAACGAGGCTGTCAAGTACACCCAGGAGCGCGTCCAGTTCGGCCGCCGCCTGAGCCAGTTCCAGAACACTCAGTTCCAGCTGGCTGATATGCACACCCGTATGCAGGCTGCTCAGTACCTGGTGTACGCTGCCGCTATGAAGAAGCAGCTCCATGAGGATTACTCCATGGACGCTTCCATGGCTAAGCTGTTCGCTGCTGAGGCCGCTTCCGACGTGACCCGCCGCGCTGTTCAGCTCTTCGGCGGTTACGGCTACACCCGTGAGTATCCCGTGGAGCGCATGATGCGCGACGCTAAGATCACCGAAATCTACGAGGGCACTTCCGAGGTCCAGCGCATGGTTATTTCCAGCCATCTGGGCGTGAAATAAGATAGGAGGTAAAGGTTAAAATGAAAATCATTGTTAGTATTAAGCAGGTTCCCGATACCTCCGGCAAGGTGGCTGTCAATCCCGATGGTACTCTGAACCGCGCATCCATGCAGACCATCACCAACCCCGACGACATGAATGCCCTGGAGGCCGCTCTGAAGATCAAAGATGAGACCGGCTGCAAGGTCATTGTTGTCACCATGGGTCCCCCTCCCGCGGCTGGCATGTTGCGTGAGGCGCTGGCCATGGGCGCTGATGAGGCTGTCCTGGTCTCTGCCCGTGAGTTCGGTGGTTCCGATACTTATGCCACTTCTCAGGTCCTGGCCGCTGCTATCAGCACCATCGGTGTGGAAGCGGACGATATCGTCATGTGCGGCCGTCAGGCTATCGACGGTGATACCGCTCAGGTGGGCCCCCAGATCGCTGAGAAGCTGGGCCTGCCCCAGGTTACCTATGCTGCCGACATCCAGAAGGATGGCGACACCATCACCGTCAAGCGTATGCTGGAGGACGGCTACATGACCATCAAGGTCAAGACTCCCTGCCTGATCACCTGCATCAAGGAGCTGAACAGCCCCCGTTACATGAGCGTTGGCGGCGTCTTCGAGGCTTACAGCAAGCCTCTGACTACCTACAACTATGAGACTCTGAAGGATCATCCCCTGATCGATGCCACCACCATCGGCCTGAAGGGCTCTCCCACCAACATCTTCAAGAGCTTTACGCCTCCCCAGAAGGGTGCCGGCATGATGCTGGAGGGCGCTGACAAGGCCACCTGCGAGAAGCTGGCCGGCATTCTGGCCGCCAAGCACATCATCTGAGAAAGGGGATAAATGACTATGTCTAACTTCAACAGTGCTGATATCGCTGCTTTCAAGGATGTTTGGGTGTTCTGTGAGCAGCGCGAGGGCA
>CAMBAJ010000004.1 GCA_945864305.1 uncultured Clostridia bacterium | reverse complement strand
GCCTGCAACGCCGCCTACTGGCGGGGCGACTCCAACCGGGAGACCCTGCAGCGGATCTACGGCATCGCCTTCCCCAAGAAGGAGGAACTGGACGCCTATCTGGAGCGCATTGAGGAGGCCAAGCGCCGCGACCACCGCAAGCTCGGCAAGGAGCTGGGCCTGTTCGCCTTCCGGGACGAGGCCCCTGGATTCCCCTTCTACCTGCCCAAGGGCATGGTGCTGAAGAACACCCTGATCGACTACTGGCGCCAGGTCCACAAGAAGTGGGACTACCTGGAAATCTCCACGCCCCAGATCATGAAGCGCACCCTGTGGGAGACCTCCGGTCACTGGGATCACTACAAGGAGAACATGTACACCACCGTCATCGATGAGGAGGACTTCGCCATCAAGCCCATGAACTGCCCCGGCAGTATTCTGGTCTATGAGTTGGAGCCCCACTCCTACCGCGATCTGCCCCTGCGCTACGGCGAGCTGGGCCTGGTCCACCGCCATGAGCTGTCCGGCGCCCTCCACGGCATGTTCCGCGTCCGCTGCTTCACCCAGGACGACGCCCACATCCTGCTGGCCAAGGAGCAGATCAAGGACGAGGTCATCCGCATCGCCCAGTTGTTCGACGAGGTATACTCGCTGTTCAAGTTGCCCTACAAGATCGAGCTTAGTACCATGCCCGAGGACCACATCGGCTCCGTGGAGGACTGGGACATTGCCACCAATGCCCTGGCGGACGCCATCACCAGCATCGGCAAGACCTACGAGGTCAACCCCGGCGACGGCGCCTTCTACGGCCCCAAGCTGGACTTCCACATCCAGGACTCCCTGGGCCGCACCTGGCAGTGCGGCACCATCCAGCTGGACTACCAGCTGCCCGGCCGCTTCAACCTGGAGTACACCGGCGCCGACGGCGAGAAGCACTGCCCCGTCATGATCCACCGCGTGGTGTTTGGCTCCATCGAGCGCTTCATCGGCATCATCACTGAGCACTTCGCCGGCGCGTTCCCCACCTGGCTGTCTCCCGTCCAGGTGAAGCTGCTGCCCATCACCGATCGCGCCGCCGAGTACGCCGACCAGGTGGCCGCCAAGCTGGAGGCCGCCGGCTACCGTGTGGAGACCGACCACCGCAATGAGAAGATCGGCAAGAAGATCCGCGACGCCCAGCTGGAGAAGGTGCCCTATATGCTGGTCATCGGCGACAAGGAGGCCGAGGCGGGCAACGTGTCCGTCCGTCACCGCGCCGACGGCGACCTGGGCGTCATGTCCACCGAGGACTTCATGGCCCAGTTGAAGGAACTGGTGGATACCAAGGCATGCAAGTAAACCCACTGCTCAAAATCACCGCATCCGGACAGGGTGCGGTGATTTTTATTAAGATATGACCGCTGTATGTGGACAATTGTACTGCCAAAATAGACAAAATATTAGGCAACTTTACGTAAAAAATGTGTGGGCTTCACTGAAAATGAGAAAACGCGGCAAGAAGCCGTTGCAACCGCCAAAATGGGAGGAGTATACTGTAAAAAATCAAGGGACTTTATGGGCGTTTTACATAAAAGAGGAGGAACCATTATGAGCAAAATGTTCAAAAAGGTGTTGATCGCCAACCGGGGCGAGATTGCCATGCGCATTTTCCGGGCCTGCCATGACCTGGGCTTGCAGACCATCGCCATCTACTCCAATGAGGATACCTATAGCCTGTTCCGCACGGCCGCCGACGAGTCCTACCTGATCGGCGAAAACGAGAGCCCGCTGGGGGCCTATCTGAACATCCCACGCATCATCCAGCTGGCGAAGCAGCACGGCGCCGACGCCATTCACCCCGGCTACGGCTTCCTGTCTGAAAACGGTGACTTCGCCCGGGCCTGCGAGGAGGCGGGCATCCAGTTCATCGGCCCCAGCTCCCGCATCCTGGACATGATGGGCGACAAGCTGTCCGCCAAGCAGATGGCCGTGGAGTGCGGCGTACCTACCACGCCCGGTACCACGGAGCCCCTGAAGAGCCGGGAGGAGGCCCAGAAGCTGGCCATGGAGTTCGGCTTCCCGGTGATCCTGAAGGCGGCGGCGGGCGGCGGAGGCCGGGGCATGCGCCGCTGCGACACCGTGGAGGAAGTGGGCATCAACTTCGACCTGGTGAAGGCGGAGGCCAAGAAGGCCTTCGGCAACGACGACATCTTCATGGAGAAGTTCCTGGTGGAGCCCAAGCACATTGAGGTTCAGATTCTGGGCGACGAGTTCGGCCATGTGGTCCACCTGTACGAGCGGGACTGCTCCCTCCAGCGGCGGTATCAGAAGGTGGTGGAGTTCACTCCGGCCTTCTCCGTGGATGAAAAGGTGCGGCAGGCCCTGTATGAGGATGCAGTGAAGATCGCCAAGCACGTGGGCTATGTCAACGCCGGCACTCTGGAGTTCCTGGTGGACAAGGAGGGGCACCACTACTTCATCGAGATGAACCCCCGCATCCAGGTGGAGCACACCGTCACCGAAATGGTCACGGGCATCGACCTGGTGCGCTCTCAGATTCTGATCGCCGAGGGGCGGCCCCTCAGCGACCCGGAGATTGGCATTACCAGCCAGGCGGACGTCCACCAGAACGGCTACGCCATCCAGTGCCGCGTCACCACTGAGGACCCGGCCAACAACTTCGCCCCTGACACCGGCAAGATCACGGCCTACCGCTCCGCCGGCGGTTTCGGCATCCGGCTGGACGGCGGCAACGCCTATACGGGCGCCGTCATCTCCCCCTACTACGACTCCCTGCTGGTAAAGATCACTACCTGGGATAACACCTTTGAGGGTGTGTGCCGCAAGGCGGCCCGGGCCATCAATGAGGTCCATGTCCGGGGCGTCAAGACCAACATCGCCTTTATCACCAACATCCTGAAAAACCCCACCTTCATGGCCGGCAAGTGCCACACGAAGTTCATCGACGAGACGCCGGAGCTGTTCCAGATCGACGAGAGCCAGGACCGGGCCACCAAGATGCTGAAGTACATCGGCAACATCGTGGTGAAGGAGCAGGACGGCCACAAGTTTTACGACACGCCCCGGTTTCCGCCGGTCACCGGAAACCGCCCCAACGGCCTGAAGCAGCTGCTGGACGCCAAGGGCCCCAAGGCTGTGGCGGACTGGGTGCTGGACCAGAAGAAGCTGCTGGTCTGCGACACCACCTGCCGTGATGCCCACCAGTCCCTGCTTGCCACCCGGGTCCGCACCCGTGATATTGTGAAGGGCATGGAGGGCACCTCCGAAATTCTGGCGGACGCCTTCTCTCTGGAGTGCTGGGGCGGCGCCACCTTCGACGTGGCCTACCGTTTCCTCCACGAATCTCCCTGGGAGCGTCTGGACCTGATCCGGGAGAAGGCCCCTAACTTGCTTTTGCAGATGCTCCTCCGGGGCGCCAACGCCGTGGGCTACACCAACTACCCCGACAACGTCATCCGGGAGTTCATCAAGGAGGCCGCCCGCTCCGGCATTGACGTGTTCCGGGTGTTCGACTCCCTGAACTGGCTGCCCGGCATGGAAGTCGCCATGGACGAGGTGCTGAACCAGGATAAAATCTGCCAGGCCACCATCTGCTACACCGGCGACATTCTGAATCCCAAACGGGATAAATACCCCCTGGACTACTACGTGAAGCTGGCGAAGGAGCTGGAGCACCGGGGCGCCCACATGCTGTGCATCAAGGACATGTCCGGCATCCTGAAGCCCTACGCTGCCAAGAAGCTGGTCTCCACCCTAAAACAGGAGATCGGCATTCCCATCCAGCTCCACACCCACGACACCTCCGGCAACCAGGTGGCCGCCTGCCTGATGGCGGCGGAGGCCGGCGTGGACGTGGTGGACCTGGCCATCAGCTCCATGGCCGGCATGACCAGCCAGCCCTCCATGAACGCCGTGGTGGCGGCTCTCCAGGGCACCGAGCGGGACACCGGATTGGACCTGGACCGTCTCCAGTACCTGACCGACTACTGGGAGGACGTGCGCAAGCGCTACGACTCCTTCGAGGGCGGCATCCAGTGCAACAGCACCGACATCTACCGTTATGAGATCCCCGGCGGCCAGTACACGAACCTGAAGCCCCAGGTGGAGTCCCTGGGCCTGGGCAGCCGGTTCACGGAGGTCAAGGAGAACTACCGCAAGGTCAATGAGATGCTGGGAGACATTGTGAAGGTGACGCCGTCCAGCAAAATGGTGGGCGACATGGCCATCTTCATGACCCAGAACAACCTGACACCGGAGACCATCGTGGAAAAGGGCGAGGGCCTGGCCTTCCCGGACAGCGCCGTCAGCTACTTCTCCGGCATGATGGGGCAGCCCGCCGGCGGCTTCCCGGAGGACTTGCAGAGGGTGGTCCTGAAAGGGAAGAAGCCCATCAGCTGCCGTCCCGGCGAACTGTTGCCCCCGGTGGACTTCGAGGCCAAGAAGCGGGAGATGCAGGCCTTTGATCCGGACCCCAGCTGGCGTGCCGTCCTGAGCTATTGCCTGTATCCCAAAGTGGTGGAGGACTATGTGAAGCAGCAGAAGGAGTACGGTTACATCATGCGTCTGGGCAGCCACGTGTTCTTCCACGGCCTGGCGGTGGGTGAGACCAACAAGGTCAACATCGCCGACGGAAAGACCCTTGTCATCAAGTATCTGGGCCTGGGCGAGGTCGACAAAGAGGGCATGCGCACCGTCAGCTTTGAGCTCAACGGCATCCGCCGGGATGTGCAGGTGCCCGACGAGGCGGCCCAGAAGAGCATCGTCAAGGTGCCCATGGCGGACCCCGAGGACAAGAGCCAGGTGGGCGCCTCCATCCCCGGCGCGGTCAGCAAGATCGGCGTCAAGGTGGGCGACCGGGTGGAGAAGAACCAGACGCTGGTGACCATCGAGGCCATGAAGATGGAGACCGCTATCACGGCCCGCATGGGCGGCGTGGTCGACAGCATCGACGTCCGGGAGGGCGACACCGTCAAGGGCGGCCAGCTGCTGCTGACGATCCGGTGAGAGCGGACAATAGGTACGACCTATCTCGGCAATCTCAACAAGAAAGGGCCTGCCGGGAGCAGGGCACTTTGTTCAGAATGACTCTTCTTGCAGGAATATATGCAAAATCATGCAAAAACAAATCCGGATATGAAACTTATCTGGCAAGTACTTGCAGAAAATTATCAATAAAGGCAAAGAAATACTTGAAAAATGAAAGAAACTACGGTATGATATGCAAGTAACTGCAAGACCCCTGGATCAAAACATTGAAAAGAGGATTGAAAGATGAAGAAGTTTCTGTCTTTACTGATGGCCGTCATGATGATGGCTACCGTCCTGACCGCCTGCGGCGGCAGCAAGACCGAAGAGCAGCCCGCCAGCACTGATGGTGACAAGGCCCAGGAAGAGACCCAGGCTCCCGCCTCCACCGGCTCCGAGCTGACCTTCACCACCGGTGGTTCCTCCGGCACTTACTATGCCTTCGGCTCCGTGCTGGCAGGCCAGATCAGCGACTGCACCGGCAGCAAGATCACCGCTGTCGAGGGCAAGGGTTCTCAGGGCAACATTGAGCTGATGGACATGAACGGTGCCCAGCTGGGCCTCGTCCAGTCCGACGTCATGAGCTACGCTTACAGCGGCACCAACCTGTTCGCCGAGACCGGCAAGGTTGACTGCTTCTCCACCGTGGCCGCCCTGTACATGGAGCAGGTCCAGATCGTCACCTGCGACCCCAGCATCAAGACCGTTGCCGACCTGGCCGGCAAGAACGTGTCCATCGGTGACTCCGGCTCCGGCGTGTACTACAACGCCATCGACGTCCTGGGCGCTTACGGCCTGACCGAAGAGGACATCAACCCCACCTATCAGGGCTTCGGCGACAGCGCTGACGCTCTGAAGGACGGCAAGATCGACGCCGCCTTCGTGGTCGCCGGTGCCCCCACCACCGCCATCACCGAGCTGGCCAGCTCCAAGGATGTCTATCTGGTGAGCCTGGACGACGAGCACATCGAGACCCTGCTGGCCAAGTCCCCCTACTACAGCAAGTACGTGATTTCCGCTGACACCTACGGCCTGGATTCCGACACCACCACCGTGGCCGTCGGCGCCGTGGTCATCGCCCGCGACGATGTCTCCGAGGAGGACGTGTACAACTTCTGCTCCGGCGTGTTTGAGCACATCGACGAGATCACCGCTGTCCACGCCAAGGGCGCTGAGCTGAATCTGGACTTCGCCACTTCCGTGACTTCTGTTCCCTATCATCCCGGCGCTGCCAAGTACTTCGCCGAGAAGGGCTACGACGTTCCCACCAAGTAAGACAAGACGTTCAAAACCTGTTAAAAAACCATAAAAACCCTCCGAGAGGCTGCGGTGGGCCTGGCCCGCCGCAGTCCCTTGTCGGTTTTTACGAGATGGATGAGTTTGCACGGAACACGGTGAAAAGTCATGCGTTTCGTAAACGAATCTGGTGAGAAAGCGAGGAAAGCAGCATGAGCTTTTGGAAAAAGAGTGAAAAAGCTCCCGTGGATACCGCTCCGGTGGACGATACCGCCATCGGCACAGCCGCCGATGTGGAAGCGGTCATGAAGAAGTACGACAGGGAGTCCAACACCCGTATCTGGGAGGGACGGCCCAAACTGCTGGTCCGCGTGTTTATGGTGTTCTTCTCCCTGTGGAGCATCTATGTCACGCTGTTCAGCACCGCCCTGCCGGAGGTCCGGCTGAGCCTGTTCCTGGGCATGGTCCTGCTGATGGGCTATCTGAATTTCCCGGCCCGGAAGAACCATGTGAAAGTAAACTCCATGCCCTGGTACGACATCGTCATCATGGTGCTGGGCTCCGCCGCGTTTTTCTACTACGCGGCCAACGCCCAGAAGATCATCAAGCTGTCTCTGCGGGCGGCCAAGGACCCCTTCCTGCTGGCGATCGGCGTCATCGGCATCATCGCGCTGATCGAGCTATGCCGCCGCAGCGTGGGCCTGCCCATCCTGTGTGTGGTGGGCGCCCTGCTGGTGTATACCTTCACCCAGGTGCAGCCCCAGCTGGTCATCTATAACCTGTTCTACACCACCTCCGGCGTCATGAACACGCCCATCAACGTCTGTGCCAAGTACATCGTGGTGTTCATCATCTTCGGCGCGTTTTTGGAGCGGACAGGCATCGCCCAGTTCTTCATTGACCTGGCAAACTCCGTCGCCGGCGCCTCCGCCGGCGGCCCCGCCAAGGTGGCCGTCATCTCCTCCGCCCTGTGCGGCATGGTGTCCGGCTCCTCCGTGGGCAACACCGTCACCACCGGCTCCGTCACCATCCCCATGATGAAGAAGACCGGCTACAAGGGCGAATTCGCCGGCGCCGTGGAGGCCGCGGCCTCCACCGGCGGCCAGATCATGCCCCCCATCATGGGCGCCGCCGCCTTCCTGATGGCGGAGTACATGGGCGTCAGCTACGCCACCGTGGCCGTGAAGGCCATCCTGCCCGCCGTGCTGTACTTCACCGGCATCTACATCGCTGTCCATCTGGAGGCCAAGAAGCTGGGCCTGAAGGGCATCCCCAAGGACCAGTTGCCCAAGTTCGGCGTGCTGATCAAGAGAATTTACCTGCTGGCGCCCCTGGTGGTGCTGGTGGGAATGGTGGCAACCAACATGAAGACCATGCAGTTCTCCGCGGCTGTGGCCATCATCGTGGCCATTGCGGTGAGCATCCCCCACACCATCGCGGACAGCCGTCCCAAGGAGGGGGAGGAAGGCGGCTTCCTCAAACACGCCTGGAACACCCTGAAGAACCTGGGCATTATGTGCTTCAACGCCCTGGAGGCCGGCGGCAAGGGCACCATCACCGTAGCCGTGGCCTGCGCCATGGCCGGCATCGTGGCCGGCTGCATCACCGTCACAGGCCTTGCCTCCAAGCTGATCACCGCCATCGTGACGATCTCCGGCGGCCACGCCATGATCGCCCTGGTGCTGACCATGCTGTGCTGCATCGTGCTGGGCATGGGCGTGCCCACCACCGCCAACTACTGCATCATGGCGGCAACCTGCGCCCCCATCCTGATCAAGATCGGCATCCCCACCGTGGCTGCCCACTTCTTCGTGTTCTACTTCGGCATCGTGGCCGACATCACCCCGCCCGTGGCTCTGGCCGCCTACGCCGGCAGCGCCATCGCCAAGGCCGACCCCATGAAAACGGGTTTCAATGCCACGAAGCTGGCCATCGCGGCCTTCATTGTCCCCTATATCTTCGCGCTGAACCCCGCCATGCTGTTCATCGACACCAACGCCCTTCAGGTGGTGCAGATCATCATCAGCTCCCTGATCGGCCTGCTCGGTGTGGCCTCCGCCCTCAACGGCTTCCTGTACTGCAAGATCAACCCGCTGTTCCGCATCCTGCTGGTGGCAGGCGGTCTGGGTATGATGATCCCCGGTACGCTGACCGATGTCATTGGCCTGGCCGTGGTGGCTGCTGTGGTCATCCTGCAGCGCGCCGCTGCCAAGCGCCTGACCGTCAACGCCTGAGACTGCCGCAAGACAACAAAAATATTCGGCAAAAAAGGACCGCTCTTCCCCGGGAAGAGTGGTCCTTTTTCATATTTTCAGTTCGCTTGAGAAAATTCTGGAAACCATTTGGGGAGCAGGACCGTCTAATCAATAAAAGGACTGTGTGCGGTACAAAAACTGTTACTGTTTTGTTGTTGCTTTGCATATACGACTGTACTAGCATGAATCATACAGTCTGTGAAAGATCAATGAAGGAGAACGTGCTATGACAGAGATGCTGGAACGCGGAGACCTGGCTTCGGCTCAGCAGGAGGCTGAGAGGGCGGCGGCCGTCCATGAAGCGGAGCCCGCGCCTGAAAAGAAATCCGTGAAGGAGAAGTGGAGAGGAATTCCCAAGAAGAGACGGCGGAAGATGGTCCGCTGGACGGTTGTACTGCTGGTTGTGATCCTGGCGGCCGCGCTGCTGTACAGGTTCTTGGGCGGCAAAGGCGGAAATGACGCTCAGGTGGTGACGGATTTCGTCAGCTACGGCGCTATTACCTCCACCGTGGAGGGCAGCGGCCTGACCAAGGCCAAGAACAGCGAGACCATCACCCTGACCACCGGCGGCACGGTGCAGGACGTGATGGTCACGGAGGGCCAGCAGGTCACCGCCGGCACGCCCCTGTTTGCCATCGACTCCGAGGCGGCCCGCACGGCGGTGGAGAAGGCCCGGCAGGACGTGGAGGGCTACGAGAAGCAGTTGGCGACGCTGAAAAAGGACATCGCCGGACTGAACCTCTCCGCCGGGTATGCCGGAAAGCTGATGGAGACGGTGAAACTGAACCCCGGCGACACCATCAATAAGGGGGACAAGGTGGCAACCCTGGCGGACGACACTCGCCTGCGCCTGACGCAATATTACAGCTACGCCTACGCCGGCGAGCTGAAGGCGGGCCAGACGGTGGACGTGTCCATCCCCGCCCTGATGACCTCCGTCCCCGGCACGGTGGAGGCGGTACATATGGTCAGCCGCATCACCTCGGAGGGATCCAAGCTCTTCTCCGCGGAGATCATCGTCAAAAACGAGGGAGCCCTGACCGCTGAGATGACGGCCACCGCTACCGCCGTGGTGAACGGCGAGACGGTCTACCCCTATGAGGCTGGCAAGCTGGAGTACTACCGTACCGGCGACCTGTGCTCCACCGTCAGCGGCACGGTGATTTCCAGCAGCCTTGTGGACTACCTGCAGGTGGCCGCCGGCCAGGTGCTGGTCCGCATCGACGGCGAGGAGAGCGAGAGCGAGATTTTCACCGTCCAGCAGAGCCTGGACGAGGCGCGCAAGACCCTGGAGACCGCCCAGAAGAACCTGGACAACTGCAATGCCGTGGCACCCATTGACGGTACGGTCATCGGACTGATGATCCAGCCCGGCATGGAGATCGAGGCCAATACGGCGGTCATTACCATCGCGGATACCTCCACCATCGTGGTGGACGCCACCGTGGACGAGCGGAACGTCAGCTATGTGAAGTCCGGCATGATGGTGGATATTAACCAGTGGGGCAGCATGTTCACCGGCACGGTGGAGTCCGTCAGCCTGAACAGCAAGGCGGAAAACGGCGTGGCCAGCTATCCCATGGTCATCACTGTGGACAACTACGACGGCACCCTGATGACCGGCAGCTATGTGGACTACTCCCTCGTCGCCAGTGAGAACGACAACTGCCTGGTGCTGCCCATTCAGTGCGTGAAATCCGTGCCTCTGGAGGATGGCAGCAACGGCAACGTGGTGTTCGTCAAGGGTGACCGGCCGGACAACGCCATCGAGTTGTCCGTGGAAGTGGCCGGCGTGCCGGAGGGCTTCTGGCCCGTACAGGTGGAGATCGGCCTTTCTGACGACTACAACGTGGAGATCAAGTCCGGCGTGGAGGAAGGCATGGAGGTCTTTACCACCGTCCAGACCGAGAGCGGCAACAACTGGTAAGGTGGCGCCATGCTGATACAGATCAACGATGTTTATAAGATCTACGGAGAGGGACTGGAGAGCGAGGTCCGGGCTTTGGACGGCGTGACCCTCTCCATCGACCGGGGGGAGTTCGTTGCCATCGTGGGCCAGTCCGGCTCTGGCAAGTCCACCATGATGAATGTGCTGGGCTGTCTGGATATCCCCACCCGGGGCGACTACTTCCTGGACGGTACCAACGTCCGGGAGCTGACGGACAAGGAGCTCTCCCACATCCGCAACCGGCAGATTGGCTTTATCTTCCAGCAGTACAACCTGATCCAGAACCTGAACGTCCTGGAGAATGTGGAGTTGCCCCTGATCTATCAGGGTATCAATGCCGACGACCGGCACGACATGGCCATGGAGGCGCTGGAGCGGGTGGGCCTTGCCGGCCGCGTGAAGCACAGGCCGGCGGAGATGTCCGGCGGCCAGCAGCAGCGGGTGGCTATCGCCCGGGCCATTGCCACCCATCCCCCCATCATTATGGCGGATGAGCCCACCGGCGCGCTGGACTCCCACACCGGCCATGAGGTGCTGCAGTTCTTGCAGCAGCTGAACCGGGAGGGCACCACGGTCATCCTCATCACCCACGACAACGGCATCGCCGCCACCGCGCCCCGGTGCGTGCGGCTCCAGGACGGGAAGATCGTGGAGGACCGGGAGCAGGAGGTAGATTGGCTTTGAATATCCGACAGGCGTTTAAAATGGCATTCCGGTCCATCCTGGGCAACAAGGGCCGGTCCGTGCTGACCATGCTGGGCATCATTATCGGCATCGCGTCGGTGATGACTATCGTGTCCACCATCAACGGCATGAACCAGCAGTCCCTGAAGCAGTTTGAGGCCATGGGCACCAACAAGATCACTGTCTCCGCCCAGCGGTATGACGGCCAGGATGTGTTCCAGGACCTGTACGATTATTGCCTCCAGCTCAGCGACTATGTGGAGGGCGTGACGCCCAACAGCACCCTCTGGAACGTGAACGTGGTCTATGGAACCAAGAGCAGCAAGGCCATGGAGAAAAACCAGGAAAATATGGGGAACAGCGACGGAATGAGCGGCACGGACGTGGAGCTGCCGCCGAACATGTACCTGGGCAGCGACCAGTACGCCGTGTGCAACAACTTCCAGATCGAAAAGGGTCGGGACCTCAGCTTTCTGGATATCCAGAAGTACAACCAGGTCTGCGTACTGGGCGCCCAGGCGGCCAGAAATTTCTTCGGCTACGCCGATCCGGTGGGCCAGACCATGAGCGTGAACGGCTATCCCTTCACGGTGGTCGGCGTCTATCGGGAAAAGGACCCGGACTCCCAGTGGTCCCAGGACAACATTATTGTGTTTCCGTACACCATGAGCCGGATTCTCTCCCCCGGAGAGACGTTTTCCGAGTTCAGCGTCAAGGCCAGAAGCGCCGAGGCGGCCGTGGAGGCCACCTCCCGCATCAGCGGCTATCTGACGGGCCTGATGGGCCAGAATCAGGAGAAGGGTTACTTCTGGGTGGACAGCAACAACCAGTGGCAGAACTCTTACAATGAGCAGGCCACCATGATGAGTGTGGTGCTGGGCGGCATCGCCGCTATCAGTCTGCTGGTGGGCGGCATCGGCATCATGAACATCATGCTGGTGACGGTCACGGAGCGGACAAGGGAGATTGGCATTCGCCGGGCTATCGGCGCCGAGCGGAGCAGCATCGTCACCCAGTTCCTCATTGAGGCGGCCATGCTCTGCGGCATCGGCGGCATCATCGGCATCGCCTTCGGCACGCTGGCCACCAGGCTTGCGGGGCGGCTGCTCATCCAAATCGATATCTGGCCCTCGGTGACGATCACCCTGGGCGCGTTTGCGCTGTCCGTGGCGCTGGGCGTGCTGTTCGGCATCTATCCGGCGGCCAAGGCGTCCAAGCTTCAGCCCGTGGAGGCCCTGCGGGCGGAATAATACCGATCTTTTATCAAAAACCGGAATTTCCGGTTTTTGATCATGGGGCAAAAGCCGTGTATGCCAAAACAAGTTGTTTTGGCAAGATCGGTATTTCACGACATCTTCGCCCGCATTTTCGGCGGGCGGCGCGGGCCGTCGGCCCACGCCCATAAAAACATTTTGAAATGTTTTTATGGAAGATCAGTATAAGGAGGAAGAAATCTATGAAAAAACGACTTTTGAGCGCCCTGCTGGCGGTGTGCATGGCGGCGTCCCTGCTGGTCCTGCCGGCGGGCGCGGCCGCGGCGGACACCGTCCGGTTCGCTGACATCCGCGACACGGAGACCGCCGTGGCGGTGGAGTCCCTGCGCCTGATGGGCGTGCTGGACGGCTACCAGGACGGCAACTTCCGCCCTGACGCGGTGCTGACCCGGGCCCAGTTCTGCAAGATGGCGGTGTACGCCATGAACGGAGAGAGTGAGCTGGGCCTCTACCGGACCGTCACGGTGTTCCCGGACGTGAAGCCCTTCCACTGGGCGTCCTCCTATATCAACATGGCGGCCAAGGGCAAGAACGTCATCGCCGGCTATCCCGACGGCAAGTTCCATCCGGAGCGGACCGTCACCCTGGGCCAGGCGGTCACGATTTTGCTGCGGCTGCTGGACTACAAAGATGAAAACGTGGGCGGTGTGTGGCCGGACAGCTACATGGCCGTAGGCGCCACCATCGGCCTGACCGACGGCGTGGGTGCCGACGGAAACGCCCCTCTGACCCGGGGCCAGGCGGCCCGGCTGTTTCTGAACCTGCTGCGCGCCGACAAGCGGGAGGGCGGCACGTACCTCTCCACCATCGGAACGGAAATCGCGGACGTGGTGCTGGTGACCTCCGCGGCCACGGCGGCGGACGGACGGGACAACGGGTTGCAGCTGGACACCAGCGACCAGGTGTATCAGCTGGCCTCCGGCAAGACCTCCAACGGCGCGCTGAACGGCTGCAAGGGCACCCTGGTGCTGAACAAGCAGGGCAAGGTCCTGACCTTTGTCCCCGACCTGATGGGCACCAGCAAGGTCGTCACCATCTTCACGGCGACAGCCACCCAGATCACGGATATCACCGGCACCAAGTACACGGTGGCCAGCGGCGCCAACGCCTATTACAACGGCAAGCAGCAGGCCTGGAGCGAACTCTACTCCTGGCTGAACGCCGGCGCCTCCGCGACGCTGTATCTGAATGCCTCCGGCAGTGTGGAGTACGTCTTTGTGGGTGGCGGCACCAGCTCCAACGAGGCGGTCATCGTCTATGACAACGAGTCCACGGCGGGCTTTGACTCCCTGGCCGGCGGCAGCGGCTTCCAGATTTACAAGAACGGCCTGGAGGCCACTGCCAAGGACATGCGCAAGTACGACGTGGCGACCTATTCCGCAGCCACCAACTCCATCCGGGTATGCGACAACAAGATCACGGGCTTTTATGAGACCTGCAAGCCCAATCCCCAGGAGCCCACGGAGATCACCGTCCTGGGCCATGCCTTCAAAGTTCTGCCCACGGCGGTGGAGACCCTCTCCCAGTTCAAGCCCGGCGACCAGATCACTCTGTTGTTGACGGAGGACAATCAGGTGGCCGGCGCGGTGGAGGCCAAGGGCAACGTGGCCACGGCCAACATCGTCGGCATCGCCAGGAAGGTGACCAGCGGCAGCGCCACGGTGGACCTGCTGTGCGGCATCTCCATCTCCGGCAGCACCACTCTCTCCGATGGCGCGGCGGAACAGTTGAGCGGCCAGCTGGTGCGGGTGTCCTCCAATAAGAAGGGCTATATCTCCCTGTCCCGCCTGACCGGCGGCGTCAGCGGCAGCCTGGATGTGGCGGCCCGGACGCTGGGCAGCAAGAAGCTGGCGGACAATGTGATGGTGTTCGAGAATACCTCTGACGGCGTGCAGTCCATCAGCCTCAGCCAGCTGACCAGCGCCACGATCCCCTCCAACCAGATTACCTACGCCGCCACGGACTGGGCGGGCCGGGTGAAGGTGATCCTCATCGGCTCCGCTGTGGGCAGCACCTTCCTCTACGGCCGGGCGATCTTCGAGGACGGCGACACCACCTGGACCGACCCGGAGACCGGCGAGGAGACGACCAGCCACGGCAACAACAAGATCACCCTGGACGCCGGCAGCAAGACCTATGGCCCCTATGAGACGGGCTATCGGTCGTATACCGGCGAGTGCATCGGCATCAGCCTCACCGGCACCGGCAGCAATAAGCACATCGCCGCACTGGTACGGCTGACGGCGCTGAAGAATGTCTCCAACAGTGCCTGGAGCGGCCAGGGCGCCGTGACGGTGGGCGGCCGGACCTATACAGTCCCCTCCGACGTTCTGTGCTACAACCGCCAGACCAAGGACTGGGTGAGTCTGTCCGCGGCACACGCCTACGCCAGCGAATCCACCCTGTATATTCACAACGGCGTGGTCCGTATCATCGAAGTGGGCTGAGTAGAATCCCAAAAGGACGGAGCACGGCGAAAGCTGTGCCCCGTCCTTTACAAATCGGCCTCCGCCGCTGTATAATGCAGAAAAAAGGAGGGACGCGCATGATTTATGATACGCTGGAACACCGGGCTCAGTACCGCACTCTGGGAGCCCGTTTCGCCAAAGCGCTGGACTTTCTGGCGGAGACGGATTTTTCCGCCATGCCGGACGGCCGGTGCGAGATCGACGGCGATGACCTGTTTGCCAATATCGGCAGCTATGAGACGAAGCCCGCCAATGAGACCCCTGAGGCCCATGTGAAGTACATGGACATCCAGTACGTCTTTGAAGGCCGGGAGCTTATCGGCGTCGGCCCACTGGAGGAGATGGGCGAGGTAGTGGAGGCCCGCCCGGAGGGAGATATCTGGCTGTACAAGGCAGGCCGTCTGGACTATCTGACGCTGGAGAAGGGCCGCTTTATCGCAGTGTGGCCCGGCGACGCCCACGCCCCCGCCATCGCCGCCGGAGATCCGGCCCCGGCCCGCAAGTGCGTGGTAAAAGTGAAACTGTAAGAGACCGCAAAAAGCCCCGGACAGCGCCTGTCCGGGGCTTTCTGTATCTCCAAGGGCCGTCACACCACCTGGAACAGATAGAACTTGAGATAGTTGGTCTCCTCCACGCCCCAGAGGATGGGATGGTCGCAGCTCTGCTGCCGGGCCTCGATCTGCCGCAGCTGGACGCCGGCGTCCTTGGCCGCGTCGTGGAGCATGGCCACGAATTTTTCCTCCGTGGCGAAGTGGGAGCAGGAACAGGTGGCCAGATACCCGCCCCGAGGCAGCAGCTTCATGGCCCGGTAGTTGATCTCCTTGTACCCAGTGATGGCGTTGGCCACCGTTTTGCGGCTCTTGGTGAAGGCCGGGGGGTCCAGGATGATGAAATCGTACTTCACCGGCTCCTTTTCCAGCTCCGGCAACAGGTCAAACACGTTGGCGGCCACACAGTCCACCACGTCGGAGAGGCCGTTCCGCTCCGCGTTGGCCCGGGCCATCTCCACGGCAGACTCCGACACGTCCACGGCGGTGACGTGTTTCGCCCCGCCCCGGGCGGCGTTCAGGGCAAAGGAGCCGGTGTGGGTGAAGCAGTCCAGCACCGTCTTGCCCCGGGCCAGCCGGGCCACCGCTTGACGGTTGTACTTCTGATCCAGGAAGAAGCCGGTCTTTTGACCGTTCTCCACATCCACCAAATATTTGACGCCGTTTTCGGTGATCTCCACAATGGGGGACGACGGCGTCTCCTCGCCGGGCAGGGGGAACCAGGCCTTGTACTGGGGCAGGCCCTCCTTGTCCCGCAGGGCCACGTCGTTCCGCTCGAACACGCCCCGGATGGCCTGCCCGTCTTCCCGCAGAATGCGGACCAGAGCGGGCAGCAGCATGTCCTTGATGCCCTCCATGCCCACGGATAGGACCTGCACGCTCAAAAGGTCGTGGAACTTGTCCACCGTCAGGCCGGGGAAGGCGTCCGCTTCACCGAAAATGACGCGGCAGCAGTCCAAGTCCTCGGGGGCCATCACAGACTTCCGATACTCCCAGGCCCAGCGGAGCTTCCGCTCCCAGAAGGCGCCGTCAAAGCGGTCGTTGGCGTTTCGGGAAATGAGGCGAATGCGGATTTTTGACTGCTCCGACAGAAAGCCTGTGCCAAGATATCGGCCTTTTTTGCTCAATATATCCACCAATTTGCCGTTCTCCGGTGTGCCCTCTACGGCCAGTACCTCAGCGTCGTAGACCCAGGGGTGTCCCCGGAGAATGGCGGCCTCCGCCTTGGGGGTGACGGTAAATCTGGGGTATGTGCGCTCTGCTTTCATAAAAGTTCCTCCCGCACGGTTCATTTGGCAACCAGTGTATCACACTTTCCGGGAAATTGCCATAGAATCGAATGAGAAGGAGGGACTCCATATGCCTATCATCTATTTAAGCCCGTCCACGCAGGAGTGGAACATGTACGTCACCGGCAGCGGCTCCGAGGAGTATAACATGAACCTGCTGGCGGACGCCCTGGTGCCCTATCTGCTATCCAACGGCATCCAGTACACCCGGAACACCCCGGATATGACCGCCGCCAGTTCCATCCGGCATGCCAACAGCGGCTACTACGACTTCTATCTGGCACTCCACTCCAACGCCGCCCCGGAGGGCCACTACGGTGAGGAGCGGGGCATCATCGTCTTTTACTACCCCGGAAGCCCCCAGGGCCAGCGGGCGGCGGAGCTGATCGCGGAGGAGCTGCGAAAAATTTATCCGCTGCCCAACAAGGTCACCACCCGGGAGACCACCACTCTGGGGGAGGTGCGGCAGTCCCGGGCCCCGGCGGTGCTGGCGGAGATCGGCTACCACGACAACTACGCCGACGCCACCTGGGTGGAGGGGCATATGGACGCCATCGCCCAGCAGCTGGCCCGGGCCCTGACCCGCTTTTTCGGCCTGCCGTTCATCTATCCCATGGAGCCGGTGGGAGGCACTGTGTCCGTCAGCTACGGCACGCTGAACCTGCGCAGCTATCCGTCCTCCACCGGGACCATCATCGCCAACATGCCCGACGGATCGCCGGTGACGGTCTATGGGGAGTGGCAGGGCTGGTATGTGGTCCACTACGGCGACTACGTGGGTTACGCGGCCGCTGCATATATCGATACCTGAACCGCCTGGAAATCCATAGGAACGCGCCCCGACATCTTGTGGGGAGTGGGGGCACGTATACCATATTTGAGACGCCGTTCATACGGTTTCTCTTGACAGTGGTCAAGTAAATGATTAAACTAGATAAAAGATAATTGTCGGCAGGCAACAGGGGTGCCGTCGATTGTTTTCTTAACCATGCGACCCATCCGGTCTGCATATACAGCGAACCAATACCGAAAGACAGGAGGAAGATCAAATCGTGCAACCCATCACCATTATTGCGGCCCTGATCGGACTGCTGGTCGGTGGCGTGATTTGCTTCCCGCTCGGTATTCGCTACCGGAAGACCGTTTCCGAAAAAGAAATCTCAAGCGCGGAAGAAGAAGGACGGCGCATCATCAACGAGGCCATCAAGAGCGCGGAATCCAAGAAGCGTGAGGCCCTGCTGGAAGCAAAAGAAGAGATTTTGAAAAACCGCAGCGAGTACGAGAAGGAAGAGAAATCGCGCAGAGCCGACCTGCAGCGGCAGGAAAACCGCCTGCAGCAGAAGGAAGAGAGCCTGGAACGAAAGACCGAGGCTGTCGAGAAGAAGGAAGAGTCCCTGGCCCAGAAGCATGCGGCCATCGACAAGGAAAATGAAGAAATCAAGGTCATCAAGCGCAGCCAGACCGAGATGCTGGAGCGCATCTCCGGCTTTACCGCCGAGGAAGCGAAGCAGTATCTGATCGATCAGGTGGAGTCTGAAGTGACCCACGAGACCGCCCTCAAGATCAAAGAGGTCGAGTCCCGGATGAAGGAAGAGTGCGAGGCCCGCGCCCGCGAAGTGGTGGCGCAGGCCATCCAGCGGTGCGCCGCCGACCAGGTGGCCGAAATGACCGTCAGTGTGGTTCCCCTGCCCAATGACGAGATGAAGGGCCGCATCATTGGCCGTGAAGGCCGTAACATCCGCACCATTGAGACTCTGACCGGTGTGGACCTGATCATCGACGACACGCCGGAAGCGATCACGGTTTCCTGCTTTGAGCCGGTGCGGCGTGAGATCGCCCGGCTGGCACTGGAAAAGCTGATCGCCGACGGCCGCATCCATCCCACCCATATCGAGGAGATGGTGGAGAAGGCCCGCCGGGAGGTGGACGCCACCATCAAGGCCGAGGGCGAGCGGGTGACGTTCGAGTGCGGCGTCCGCAATCTCCACCCCGAACTGGTGAAGATGCTGGGCCGCCTGCACTACCGCACCAGCTACGGCCAGAACGTTTTGCAGCACTCCGTGGAAGTCAGCCACATCGCCGGCATGATGGCCGCCGAGCTGGGCGCCGACGTCCAGGCCGCCAAGCGCGCCGGTCTGCTGCACGATCTGGGCAAGGCCGTGGACCATGAGATGGAGGGCACCCATGTGGCCCTGGGCGTGGAATTCGCCCGGAAGTACAAGGAAAAAGAGGAGATCATCCACGCCATCGAGGCCCATCACAACGACGTGGAGCCCCGGACCATCATCGCCTGCCTGGTCCAGGCCGCGGACGCCATTTCCGCCGCCCGTCCCGGCGCCCGCCGTGAGAATCTGGAGAACTACATCAAGCGTCTGGAGCAGCTGGAGACCATCACCGGCTCCTATCCCGGCGTTGACAAGGCCTACGCCATCCAGGCCGGCCGTGAGGTCCGCGTGATGGTGAAGCCCGAGCAGGTCAGTGAGGACCAGATGGTCATTCTGGCCCGGGACCTGGCCAAGAAGATCGAGGAAGAGATGGAATATCCCGGCCAGATCAAGGTCCATGTCCTGCGGGAGACTAAAGTGGTCGAATACGCAAAGTAAAATACGCATCAAAAAATCCTCCGGGGAAACTCCCGGAGGATTTTTTACGTCTGATGTGATTCTTTTTCTTTCAAGAAAAAGAACCAAAAAGAACTTTCACGCGCAAAACTTCGTTTTGCGTGTTCTCAGGCCAGGAAGCCCTTCAGGATGCAGTCCTCGGCCTCCTCCTCGGTGAGACCCAGGGTCTCCAGCTTTAAGAGCTGGTCGCCTGCGATCTTGCCGATGGCGGCCTCATGGACCAGCTGGGCCTCCGTGCAGTTGGCTGTGATGGCGGGGATGGACTTGATCTTGGCCTGTCCCATGATGATGGAGTCGCACTGGACATGGCCGAAGCACTGGGCGTTGCCCACCATACGGGGATAGAACACCTGGCTGGATTCATCCTGGGCCACGGACCGGGAGATAACCCGGCCCTTGGAGTCCTCGCCGTCCAGCACGATCTCCATGTCGCTCTCGGCCACCTGGTCGCCGTGGGTCAGCAGGCGCTCGGTGATGACGGCCTCGGCCCCCTTGCCGCAGACGATCTTCGTGTACCGCTTGGTGGAGTCGATGCCCCGAATTTGGGTGGTGTCCATCTGGATGGAGGCGCCCTCCTCCAGATAGACCACGGTCTGGGGGTTCATGATCTTGCCGCCCTTGCCGTCGCCCTCGCCGTAGTGCTTTTCCGTGTAGTGGACGTGGGAGTTCTTGCCCACGTAGAAGGTGTGCAGGCCGTCGTGGCGGCTGGTCTGGTCGCCGCAGTTGTGGATACCGCAGCCGGCCACAATGTCCACATTGCAGTTCTCGCCGATATAGAAGTCATTGTACACCATTTCCTCAATGCCGGGCTTGGTGATGATGACGGGGATATGGCAGGTCTCGCCCACGGTGCCGTCCTTGATGCGGATGTCGATGCCGGACTTGCCGTCGGTCTTGCTGGTGATCTCGATGTGTTCGGTGCTCTGACGGCCGTCGCAGCCGCTGTCCTTCCGGATATTGAAGGCCCCCACGGGCTTTCCCAACATGTCCGCGATCTTTTCCAGAAGCTCGCGGTCGATCTCGTTGTCCATCATTGCGCCGTCACCTCCTTCGTCAGTACCGGGCAGCCGCCCAAAGTGTCTGCCAGAATCTGGGGCAGAATTTCAGATGCGGAGCCCCGGTGGCGGATGGCGCCGTCACCCACCACGATGACCTCATCCGCCAGGGAGATGATGCGCTCCTGGTGGGAGATGATGATCATGGTGGCGCTGCCGTTGGCGTGGATTTGCTCAAAGGTCTCCGTCAGCCGGGCGAAGCTCCACAGGTCGATGCCCGCCTCCGGCTCGTCGAAGATCATCAGCTGGCTGTTCCGGGCCAGGATGGACGCGATCTCAATACGCTTGACTTCGCCGCCGGAGAGGGACACGTCCACCTCTCGGTCTAGATAGTCGTTGGCGCACAGGCCGACCTTCGTCAGGTACTGGCAGCACTTGTCCTTGGACAGCTTGCTGTCGCCGGAGGCCAGTGTCAACAGGTCCCGGACGGTCAGGCCCTTGAACCGGGGCGGCTGCTGAAAGCCGTAGCTGATGCCCAGCCGCGCCCGCTCGGTGATGCCGAGACCGGTGATGTCCTGCCCGTTCCAGATGATCTGGCCCTCGGTGGGCGTTACCAGACCCATGATGATCTTCGCCAGTGTGGTCTTGCCGCCGCCGTTGGGACCGGTGAACACCACCAGCTTGTGGTCATCAATGGTGAGAGAGATATCCTTCAGAATCCCCAGCTCCTCGTCCCCCTCATGGACGGAGTAGCTGATATGTTTCAATTCCAGCATGGAATCGGAACCTCCTTTAATGGCAAAAATGCTCATAGTTTCTCTATTCTAGCAGATATAAGAGAAAAAAGCAATGAAAAGCCGCTAGGTTTGAGGGTATTTTACCCCGAAAGGGGCGGCTGTGCCTGTTGCGGCCGCAACAGACACAAAAATATCCGCCGCCGCATAGACTGGGGAGAAAAGGAGGGACCTCTATGGAACAAAACGTACATAGACCTGAAATCTATGATTACCGGCAGTACGACCGGGTCTGGCAGCGGGTGGCGCCCAACCTGGAGCCCTATCCCGGGATGCGGCAGTCTCCGGATTCGAAAAATTCATCCGCAGAGGCGGCACCGGCCGCCGCTCCGGCCAATAGCACGACGATGATGGCGCCGGTTTCCCAGCAGACGTCCGCCGCCCAGACCGCCCAGGAGGGCCAGCTGCCCGGCGCGGCCCAGAATCCCTGCTGTATGGGCAGTGCGGCGGCGGAGATGCTGGAGGTGCTGACGGGCTTCGTCGAGGAGGAGCTGGGGGACCGGCGGTACTATCTGGCCCTGTCCCGCCAGGCCCCGGTCTGGGCGCGGCAGCGCCTGCGGGATATCGCCGCCGACGAGGGCGGCCACGCCCGCAGGCTGATGGCCGTGCACTATCTCATCACCGGGGAGTGCTATCGGCCGGCGGTCAGCTGTGAGCACATCTACATCGGCCGCTGGTGTCCGGCGCTGCGGGAGCGGTATCACGCGGAGGCCTGCAACGGCCTGAACTACGCCCGGGCCGCGGAGGGGACCACGGACCCCTGTCTGGCCGAGCTGCTCAATGAGCTGAGCGCCGATGAGTACCGCCATGCCACCGAGCTGATGGAGATGCTGGAGCGGGCGCTGCAGGGGTGACAAAACGCCGAAGTTTCCATTGTGTCCCGGAGAAGAATATGGTATACTGCCCTCAGGAAGAGCCGCGTCGGCGGCGGGAGAATTGAGGGAGAGATACCATGAACAAGATCATTACCATCAGCCGGGAATACGGCGCCGGCGGCCACAGCATCGGCAAGGGCGTGGCGGAGGCCCTGGGCATCCCGTTCTACGACCGGGACATCGTGCGGGAGACCGCCAAGGCCAGCGGCTTTGACCCAGAACTCATCGAGGACGAGGGCGAGGACATCTCCAAGACCGACTCCATCCTGAAGAGCATCTGCTCCGCCTCCAGCACCTATTACCGGGACACCCAGGAGGCTATCCACGACGTGCAGAAGGCCATCATTCTGCGATTCGCCCAGGCGGGGCCCTGCGTGATTTTGGGCCGCTGCGCCGACGAGATTCTGCGGGAGGTTGGCATTGAGAGCATCAATGTGTTCATCCACGCCGACGATGTCCACCGGGCCGTGCGCGTCAGCGAGCTGATCGGCAGCACCAACGCCACGGAGATTCAGAGAATGATGGCCAAGAAGGACAGCAGCCGCCACACCTATTACAGCCGCTATACCGGCAAAAAGTGGGGCGACAGCAAGAACTACCACCTGACGCTGGACAGCGGCGCGCTGGGCTATGACCTGTGCGTCAAGCTCATCACCGAGGTGGCCCAGGCCGCTGAATAAGGGCAAAGTAATCGAAAAGCCACGGTCCGGACAGCTCCGGACCGTGGCTTTTTCAGCTGATTTCCCACCCGCCCGCCGTTGCTCCGCCGGCGATTTTGTGGTATAGTGACCAGGAATTTAACAGACGGAGGCAAGCATGTTTACCGGATTTACCGACGAGACCGTGGACTTTATGTGGGGCATCCGCTTCAATAACGAGCGGTCCTGGTTCGAGGCCCACAAGAGCATCTATGTGACCCAGTTCTATGAGCCCATGAAGGAGCTGGGCGACGAGATTTACAATTATTTGCAGGAACGGCGGCCGGACTACGGCCTGATCCGCAAGGTGACGCGCATCTACCGGGACGCCCGGCGGCTCCACGGGCGGGGGCCCTATAAGGAGAGCCTGTGGTTCTCTGTGGAACAGCCGGCGGAGCAGTGGACCGCTAAGCCTACCTTCTGGTTCGAGCTGATGCCGGAAGGCTGGACCTACGGCATGGGGTACTACATGCCCAAGCCTCTGACCATGGCGAAGCTCCGGGCCCGGATCGACCGGGACCCCGGGACCATGGAGAAGCTGATGCGGGCCCTGGCGCGCCAGGAGGAGTTCGTCCTGGAGACGGAGGACTACAAGAAGCCCCGGAGCCAGGCACCCTTGGCGCTGCTGGAGCCCTGGTATCAGGCAAAGTCCTTCTCCGTCCTTCATCAGGACAAGCTGACGGACGAGCTGTTTTGCCGGGACATCGTGGACCGCCTGAAGGCGGGATATGAATTTCTGCTGCCCTGGTACGATTATTTTGTCACCCTGGACGGGGACCCGGACCCCAGGGAGCCGTAAGTTTTCCTTGAAAAGTGTGGAAAAAGGGACTATACTGTCCCCAATTTGATACAAAGGAGCGATTTCCCCATGAAAGCATGTCCTGACAGAGAAGCAGCCCTGGCGCTGCTGCGGAAATATAACGGCGAGCCCTTCCACATCCAGCACGGATTGACGGTAGAGGGCACCATGCGCTGGTACGCGGGCGAGTTGGGCTACGGCGAGGACGCGGACTTCTGGGCCACCGTGGGCCTGCTCCACGACGTGGACTTTGAGAAGTGGCCGGAGGAGCACTGCAAGAAGGCCCCGGAGCTGCTGGCGGAGATCGGGTGCAGCGACGAGTTCATTCACGCCGTCTGCTCCCACGGCTACGGCCTGTGTTGCGACGTGGAGCCTACCCACGAGATGGAGAAGGTCCTCTTTGCGGCGGACGAGCTGACGGGCCTCATCGGCGCCGCCGCCCGGATGCGGCCCAGCAAGAGCGTCTCCGACATGGAGGTCAGCTCCCTGAAAAAGAAGTTCAAGGACAAGAAGTTCGCCGCCGGCTGCTCCCGGGACGTCATCAAGGAGGGCGCCGAGCGCCTGGGCTGGACCCTGGAGGACCTGATGGAGAAGACCATTCTGGCCATGCGGTCCTGTGAGGAGAGCATCAACGCCGAGATGGCGAGCCTGTAAAAAAACTGCCGTGGGATACCTCCCGCGGCAGTTTTTTTATGGGGGTTCCGTGTCCTCCGGCATCTCGGCGGGCACCCAGTGGGGACAGGTCTGTCCGTCGGTCCGCTTTTTCAGTCGGGGATAGACGCAGTGCCCGTAGGCCAGGGCGGAGTACATCGACCCGATTTTGGCGTAGTGGCGCCGGAAGTGGGCACAGCTCCCGCACACGGCGGCGTCTATGGCATCGTAAGATGGCACATGCATCACCTCCAGCTATATTTTAGGACATATTGTCCAAAATTACAATAGGACAATATGGACTAGATATAGTGAATACAGGTGATGATATGTATTTGCGGATTCGTGAATTGAGAGAGGACAGGGACTTGCCCCAAAAGACGGTGGCATCCTATCTTCTGTGTGACCAGAGCCTGTATTCCAAATACGAGCGCGGAGAGCGCCCACTTCCATTGGAATTGGCGGACCGTCTGGCAGACTACTTCGGCACCAGCGTGGATTACCTGCTGGGCCGCACCGATGAGAAAACACCCTATCCGCCCGGCAGACGCAGATAAAAAACAAGCCCCGGACCGTCGGTCCGGGGCTTGTGCGTCTCAGGATTTACTCCATGGAGATGATATAGTAGTAAACAGGCTGTCCGCCGGAGAGAACGGCGATTTCGGCGTCCGGGCAGGCGGTCTCAAAGACCTGCGCGGCCTTCTGGGCGTCCTCCTCGGACACATCCTCGCCGAAGTACAGGGAGATGAAGGAGGCCCCCCGCTCCACGGCGTCCGCCGCCAGCTTTTCCAGCAGCGTGTCCAGAGAGCCGTCGGTGCCGAAGAGCTTGCCCTCCTCCAAGGCCAGGTAGTCGCCCTCCTTGATCTCGAAGCCGTCAAAGTCAGAATCCCGGGCGGCGTAGGTGATCTGGGCGGTGGTGACGGTGGACAGGGACTCCGTCATGGCGTCGGTGATGGACTGGGCGTCGCAGGCCTCGAAGTCCACGTTCATCATGGCGGTGATGCCCTGGGGCACGGTCTTGGTGGGGATGACGATGACGTTTTTCTCCGTCAGGGCGTCGCACTGCTGGGCAGCCATGATGATGTTGCTGTTGTTGGGCAGGACGAACACGGTCTCGGCGGGAATTTTGTCCACGCCGGCCAGAATGCTCTCAGTGGAGGGATTCATGGTCTGGCCGCCCGACACCACGCCGTCGGCGCCCAGGTCCTGGAACACCGCCGCCAGACCGTCGCCCGCGCAGACGGCCAGGAAGCCGTATTTCTTCTCGGGGACGGCCACCACATGTCCGGTCTCAGCCTCAGCGGGGGCGGACTCCAGCTCGGCCTCCACGGCGTCCAGATCGTCGGTGCTCTGGGCCTTCCGACCGGCCGCCAGGTCCTCGGCCTGGGTGCGCATGTTCTCAATCTTCGCCAGCTCCAGGGTGCCGTACTTCTGGGCCTCCGTCAGGGCGGCGCCGGGAATGTCGGTATGGACGTGGACCTTGAAGGCCTCGTCATCCTCGCCGATGACCAAGCTGTCACCGATGCTGCTCAGATAGGCACGCAGGGGCTCCAGGGGCTTGTTCACGGTCTTGCGGACGATGAACACGGTGTCGAAGGTGAAAGTGATGTCCTCCTCGGACAGGGCGGCGAAATCCGCCTTCTCCTGGGCCTGGGCATCCTCCGTGACCTCCGGCATGGGCTCGCCGCGCATCTCAGCCAGCATGCCCTCCAGGATCAGCAGGTAGCCCTTGCCGCCGGCGTCCACCACGCCGGCCTTTTTCAGGACGGGGTTCATCTCAATGGTCTGGGCCAGGGCCTCGTGGCCCTCCTTGATGGCCTCCTCCAGCATCTTCTCCACATCGGTCTCACCCTCGGCGGCTACATCCGCAGCCCGCTTGGCGGCCAGACGGGAGACGGTGAGGACGGTGCCCTCAGCGGGCTTCATGACGGCTTTGTAGGCGGAGGAGACGCCCTCCTGCATGGCGGCGGCAAAGGCGGCCGCGTCGGCGGACTCCATGCCCTTCAGACCTTTGGACATGCCGCGGAACAGCAGGGACAGAATGACGCCGGAGTTGCCCCGGGCGCCCCGCAGCAGGGCGGAGGCGGTGACGGAGACGGCCTGGTCCAGCGTGGCGGGGGAGGTCTTACGCAGCTCGGCCACGGCGGTGCCGATGGTCATGGACATATTGGTGCCCGTGTCGCCGTCAGGGACGGGGAACACGTTCAGGTCGTTGATGGCCTGCTTCTGGGCGGTGATGGCGGCGGCACCGTGGAGCACCATCTGCTTGAACAGCGCACCGGTAATTCGTTCGTTCATTTGTTTTTGTCCTCCCTCACAGGGTCATGGAATCAACGCACACGTCCACAGCCTTGACGGGCACGCCGGTATTCTTGGTCACTACATAGCGGACCTCATTCATAATGGAACGGCAGACCGCGGGGAGATTGACGCCGTTCTCCACGATGATGTGGAGCTCGATGGAGATGGAGTTGTCGTCGTGATACGTGATGCTGACGCCCTTGCTCATGGCCTCCCGGCGCAGCAGATGCACCAGACCGTCGGTCATGGAGCGGTAGGCCATGCCCTTGACGCCGAAGCAGTTGGTGGCAGCCATGCCGGTGATGTTGGAGAACACGGCACTGCTGATGGAGATCTCACCCTGATCAGATTTAAATTGAATCATGAGAACGTCCTTTCTTTCCAAATATTGACGGAAGAAACGGCGCAGCCGCTTCCCAATAAGCACATTCAGAGGTGTCCGTACTTTTAGAACTTTATTATATACGATTCTTTTGTAAAGTACAAGTCCTAAAAAGAGGGGATTGGAAGGCGGGAACCTATTGAAAAGCGGAGAAGTTTGCCGTAAAATAAACAAGTATTACCGTCTCCGCCGCTGGGGGACGAGCGAAAAGGAGAGTCCGCCATGCGCGTTATCACAGGCTTCGCCCGGGGCCGCCGCCTGAAAGAACTGGAGGGGATGGAGACCCGCCCCACCACGGACCGGGTCAAGGAGGGCATGTTCAGCGCCCTGCAATTCGAGATTGAGGGGCGAAAGGTCCTGGACCTCTTTGCCGGCACGGGCCAACTGGGCATCGAGTGCCTCAGCCGGGGCGCGGCCTCGGCCGTGTTTGTGGACCGCCGGGCCGACGCCGTGAAGCTCATCAAGGAAAATCTGAAGGTCACGGAGCTCCAGGACCGGGCCCGGGTGGTCTCCGGGGATTCCATGGAGTTTCTGAAGTCCCTGCGGGAGACCTTTGATATCATCCTGCTGGACCCGCCCTACGCGGCGGGGCTGCTGGAACCGGCCATTGCGCACATCGCAAGGTTTGACATTTTGGCGCCTCATGGTATAATTGTGGCGGAACATCCGGCGGAAAAGACACTGCCCGCCCTGTCGGCGCCCTACCGGGTCCACCGGACTTACCGCTACGGCAAGATCGGCCTGACCATCTATCGCCGCGGCGGAAACGAAGAGAACGAGGAACAAAACCCATGAGAACAGCTATTTGCTCCGGCAGCTTTGATCCCATCACCCTGGGCCACCTGGATATCATCCGCCGGGCTGCCACATGTTTTGATAAGGTTTGGGTATGTGTAAGCCCCAATGCTGAGAAGAAGAACCAGATGTTCACGCCGGAGCAGAAGCTCCTGCTGGTAAAGACGGCGGTGGCCGACCTGCCCAACGTGGAGGCGGAGCTCTTCCCAGGCCTGCTGGCGGATTACGCCGTGGCCCACGGAGCCAACGTCATCGTCCGGGGCGTCCGGAACGTCAGCGACTTTGACGTGGAGTACCAGATGGCGCTCATCAACGGAGGCATCCACCCCGGACTGGAGACGATGATGTTGCCCGCCAGCGCGGAATACCAGCATTTCAGCTCCTCCATGGCCCGGGAGATGATCCGGTACCATCAACCGCTGGAAAAATACCTGCCGATGTCCATCATTCCGCTGGTGCGGGACATGACAGAAAAGAAGGAAGGATAAGAAATATGGCAAATGACATCAACCGCCTGATTGATATGCTGTATGAGCGCATCGAGGATGCGAAGTCTCCCACGCTGAAGCCCAATATGAGTATGGTGGACCGGGACGAGATGCTGGACCTGCTGGACGAGCTGCGGGCGCAGCTGCCGGTGGAGATCAAGCGCGCCCAGGAGCTGCTGGCCGCCCGGGACAAGTTTGTGGATGACGCCAAGCGGGACGTGGACCGCATGATGCGTCAGGCGGAGTTGGACGCCAAGACCAAGGTCTCCGAGAGCGAGGTGCTGTACGCCGCCAAGGAAAAGGCCCGTCAGATCGTGGCCCGGGCAGAGGACCGCTCCCGCCAGCTGTATCAGGTGGCCAACGAGTACGCCGAGGACGCCTTGGCCAGAACGGAGGAGGCGGTCCAGGCCGCACTGGACGAGGTGAAGCAGTCCCGGGTCCAGTTCCGCACGGCGTCCGCCGCGAAAATGCAGGAGCAGCGGGACAAGCTGGACGGCAAGAACGACTCAGTCGGCGTGGACGAGGCAGGCTGAATCCACCGGTCGACCATAATCCCAAAAAATTTGTAAAAAACGACGAAAACATTTCTGAAACTTTTTGAAATAAATCAAGATTTAGCGCAAATGGGAATGGAAAAGCATCCCCCGACACAAAATGTTGTGCCGGGGGATGCTTTTTACTTTACGTCAACCACTTGTAAAGGTATCGAACATGCGTTTTAATTAATGGTTTTTGGGGCGATTTTATGCATTTTTGGCTTTTTTTGCAAGTTTCTTGTCGAAAAAAAATCCTTGCAATTACACAAATATTTGCGTATACTCAAATTACTGGTGGGGAAAAGTGGTAAATAGGGGTACATAAGTGCCAGAGAAAACCATCGAGTCCCAAAAAGAGGGAGAAGGGGGCGGCTTTCGTGGCGAGACTGCTGGGAAAATCCAACAACAGCATCGACTCCAAGGGCCGTCTGGTCATTCCCTCCGCCATGCGGGAGGCGCTGGGGGATACCTTTTATATCACCATCGGCGCCCAGCACTGCCTGACCATCTATCCCCAGGCCAAATGGGAGCAGATGTCCGAGGAAATGGACGAGTTGCCCTATACCGAGGCCCGGGCGCTGACGCTGCTGTACGCCAATGCCGTCCAGTGCGAGCCGGACGGGCAGGGCCGTGTTCTGATCCCCTCCACCCTGCGCACCTACGCGGGACTGAAAAAGACCGTCACCATCGTGGGCCTGAACACCTTCGCTGAGATCTGGGACGAAAAGACCTGGACGGAGCGGGAGATGGAGATGCTGGAGAGCGGCGATATGGCCGCCGCCCTGGACGCGCTGGCCCGCGCCCGGAAGAATCGTGGGTGATCGGTAATGGAGTATACACACAAGCCCGTTCTTCTGAACGAGTGCATCGAAGCATTGAACATCCGCCCCGACGGGGTGTATGTGGACGGTACATTGGGACGTGCGGGGCACTCCAGAGAGATCGCCCAAAGGCTGACCACCGGCCGGCTCATCTGTATCGACCGCGACATGGCAGCCATCGATGCGGCAAAGGAGCGTCTGGCGCCGTGGATGGACCGGGTGATGCTGGTCCACAGCAACTTTGCGGAGTTGGGCAACGTCCTGCGGGAAGCGGGCGTCGCCGGCGCCGACGGGATGCTCTTCGATCTGGGCGTGTCCTCACCCCAGCTGGACGACGCCTCCCGTGGCTTTTCCTACATGCAGGACGCGCCGCTGGACATGCGGATGGACGCCTCGGCGCCGCTGACGGCCCACGAGGTGGTCAACGTCTGGAGCTATGAGGAGCTGCGGCGGATATTATTCGAGTATGGCGAGGAGCGGTACGCCCCCGCCATTGCGAAAGCCATTGTCCGGGCCCGGGAGACCGCGCCCATTCAGACCACCCTGGAACTGGTGGATATCATCAAGGGGGCCATGCCCCCGGCGGCCCTGCGGGAGAAGCAGCACCCCGCCAAGCGGAGCTTTCAGGCCATCCGCATCGCTGTCAACGGCGAGCTGGACGCCCTGCCGCCCATGCTGAGCGCGGCGGTGGACGGGCTGAATCCCGGCGGACGGCTGGCGGTCATCACCTTCCACTCGCTGGAGGACCGCATCGTCAAGCGTGCCATGCAGGACATGGCCCGGGGCTGCACCTGTCCGCCGGAGTTCCCGGTGTGCGTGTGCGGCAAGAAGCCGAAAGTCAAGCTCCTGACCCGCAAGCCCATCGTCTCCGGCGAGGCGGAGCTGGCGGAAAATCCGAGAGCCCGTAGCGCGAAACTGCGGGTCGCGGAGAAGTGCGATAGCTTTGATCTGTGACAGCTTTCAACGGATTTTCCGCATCGCCGCAAGTGCGGCGTCCAAGCGTTTTGACGGCAGTCAAAACCTTGAAATCGGCGGGCTCTGCCTGGCGATTTGAGTCCAATGCGGGTCCCCGCAAAAGCACTGCTTTTGCGGGAAACAAATCCGAGAGCCCGTAGCGCGAAACTGCGGGTCGCGGAGAAGTGCGAAACATTTGATCTTCCATAGGAGGGGACAAGCCCTTCCTAGTGTGACGTTGGGGAAGGGAGGAGTCCTCTGTGGCATCCACAGCGCGGGAACTGCGCTATAACAGCCGGCATTCTGTTGACGGCAACCTGGCATATGATCTGGAGTGGGAAGTCCGGGAGCGGGAATTCCGGCACGCGGGTGAGCTTCCCCGCCGCCGGGAGGCGGCTCAGGAGGCTCCGAAGGTCCGCAGCGTCTCCAAGGTCCAGGTCCGGGAGCGGCAGCACGTCTCTCCGGTGACGGTCCTGGGCTTTGCCGCGGTGATCGCCATGGCCGTGCTGATTCTGGGCAGCTATATCCAGCTGACCATGCTGTCCAGCGAGACCGTGAAGCTCCAGAGCGAGTTGGCGGAGCTGGAGACGGAAAACGTGCGGCTGACGGCCCAGTATGAACAGATCTTCGACATGGCCAGTGTCAAGGAGGCCGCGGAGCAGGCCGGCATGGGCAAGCCCACCAGCAGCCAGATCACCTATATCGACCTGTCCGACGGCGACAGCGCCGTGGTGTATCAGAAGGAGGACCCCAGCGTGCTGGACAAGCTGTTGGCCTCGCTGAACCACGGCATCTACGCGGTGGTGGAATATTTCGACTGACCGCCGCACTATAATGCGGTATGCGGAGCGGAGTCTCCGCCCGGCGGCCGGAGACAGACGCATGCTGATCAGAATGATGGACGAAAGCAGGGAGTAAGAAGAAATCTTCTTGCTCCCTGCTTTGCAGAAGGGCAAAACCGCCCCAGGACATGGAACGGGCCCATGACCCGGAGAGGAGACACACCATGGCGAGCAACTCCCACAGAAAAAGCGACGCGGCCCGGCGGGCCAATCAGGTCATCCGGAGACGGACGGTACTGATGATGGCACTGCTGGGCGTTTTTACATTTGTCCTGCTGTTCTGGAAGCTGTATGATATCCAGATCCGCCAGCACGATGAATTGCAGGAAAAGGCCGTGGACCAACAGACCCGCAGCACGGTGGTGACGGCGTCCCGGGGCACCATCTACGACCGGAACCACCATACGCTGGCTATCTCCGCCACGGCGGAGCAAATCTGCATGTCCCCCAAGGACATCGCCGCCTTCGTGCAAAAGCAGAAGGACGACCAGGAGACGGCGGCGAAAAAGGCGGCGGAAAAGGGCGAGGTCTACACGCCCACGCCCATCCGGGACCAGACGTACATCGCCCGGGGGCTGGCCCGCATCCTGGAACTGGACGAGGAATGGATTCTGGAAAAGATGGAGCAGACCAACTATGAGTATGTGGTCCTCCGGAAAAAGGCAGAGCAGGAGATGGCCGACGAGGTCCGCCGCTTTGTCAACGGCGAGATCGACGACGAGGGCAATCAATTGACCTTCGTCAATGACGAGGGCAAGACCCGCCTGATCTCCGCCCCCACCAAGGGCCCCACGAAGCTCAGCGGCATCTTCATGGAGCCGGATTCCAAACGCTATTATCCGTACAGCACCCTGGCAGCCAGCGTCCTGGGCTTTGTGAACAGCGACAACACCGGTGCCGTGGGGCTGGAGGCCAAGTACAACGACGTGCTGGAGGGCACGGCGGGTATGACCATCACTGCCAAGAACAACAGCGGCCAGCCGCTGCTGTATCAGTATGAGCAGTACTTCGACGCGGAGAACGGCAACGATCTGGTGCTGACCCTGGATGTGGATGTCCAGTACTATCTGGAAAAGGGCATCGAGAGCATGCTGAAGAAGTTCGACGCCGCCAAGGGCGGCACGGGTATCGTCATGGACGTGAACTCCGGCGCGATTTTGGGCATGGCGTCCTATCCCACCTACGACCTGAACGAGCCCGGCACGGTCTATGACGAAAAGCTGCAAACGGCACTGGACGCCGCCATATCCGCGGTGGAGACCAAGAAGAGCACTTACGAGAGCGACGAGGCGTACCAGGAGGCATTGAGCAAGGCCAAGAGTGATGTCATCCAGACCCAATGGCGCAACAAGTGCATCGACTCCACCTACGAGCCCGGCTCCACCTTCAAGCCCATCACCCTGGCGACAGCGCTGGAGGAGGGCGTGGTGAATATGAACACCACTTTCAATTGCAGCGGTTCCATCAAGGTCCAGGGCTGGTATAAGCCCATCTACTGCTCCAAAAAAGCCGGCCACGGCGTGCAGAATCTGAAGGTGGCCACCGGTAACTCCTGCAACCCTGCCTTTATCACTATGGGCCTGCGCATCGGCACCGAGACCTATTACAAGTATCTCCAGGCCTTCGGCCTGATGGAAAAGACCGGCGTGGACATGATCGGAGAGGTCTCCGGCATCTTCGCCAGTGAGGAGAGCTTCAACTCGAACGTGGTTTCCCTGGCGTCCTACTCCTTCGGCCAGACCTTCAACGTCACGCCCATCGAGCTGATCCGGGCCCAGGCGGCCTGCATCAACGGCGGCTATCTGTACACGCCCTACGTGGTGGAGCAGGTGCTGGACGACGACGGCAACATTCTGGAGCAGCACGACTCCACGCCGGTCCGCCAGGTCATCAGCGAGGAAACCTCCGCCAAGGTCCGGGAGTGCCTGGAATACGTGGTGGCCTCCGGCACCGGCAAGAACGGCCAGGTGGCGGGCTACCGCATCGGCGGCAAGACCGGCACGGCCGATAAGACCGGCACAAACGACGTGGTGGTCTCCTTCATGTGCTTCGCCCCGGCGGATGACCCACAGTACATCATGTTGCTGACCATGGACACACCCAGCCGCACCACTGGCACCTACGTCTCCGGCGGCAACATGGTGGCCCCCACGGCCAGCCAGATCATGGCAGAGATTCTGCCCGTTCTGGGCGTGGAGCCGGACTACACCGCCGAGGAGCTGGTGGGGGCGGATGCCGCGGTGCCCAATACCGTGGGCCTGACGGCGGAGGAGGCCAAGACGAAGCTGTCCAACGCCGGATTTGAGTACCGCACCGTGGGCAGCGGCGCTACTGTCACGGACCAGACCCCTGTAGGCGGCGTCATTGTGCCCAACAACGCCACCATCATCCTGTACCTGGGCGAGGAGAAGCCGGATACCAAGTGCACAGTGCCCAATGTGGTGGGCCTGAGTGCTGCTGAGGCCAACAAGAAGCTGACCAACGCGGGGCTCATCATGAAGGTAGCCGGTGCCACCAGCACCAGTTCCGGAAACGTCCACGCCATCTCCCAGTCCCAGCCCGCCGGGGCGGAACTGGAGGCAGGCAGCGTGGTCACAGTCCAGTTTGGTGACAGCTCTGTACTGGACTGACGGCAGGAACTGCATGTTTTTTGGCACATTTCCCCGTATACTTCGCGTTTTAGCCTGCTTATAATAGACTTGGCAAATTACACAGTGCCAAAACTCTACAAAGGGGCGCACGTTTATGAAATTAAAGGAATTATTGGAGGGTATTGAAGTCCTGGACGCCACGGCGGACATGGAGATGGAAATCCCTCATGTGAGCTATGACTCCCGGGCCACGCAGCCCGGCGACCTGTTCGTGGCTATGACCGGCTTCGCGGCGGACGGCCACGCCTTTATCGGGAAAGCTATGGCCGCCGGTGCGTCGGCGGTGCTGTGCCAGAAGCAGCCGGAGGACCCCGCGGTTCCCTATGTGCGGGTGGCGGACTCCCGGCGGGCACTGGCGGAGGTGGGCGCCAACTTCTTCGGCCATCCGGCGGACAGCATGACCATGGTGGGTGTCACCGGCACCAACGGCAAGACCACCACCACGTACCTGCTGAAATCCATCCTGGAGCAGACGGCCGGGGCCAAGGTGGGCCTCATCGGCACCAACCAGAACATGATCGGGGAGGAGATCATCCCCACTGAGCGCACCACGCCGGAGTCCTTCGAACTCCAGCGGCTGTTCGCCCAGATGCGGGACGCGGGCTGCACCCACGTGGTGATGGAGGTCTCCTCCCACGCCCTGGCGCTGGACCGGGTGTACGGCGTCCACTACGCGGTGGGCATCTTTACCAACTTGACCCAGGACCACCTGGATTTCCATAAGACCATGGAGGCCTACTGCGACGCCAAGGCCATCCTCTTCCGCAACTGTGACGTCGGCGTCTGCAACGCCGACGCCCCCTGGACGGAGCGGCTGCTGAAGGACGCCACCTGCCGGAAATTCTTCTACGCGGAGCAGGCGGCGGCGGACCTGCGGGCGGAGAATGTCTGTCTGGAGGCCGACCACGTGGCCTTCGACGCCGTGACAAAGGAGAAAAGTGTGCCCATCCGGGTGAATATTCCCGGCGGCTTCATGGTATATAATACCCTGGATGTTCTGGGGGCGGCGCTGATGCTGGGGATTCCCCTGGAAAAGAGTGCGGATGTCCTTGCCCGGGTGCCCCATGTGAAGGGCCGGGTGGAGGTGGTCCCCACGCCGGGGAAGGACTACACGGTCCTCATCGACTACGCCCACAGCCCAGACGGCCTGGAGAACGTGCTGACCTCCGTGAAGGGCTTTGCCAAGGGCCGCACCATTGCCCTGTTCGGCTGCGGCGGCGACCGGGATAAGACCAAACGGCCCAAGATGGGTAAGATCGCCGCAGAGATCGCGGATTTCGTGGTGGTCACCACCGACAACCCCCGGACGGAGAAGCCCGGAGACATCATCGCCGACATCCTGCCGGGCATGCAGGACAGCGATACGCCCCATGTGGTGGTGGAGGACCGGATCGAGGCCATCCACTGGGCCATGGACCACGCGGAGCCGGGGGACGTTATCGTCCTGTGCGGCAAGGGCCATGAGACCTATCAGGAAGTGAACCACGTCAAGCATCACATGGATGAGAGAGAAATTGTAGCGGACTATCTGAACGCCAAGGCATAAAGATACAAAAGCGCCGGTAAGGCCGGCGGAAGGAGAGAGGAAATGGACCTGATGTATATCATGACAGGAGCTGCCGTGCTGGTCAGCTTTTTGTTGACGCTGCTGATCGGCCGGTTTGTCCTGATGGAGCTTCGGAAGCTGAAGGCCGGACAGGAGATCCGGGAGGACGGCCCCAAATGGCACGCCGGAAAGGCCGGTACCCCCACTATGGGCGGTATCATGTTCATCCTGGGCGCTGGCGTGGTGGTGTTCCTGCTGGGCTGGGGCCCCATGCTGCAGGGGGCGTTCGCCCACCTGTATGTGTACCTGTTCGCCCTGTGCTTCGGCCTGATCGGCTTTGTGGACGACTACCGCAAAGTCCGGCAGCACCAGAATGAGGGCCTGACCGCCAAGCAGAAGTTCCTTTTACAGCTGGCGGCGGCGATCGTGTTCCTTTGCCTGATGCGGTATGAGGGTATGCTGACCAACGAGTTGTACATCCCTTTCTTCAACACCAGCATTACTCTGAACTGGATCGTCTATCTGGTGTTCGCGGCCTTCGTCATCGTTGGCTGCGTTAACGCGGTGAACCTGACGGACGGCATCGACGGCCTAGCCACCGGCGTCACCTTTGTAGTGATGGTGTTCTTCACCGTGGCGTGCCTGCTGTGGAAGCTGACCACCCTGGCCCTGTTCCCCGCTGCGCTGGCGGGCGGCCTGGCGGCCTTCTTCGTCTACAACCACCATCCCGCCAAGGTCTTTATGGGCGACACCGGCAGCCTGTTTCTGGGCGGCGCTGTGGCGGCGCTGGGTTTTGCGCTGGATATGCCGCTGATCCTGATTCTGGTCGGTATTATTTACATCGCGGAGACACTGTCCGATATCATCCAGGTGGCTTATTTCAAGGCCACTCACGGCAAGCGCTTCTTCAAGATGGCGCCCCTGCACCATCACCTGGAGCTGTCCGGCTGGAGCGAGGCCAAATTGGTAACAGTGTTCTCCGGCATCACGCTGGTGTGCTGCGTACTGGCGTACCTGGGCATCCAGGGCAGATATTGAATCTGACATCAAGCGGAAAATCTGACGGAGAGGAGGGAGACCATGACGACAGCGCAGAGAAAGCCTGCCCAGCGCCGCCGGCGTCCCATGACCCGGGAAGAGGCCAGGGCGCGGGAGGAGCGCCGCCAGCATCAGCAGGAGATGGAGCAGCAGAGCCGGGAACTGGCCAAGGGCCCCATCGACCTGCCGTTCTGCCTGCTGGTGCTGCTGCTGACGGCCATCGGCCTGGTAATGCTGCTGTCTGCCAGTTTTCCCTCCGCCTATTACGAGACCCAGAAGGACGGCGGCACGGCGCAGCCCGCCTATTACTTCATCCGTCAGGCAATCTTCGCCGTAATGGGCGTCGCGGCCATGTTCTTCATCGGAAAGATCAACTACCAGCGGTTCCGGGGCGTGGCAAAGCCGCTGCTGTTCGTGTCCATCATCCTGCTGATGCTGGTGCTGGTCCCCCATGTGGGCATCACCCGCAACAACGCCACCCGCTGGCTGGGCTTCGGCAGCCTGTTCACCTTCCAGCCCTCGGAGATCGCGAAGGTAGCGGTGGTACTGTATTTTTCCAACAGCATCTCCAAGAAAAAAGACAAGATGCGCACCTTCCGCTACGGCATTCTGCCCTACGCACTGATCCTGATCGTGCTGGCCCTGCTACTGGCCCTGGAGCCCCACCTGTCCGGCGCCATCCTCATTCTGGGCGTAGGAGCCGTGCTGATGCTGGTGGGCGGCATCAGCTGGGGCTGGGTGGGCGTGGCTGTGGGAGCGGTCACGGGAGCGCTGTATTTCATCCTGTTCGTCATCGGCTACAACACCTCCCGCATCACCTACTGGCTGGACCCCTGGGAGGACGCCCAGGGCGCCGGCTATCAGCTGTCCCAGAGCCTGATCACCATTGGCTCCGGCGGTCTGCTGGGCGTGGGCCTGGGCAAGAGCCGCCAGAAATTTTTGTACCTGCCAGAGGAGCACAACGACTTCATCTTCGCCATCATCTGTGAGGAACTGGGCCTTATCGGCGCCGCTGTTATCATGCTGCTGTTCGCGGCGCTGATCCTGCGGGGCTACTGGATCGCCCTCCACGCCCGGGACCGCTTCGGAAGCCTCCTGGTGGTGGGCGTTACCACTCTGGTGGCCATGCAGGTGTTTTTGAACATCGGCGTGGTGACGGGCCTGCTGCCCACCACCGGCATCTCCCTACCGTTTTTCAGCTACGGCGGCACGGCGCTCTCCATCCAACTGGCGGAAATGGGAATTGTCCTGAGCGTTTCCAGGCAGATGAAGCCCACCAAGGCGGGCTGACACAAAGAGGGGACTATATGGAACAGACATTGAAGCGCGTCATCTTCACCTGCGGCGGCACGGCGGGGCATGTGAACCCGGCCATCGCCCTGGCGCAGCTGATGGCGGAAAAGAACCCGGATACATCGTTTTTGTTTGTGGGCGCAGAGCGGGGACTGGAAAAGGACCTGGTCCCCAAGGCGGGATATGATTTCCGCACCGTCCACATCTCCAGCTTCCACCGCTCCTTCAAGCCGAAGGAGATCAAACACAACCTGGTCTCCGTCTGCAATCTGATGCGGGCACCCCGGGAGGCCCGGGCCATTCTGCGGGAGTTCCGGCCGGACGTGGTCATCGGTACCGGCGGCTACGCCAGCTTTCCTATGGTGAAGGCCGCCGCTAAGGCGGGCATCCCCACGGCGGTCCACGAGTCCAACATGGTGCCCGGACTGACCACGGAGATGCTGGAGCCCTTCGCGGACCGGATCATGGTGGGCTTTGAGGCCTGCCGCCAGCACTACAAGCACCCCGAAAAGGTAATGGTCACCGGCACGCCGGTGCGGGGCGACTTTTTCAAAATGACGAAGGAAGAGGCCAAACGGCAATTGGGCGTGGACGACGGGCGGCCGCTGATCGTCTCCTTCTGGGGCTCTCTGGGCGCCTCCGGCATGAACCGCCAGATGGCGGACTTCCTGGCCCTGGAGGCGGCGAAGGAGCCCTTCCACCACATCCACGGCGCAGGCGCCTCCGGCTATCCCATGGTGCGGGACCTCCTGCGGGAAAAGGGCGTGGACCTGGAGGCCCATCCGGCCCTCCAGCTGCGGGAGTACATCTACGACATGGCGCCTGTCATGCGGGCGGCGGACTTAGTGATCTGCCGGGCCGGCGCGTCCACCATCAGCGAGTTGACGGCGCTGGGGGTTCCCGCGCTGATCGTGCCGTCCCCCTATGTGACCAACAACCACCAAGAGAAAAACGCCCGGGTGCTGGAAAGCGCCGGCGGCGCGGAGGTGCTGCTGGAGAAGGACTGCTCCGGACAGGCCATGTTCCAGGCGGCCTGTGGGATTTTGCATGACACGGAGCGGCGGAAACAGATGGAGACGGCCATGGCGTCGCTGGGAATCCGGGACGCCACGGAGCGGATCTATCAGACAGTTCTGGAAATTTGTCAGGAACCATGAGCCCGCCGGCCCCATAGGATGGTCTGTGATACCATTCTGGGGTACGGAGGGAAACGTGTATGAGCCAGCTTTTGGTGAGAGGCGGCAGCCGCCTGACAGGCGAGGTGACGATCCAGGGGGCGAAAAACAGCGTGCTGCCCATCCTGGCGGCAACGCTGCTGGCAGGCGGCCCGGTGGAGCTGCGGGGCTGTCCCCGGCTGCGGGATGTGGATGCGTCCATCCGCATTCTGGAGACGCTGGGATGCGGCGCCCGGTGGGAGGGCGATAGCCTGTTGGTGGACACGACCGGGTTGAACAGCTGTACCATCTCAGACGTACTGATGCGGGAAATGCGGTCCTCCGCCATTTTCCTGGGAGCCATTCTGGCCCGGTGCGGCCAGGCGGAGCTGAGCTACCCCGGCGGGTGCGAGCTGGGGCCCAGACCCATCGATCTGCATCTGGCAGGTCTGCGGGACCTGGGGGCGGAGATCGACGACACCGGCGGTGTCCTGCGCTGCAAGGCTCATGCCCTGCGAGGGTGGGACCTGGTGCTGAGCATGCCCTCCGTGGGGGCCACGGAGAATCTGATGCTGGCGGCCTGCGGCGCCGGAGGCACCACCGTGCTCTCCAACGCCGCTCGAGAGCCGGAGATTGTGGACCTCCAGAATTTCCTGAACGCATGCGGGGCCAGTGTGTCCGGCGCGGGAAGCTCCACCATCACGGTGGAGGGCGGGCGGCCACTTCACGGCTGCACCTATCAAATCATGCCGGATCGCATCGCGGCCGCCACCTATCTCTGCGCGGCGGCCTCCGCAGGCGGAGACATTTTCCTGCGGGGCGCTGATGAGCATCACTTGGCCACCGTGACGGCAGTATTACGGGAGGCGGGCTGCGTCATCCGCTCGGACAGCGCGGGCATCGCCTGCTCCTGTCAGGACCGCCCGCGGGCGGTGCGGCCAGTGCGGACGGCGCCCTATCCCGGGTTTCCCACGGACGCCCAAGCAATTTTGATGGCGGCGCTGCTGCGAAGCCGGGGCGTCACCGTATTCGAGGAGAACATTTTTGAAAACCGCTACCGGCACGTGGATGAGCTGACCCGGATGGGCGGGTCGATCCGGGTGTCCGGCCGGGTGGCGGTGGTCACCGGCGTGGAGACTCTCTGCGGCGCATTCGTGCGGTGCACGGACCTGCGGGGCGGTGCGGCGCTGTGCGTGGCGGCCCTGGCGGCTGAGGGCGAGACCCACATCTCGGAGATCAGCCACATTGACCGGGGTTACGAAGATATTGCAAGAGACCTGCGGGATTTGAACGCGGACATCATTCGGATAGAGACATAAGCAACAGAGGTAGATGATATGGCGAGACGCCGACATTCCAACAGACGGCACAGAGGGGGCTTCAGCGTCCTCTACAAGCTGCTGTCCATTTTGATCATCTGCACGGCGATCATCGTGGCGCTGACCCTGTTTTTCCGGGTGGACACCATCGTGGTCAGCGGGCAGGAGCGGTACACCTCTCAGGAGATTCAGGACGCCACCGGCATTGCACAGGGTGACAACCTGTTCCTGCTGAATAAATACGATGTAGCCCAGAATATTGTGAAGGCCCTGCCCTATGTGGAGGAAATCCGCATCAGCCGTAAGCTGCCGGACACCCTGCTGATCGAAGTGCGGGAATGCGGCACGCCGCTGGCCCTGGTGCAGGACGGCAGCGCCTGGCTGATCAGCCCCGGCGGCAAGATTGTGGAGCAGAAATCCGCCGCCGAGGTGGGGGATTCCGGCATCATCGACGGCTGCAAGCTGTTGGCTCCCTCTGTGGGCACCCCGCTGGCTCTGGCCACGGAGTACGCCGACCAGCAGACCAGCCTTCTGGAACTGCTGGCCGCGCTGGAGGATGCGGGGATGCTGAAGCAAGTGGACGCTATCCACCTGGACGATGCCGGAAAGGTGATCATGGACTATGCGGGACGGTTCACCGTGGAGATGCCGTACAACGCGGATTACGCCATGAAGCTCAAGGCCCTGCGCCTGTCTCTGGAGAGCGGAAAGATTCAGGACAACATGACCGGGACCTTTGATCTGATGCAGGAAAACGGCGACGCCTATTTTCGACCGAACACGCGCTGAAAGCCGGAAGAGCGCAAAAGCGCTCTTCCACTTTTTTTGGAAAAAGGAGTCGAAAACCAAATGGGGCACTTGACCGGAGAGGGAAAGTGTCATACAATAAACTAAATGTTATGGAACACAGGATATTGCGCTGGAAAACAGCTTTTCCCGCAGTGTCATACAAATGATAGCAGGAGGCACCACTATGGCATTTGGATTGGAAACCGGTCCCGATACCGTTGTCAATATTAAGGTCATCGGCGTTGGCGGCGGCGGCAACAACGTGGTCAACCGCATGGTCCGTTCCGGCACCAAGGGCGTGGACTTTGTGGCGGTCAATACCGATAAGCAGGCACTGAATGTGTCCAGCGCTACTTATAAAATTCAGATCGGCGAGAAGCTGACCCATGGTCAGGGCGCTGGCTCCGATCCTGAGGTGGGCCGCAAGTCCGCCGAGGAGAGCCGCAACCAGATCGCCAAGGCTCTGGAGGACACCGATATGGTGTTCATCACCGCAGGTATGGGCGGCGGCACCGGCACCGGCGGCGCGCCCATCGTGGCGGAAATCGCCAAGGAGATGGACATTCTGACCGTGGCTGTGGTCACGAAGCCCTTTGGCTTTGAGGGCCGCCGCCGTATGCAACAGGCCGAGGCTGGCATCGCCGAGTTGGAGGGAAAGGTGGACTCTCTGGTCATCATCCCCAATGAGCGGCTGAAGCACGCCACCGACCAGAAGATCACCTTTGCCAATGCCTTTGAGATTGCCGACGATGTGCTGCGTCAGGCGGTGCAGTCCATCTCCGACCTGATTCGGGACACCGGATTCATCAACCTGGACTTCGCCGACGTGACGGCCATTATGAAGAACGCCGGCATGGCCCACATGGGCGTGGGCCGGGCCGCCGGCAAGGGCAAGGCCGAGGAGGCCGCCAAGATGGCCATTTCCAGCCCTCTGCTGGAGACCTCCATCGAGGGCGCCAAGGGCGTGCTCATCAACGTCACCGGCTCCATGGACATCGGCCTGGAGGAGGTCGAGCAGGCCGCGAGCCTGGTGCAGGCCGCCGTCCATCCCGACGCCCTCACTATCTTCGGCGCCACCTTCGACGAGACGCTGGATGACGAAATCCGCGTGACGGTCATTGCCACCGGCTTTGACAAGGCCCCCGGCGAACTGCCCAAGATGGCCGGCGGACAGGTTGCCGCTGAACAGGCGGCTTCCGGCGCCCACACGGCCAAGGCTCCGGAGCCCATTGATCCCGAGGCGGAGAAGAAGGCTGTGGAGACGGAGGACGATCCCTTCGAGGACATCTTCAAGATTTTCAACAAGCGCGATTAAAAGGAATTTTTTGACAAGGCCCGCAGGTTTTTGCCTGCGGGCCTTTTTAAATTGCCCTTCTTTTCAAAAAGGCAATCGGTGCCATGGTGATGCTGCCGCAATTTGCTTGGCGTGATTCGGCGGCATCAGCAGATGATAACCATGCCGGCACAACCGTACCGGCGGATTTTTTGAAACAAGGGGTGATTGGTTTGTATGGACCATTGCAGCGTGCAAGACGGATGCTGCGGCGCGGGGCGGCGCTGGTTCTGGCGTTTTTGCTGTGTTCCCCGATACTGGCCATGGCCGCCGATGTGACGGACAGCGGGAGCACACAGATATCCTCCGCCCGGATGCTGGTCCCGGTGGGACACACCATCGGCATCAAGCTGTTTGCACGGGGCGTTCTGGTGGTCAAACTCACGGATGGCGGCACACCGGCGAAAGAATGCGGCCTTCAGACCGGTGATGTCATTGTGAAATGCGGCGGCGTCTCTGTGACTTCCAGCGAGCAGTTCCAGTCTCTTCTGCAAAAAAACGGCGACTCAGCCATGGATCTCCAGGTCCGGAGAGCTGGGGACAGCATGACCCTCTCCGTGGAACCGGAGCAGAATGACAAAGGCGTCTACTGCATCGGCGCCTGGATCCGAGACAGTATGGCGGGAATCGGGACCATGACCTACTACGACCCGGCCACCGGCGACTTCGGCGCGCTAGGTCACGGCATCACGGACACGGATACCGCATTGCTGATGCCGTTTTCCAACGGCTCCATCCTGCCCTCCACGGTGAAGGCCGTCAAGCGGGGCGAGACAGGGAGCGCGGGAGAGCTGCGGGGAGACTTTGACCTGGACACCAGCTTGGGAGACCTGTATGCCAACACGGAGAGCGGCATTTTCGGCACGTTGGCCGTATCCGATTACGCGCCGGCCTGCCAGGACGCCGTTCCCATCGGCGAGGCTGTACCGGGTCCCGCCGTGATCCGCTCCAACGTGGAGGGAGACGCAGTGGAGGAGTATGAGATTGAGATTTTGAAAGTGGTCTCAGGCACCTCGGATGGCCGGGACCTGGTGATCTCCGTCACGGACCCCAAGCTTCTCAAAGCCACGGGCGGTATTGTCCAGGGCATGTCGGGGTCACCTATCCTGCAAAACGGAAAGCTGGTGGGAGCCGTGACTCATGTGCTTTTAAATGATCCTACCAAAGGGTATGGAATTTTGATCGAAAATATGCTGAACGCGGCAAAATAAGAGAAAAAAGAGCACTGGCCAATCGGCCGGTGCTCCTACATATTGCGGCACAGTGGAAGTCTCTTGCCACCGGCGGATATTGGTGATATTCTGAAAACAGAATCAGAAGGAGAGATGCACCATGAGAGAAATGCCTCGCAGTGACCGGGATATTTCCGTATATTTGAGTTTTTTGCTCCGGCATCATCCGGAGGCCGCGGCGTTGGACATGGACCGGCATGGCTGGGTGGGCACGGCGCAGCTGCTTGCCAATATACAGGAGACATGCCCACTGACTATGGAGCATCTGGAGCGGATCGTGGCAGAGGACAATAAAGGCCGCTACCGCTTCAATGCGGATAAGACCCGCATCAAGGCCTGCCAGGGCCATTCCATCCCCTGGGTGGAGCCGGAGCTGACCTACGGCCCGCCGCCGGCGATTCTCTATCACGGAACGACCCAGGCGGCCTGGGAGAAGATACAAAGCACCGGCTATATCAGTAAGATGGCCCGCCACGCGGTACATATGCAGGCGGATGTGGAAAAGGCCTGGCAGTCCGCCCGCAGGTGGCGTCAGGAGGCGGTGGTTTTGCAGATCGACGCGGAGCGGATGCAGCGGGACGGCGTGGTGTTCGGCGTGTCGGACAACGGCGTCTGGTGCGCGGAGCAGGTGGATACGGATTACATCGCGAAAGTCCTCCGATAAAAAAGAAGACGGCAATGAAACCGTCTCCTTCGGTATCTCAGATTTTCGGCGGAAAATTGGCCAGCTTGGCGTTCAGCTTGCTGTAAATGCGCTCCCGGAACCAGGACTCCGTGGAGGCGGCGATGGCGTCCTCCAGAGCAAACCAGCCCACCCGGCTGTTTTCATCGGGCTTACACCGGACCGGGGCGGCGGGGTCTGCCTCCAGCAGATAGGTGACGTTCAGATGCAGGTGGGAGGAGACGTATTTCCCCCGTTTTTCGTGGCCATCCACGGTCAGAATCTCCACAGAGTAGAGCGCGTCAGTGACAGGGCGGACATCAGATAGACCGCTTTCCTCCCGCACCTCCCGCATGGCCACGTTCAGCAGGTCCCGCTCTCCGTCGGCGTGACCGCCCAGCCAGGCCCAGGAGTGATACAGATTGTGATAGGCCAGCAGGACCTGGGTGCGGTCCGGGCTGACCACCCAGGCAGAGGCCGTCAGATGTGCGGACGCGTTGTCCCGTGTGTACAGCTCCTCGCCGGACCGCAGCCGCCGCAGCAGTTCCTCCACATCCCGCGCCTCCTGTTCGTTCCAGGGGCGGTAGACTGTCAGTTCATCCAGGATATTCATGGTGATACCTCCAGGCGGAAAACACACCGAAAAGCGGCGCGTTCGAAATTTAACACCATTATAGCACATCTGGTTTGGAAAGAAAAGCCGGACGAAAAAGTTCCAACCGGCACAAAAATTTGGAGAATTTAGAAGAAAAAGTCGAATGATTTTTGGAATAATTTTACAAGTCAAACTTGAAAATTCTGTAAGTTTATGATAGTTTATAGAAAACGAGATTTGAAGACTCGCCAATCCGTCGCAAATCGAAATTTCAGGGAAAAGGACTATGGTAACTATGGACAACAGAAGAACTGTATTGCTGGCAGATGCGAATGAGGAATTCCGCGGCATGCTGCGGGAGGCCATAGAGAAGACAGAGGAATTCACGGTTGTGGGTTCTACCGGGGATGGAATGGAAGCTTTACAGTTGATTGGTCAGTACAGGCCGGAATTACTGGTCATGGATGTGGTCCTGCCGGGACTGGATGGCCTGGGGGTTCTGCGACAGCTCAAAAGTCAGGAAAAAGACCAGCCGAAGGTGATTGTGCTCTCCGCCTTCTGCGCCGATCAGGTGGTGAGCGAGGCGGTGACGCTTGGTGCCAGCTATTTTTTGCCGAAGCCCTGTGAGACGGACGCTTTGTTGGACCGGATGCACAGTATTTTCGGACAGCCCGCCGCACCGGAGGAGCACGCATCGTCTTTGAAAAATCAGGTGACCGCGGTTATCCATGAAATCGGCGTTCCCGCCCATATCAAGGGCTATCAGTATCTGCGGGAGGCTATCATGATCGCCGTGGACGACATGGAGGTCATCAACGCCGTGACCAAGGTGCTGTATCCGGCGGTGGCCAAGCGCTTCGGCACCACGCCCAGTCGGGTGGAGCGGGCCATCCGCCACGCCATCGAGGTGGCCTGGGACCGGGGCGACCTGGAGACTCTACAAAAATACTTCGGCTACACAGTTTCCAACGCCAAGGGCAAGCCGACGAACAGCGAATTCATCGCCATGATCGCCGACCGCCTGGTACTGGAGCGGAAGAACGGCACGGGCATGCTGGTCTGATTGCACCGCAAGGGATACAGGGCTGGAAGAAATTGGACTCATAGCGATAAACACTGTGAAAGTACCGATGAATCAGCCCTGCTATGCCGATAAACTATTTTGCTTATAGCGATAAACACTCCTAATTTATTGGGCTGAAAAACCAATAAGTTAGGAGTGTTTTTATGCGAGGAAAGGAACAAGCCAAAAGAGATTTTGATTTCTTCATTGACGAATACCTCTATTATTGTCAAAGTCGGCGTCTGCGCCCTAAGACCTTGAACAGCTATGAACAGACCTTGCGCCTTTTTGAACGCTGGACAAAGGAACAGGAGGGATTGAAAAGCCCTGCGGAAGTTCGGGAGCAGACCATTCGACATTATATCTGCGATTTGCAAAATAGAGGCAAGTACAGCTTCTACGCAAAAGAAGAACGCATGTGTACGAATTGCCCTGACCGCCGCCGGGATTTTCGCGAGCCAATCAGCATTACTACAATTAACAATTATATTCGTAATTTGAGAGCATTTTTTAATTGGTTTGAGGAGGAATATCCGGGGATAAAAAACCCTATGAAAAAAATTCATCTACTGGAAAACGAACGTAAAGCGCGGGACTATATGGAAGATAGTGAAGTTAGAAAATTGCTTGACAGCTTTGATAAGAGTTATTTTCCAGAGTGTAGGGATGCTACGGTTATCACGTTGATATTGGATTCTGGTATGCGACTAGGAGAGTGTCTTTCGCTTTCAATAGATGATATTGATTTGAACCAGAGAATCATACAAATCCCTGCTGAGGTAACAAAGGGTAGAAAGGGACGCGCTGTATTTTTCTCTATGAAATCGGCAAGGGCATTACAACGATGGATAAGATTTAAGGACAGGTACATTGAAACCAAGTATTTATTTCCAACGAAAGCAACGGGACTCCCAGTTTGCATTGGGACATTTGAAACAAACTTTAAAAACTACATGAATAGGGCTGGTATCGATAAAGCTATATCACCCCATGCGTTGCGGAACAATTTTGCAAAACGTTGCTTGATGGCGGGAATGGATGTCTATACGCTGAGCCGTATTTTGGGTCATAGCAGTGTGTCGGTTACGGAAAAGGCATACTTAGATTTAACAGATCGCGACCTCGCCCATCGTTATCAGAATTTCAGCCCTGTCCAAAATTTGCGATAAAGCAACAAGCAAAAGATAATCTATCAAATAAAGCACAAAAGGCAGGGCATAAGCCTTGCCTTTTCTTGTGGGGGTGGTTTTGGATGTGAGTGCTGCGTGTGGCCGTGCTTCAAAGCATAGCATGTATTCTTTCTTGCTGCGTAATGCGTAATTTCAATGCACTTATATGTGGATTTGAATGACCATTAGTATCACTTCATGAAAATGTGATGAATAAGGTACTTGGGGCGCAATAGCAACTTATACCGTTATCACATGATTATTCAATGGCTTTTAAGGGATATGTTATTGTTTTCATTAAGAAAGAAATTAAAACATTGGTGAAAGCGTCTAGTAATTTCAAAAAAACATATGCATTGTCATAATAAACAAATAATCGGGTTATTATTTGTATAAAACACTTGCAATTTTGGGGATTTGTGATATAATACATAATAATCAAAGAGGGAGGTGTTTAGCGTATCTATAAATATATTCGGAAGAATAAGTACCCGTTTTTGACTTAACAGTTAAATGTTAAAACAAATATTGAAATTATGGTACTTCTTGTTGTTATATATGCTTTTAGTTATATATAACAATAGAAAGTACCCGTTTTTAGCAAAACTAAATTTAGTGATTTAAATTATTAAATTAAAGTGTGTAACAGCCGAATATTACTCAAACCCAAACATAATAAAAGGTACTTCTTAGTGCTATATAAACTTTATTTAATATATAGCAATATAAAGTACCTGTATTTTAGGTAAATTTAATTTACCAATTTAAATTACAAAAGGAGTGACTCTATGCAAAACTCTGCAAAAGAATTGGAAATCTGTCAAAAACTAAAACCTCTTGAAAACAAAATCTTCAACACCAAAACAGCCTTATTTGATGCTCTTGCTGATGCCGGTGTGCAACTTCCAAAAGGGTACAAAAGCGGCTCACGTAATAAAGCCTTAGCTGAAAAAGTAGCAAGGTGCTATGTTGAGTTTACGGCTCTAAAAGATATAGACCCAGACTGCGGGAAAAAGTCTGCTCAGATAATTACTAAAGTTTACGATACACCGTTGCCACCGGATGATGGCAGAGGAAAAGCAGGAACATATATTACTTGTCTAAAATCACTTATATTGGCGACAGCAGATTTTAAAGGCCAGCCATATGAACTATTTGACCGTTGGGGCGTTTTTGAAGAGTACAAACGGATTTACTTAAAGCAGCATCCCGATTTAGCAATGGAACTATTAGAGCAAGAACGCACGTTTAATCCGTGGCATATTTCTGATGACATGGCCCCTGGACTTGTCAAGTACAAAAGATGTATGTCATATAAAATCAGAGAAACACTTAAGCGAGCACTAGAATCGTTAAAAAAGGAGGAGAGGCTTGATTGGAAGGAAAATCTCTACTTTATTCCTTGCGCTACTAATGGGTTACAAGATGACTACGGACGTACCCTTTCCAAAACTGAGTTACATGATGACCAAAAACAGCGTGAGAAATATATCTATACTACTGCTAGTACCGAGAATTGTGTTTTGGACCCAGAATTGATATTAGCAGCCGATACATGGGCAAACCATGATTTAAGTAGCTATAGAGATGAATATTACTCGTCGGATAATAGAAATCCAATACCCTTACAAGCAACCGATGAAGAAACTGCGGCATACATTAACTATCAAAAATATGTTAGACAATGCGCTTATTCTGAATCTCAGGGGTTTTATAAAGGACTATGTAAGTCGAGCGATGTCCCTAATGCATATCAAATTTTTAGCAACTATAAGTATAGTAGTTGCTATAAAGCGGTTGACGAACTTCTTAGGCAAAAACTATTAGGATGGGATAAGGCCTGGACCGATATTGAATTTCATGTAACAAGCAATACTAACAATCCTAACTATTCTTCAATTTTGGGGGCTGCTCAAGAACTTGCTACAAAATATACAGAGTATATAGATAACCGTATGGACAAAGAAAAATTCTGGATGACGAAAGATTTCGTTAATGACAGTAATATAACAATTGGCACATTAGAGCCTAATTATTATTATCCGCTGAATAAAAGCCGAGCGGCAAGTGAACTGAATAATACGCTTAAGAAATTTTATATCGACGAGTAAAGAATGTCCCGCAGAGATTAATTCCTTCTCTGCGGGATTTCTTATTATCACATTATATGGCTTGAATTCATTGAGATTTACGGCGCGGATAAGGGGCCTGTCGGCAAAGTGGCATATAAACCCTTTCTATGGTAAGCCTTTAAAAAAGTAAAATGAAAGCCGCCACACTTTCCAAAAGTGTAGCGGCCACTTTTATTATAAGAATGATCTACATAGCAACACTACCGATTTATACTTAAAGCTTTTCATATTGAACAACAGTATTCAGTAACTCAAGCAGGGCTTCCTGTTTCCTTGGCGATTGCGCCTGGACCAGCGCATAACACCGGGAAGGAATATCCTGCTCTTCAGCAAGAAGAGAAATATTTTCAAATAGCTTGGACAGTGGCACATCCAATGCAGCCGCAATTTTTGATATGGATTCAAGCGTTGCGTTTTTCTCACCACGCTCTAATTGCCCAATATAAGTTGGATGCAGCTTTGCATATTCCGCCAACACTTCCTGGCTCCATCCTTTCTGGACCCGGTAAATGCGAAGTCGTTCTCCAATCGTTTTTGCAATCGTCAATAGTATTCACCCCTCAATCTATACTATTGATATTTTTTGCACCGTTAACAGAGACCATTGATATTTTTACAAGTAAAATATATACTATAAATATTATTCGATAGAATTCTGATGACTAAATATAAAATTACGGGTTGGATGATAGGTGAAGGCATGAAAATCATTAATAATATTACTGAGAAACTAATTGATGATATGCAGACTGAAGTTACCAAAAACAGCAAACTCTCTATTGCTGCCGCGTGTTTTTCTGTCTATGCATATAAAGAATTGAAGGAGCAGCTTCAGTCTATTGATGAGATGCGCTTCATTTTTACATCTCCGACCTTCCTTTCAGAATCCTCAGGCAAAGAACAGCGTGAGTTCTATATTCCACGGCAGAAACGTGAAAAGGCCTTGCACGGAAACGAGTTTGAGATTCGGCTACGCAATGAATTTACCCAGCGCACGATTTCAAAGGAATGCGCTGATTGGATTCGTAAAAAAGCCCGCTTCAAGTCTAATTGTACAGACGAAACGATGCCTGGTTTCATTGCTGTGGATAACGAACATCCGACTGCGTATGCGCCAGTCAATGGATTCACACGGGCGGACTTGGGCTGTGAGCGCGGTGGCAACATGTTTAGCATGATCAACAAAATTGATGCCCCGGAAAGCAAAGCCTACATCGCCCTGTTTGATCAGCTTTGGTCGGACAAACATCGTCTTCAGGATGTAACGGAAGTAGTTTTGGAACGCATTACCACTGCTTACCGGGAAAATAGTCCGGAATTTCTTTACTTCTTCGCTCTCTACAACATTTTCAGTGATTTTCTGGAGAATATCAGTGAAGATGATCTCCCCAGTGATGCCAATGGTTTCAAGGAAAGTCTGGTATGGAACAAGCTCTACACGTTCCAGAAAGATGCCGTGCTGGCTATCATCAGCAAGTTAGAACAGTACAACGGCTGTATCTTGGCAGATAGCGTCGGCCTCGGCAAAACCTTTACCGCTCTGGCAGTGATCAAATATTACGAGAACCGCAATTTGCGGGTATTGGTACTCTGCCCAAAAAAGCTCAGCGATAATTGGATGACCTACAAGGCCAACTATGTCAATAACCCTATCGCCGATGACCGTCTGCGTTATGATGTCCTTTATCATACGGACCTCTCCCGGAGCAAAGGCATGTCCGGCGAATTGGACCTTTCCAAATTGAATTGGAGCGCCTATGACTTAGTGGTCATTGACGAGTCTCATAATTTCCGTAACGGCGGCAGCAGCAACCCCGAAGACGGCAAATTTAACCGCTACGATTATCTGATGGAAAAGGTCATCCGCCCTGGCGCTCGTACCAGAGTCCTGATGCTTTCCGCGACACCCGTCAACAACCGTTTTTATGACCTGCGGAACCAACTGGCTCTGGCATACGAAGGAAACAGCGATACCTGGCGCGGCAAACTAAATACAGATCGTAGTGTGGAAGAAATTTTTCGCAATGCCCAGAAGGCATTCAACACCTGGAGCGAATGGGATGTGGAGCTGCGCACTACCGATAAGCTCATGCGGATGCTGGACTTCGATTTCTTTGAGATTCTGGATGCCGTCACTATTGCCCGTTCCCGGAGACACATCGAAAAATACTATAACGTCAGTGAAATCGGTAAATTTCCAAAACGACTACCGCCCATCTCCAAGCGCCCACCGCTGACAGATTTGGAAGATACTGTTACTTACAACGAAATTAATGAGATGCTCCTCAGCCTGACACTGAGCATCTATACCCCTTCAAACTACATTTTGCCCAGCCGAATGGAGAAATACGCCGCTCTGAACCACGAGGGCAAAAACAGTTTGACACAGGTAGGTCGTGAGCAAGGTATCCGCCGCCTGATGAGCATCAACCTGCTCAAACGGCTGGAGAGTTCCGTCCATTCTTTCCTCCTGACGATAAAACGCATCCAGGACCAGATCTGCTCTACGCTGGATACCATAGCCCATTATGACCCCAACCTCACTTTGGAGCTCAATGACCTGACCAGTACGGTGGATTTTGACGCCGATGACCAGGAAAGCGATCTGTGCTCCGTTGGCAAAAAGGTAAAGATTGCCCTGGAAGACATGGACTATGTCACCTGGAAACAGGACCTGGAGGAAGATTTCAATACGCTCTATGTTCTGGTAAACACGGTGTCGAAGATCACGCCGGAGCACGACAGCAAACTGCAAATTCTCCTGGATACCATTGCCCAGAAGATTGAAAATCCGCTGAACCCCGGTAACAAAAAGCTCATCATCTTCACCGCTTTCTCCGATACCGCTAAATATCTTTACGACAATGTCAGCCGGTTTGCCCAGTCGGAGTTCGGCCTGAATACCGCTTTGGTTACCGGCAGCGTGGACGGGCGCACCACTGTCCCCAAGTTCAAAGCCGACTTGAACAACGTCCTGACCTGTTTCTCTCCTATCTCCAAAGACAGGGCGTCTCTCATGCCTGATGGCCCGGACATCGACATTCTCATCGCCACCGACTGCATTTCCGAAGGCCAGAATCTTCAGGACTGCGACTGCCTGGTGAACTATGACATTCATTGGAACCCAGTGCGTCTGGTCCAGCGCTTTGGCCGGGTGGACCGAATCGGCAGCCGGAACGATGTGATCCAGATGATCAACTTCTGGCCGGATATGCAGTTGGACGACTACATTAATCTGAAAGCCCGTGTAGAGACCCGTATGAAAGCCCTGGTCATGACCTCCACTGGCGACGACAATCTGCTTTCCCCGGAGGAACAGGGCGATCTGGAATACCGCCGCAAACAGCTTCAGCGGCTTCAGACCGAGGTGGTGGACCTGGAGGACATGGGTACCGGCGTGTCCATTACTGACCTGGGCCTCAATGAGTTCCGCATGGAGCTGATAGAATACTCCAAGCATCATCCGGAACTGGAGACTTGTCCCGGCGGTATCAGCGCCGTCGCTGCCGCAACACCGGATGCCCCGGCAGGTGTCGTGTTCGTATTGAAAAATGTGCATAACGAGGTAAATATCGATAACCGAAACCGACTGCACCCCTACTATCTGGTCTATCTCACTGAGGAAGGCGTCACCGTTCACGATCACCTTTCCCCCAAGGATACACTGGACGCCATGCGGCAGCTGTGCCGCGGAAAGGACAAGCCCATCGAAGCCCTGTGCCGTGCCTTCAATGAGGAAACGGACGATGGCAGGAACATGGCTGTCTACTCCAGCTTGCTGGAGGACGCCGTGCTGTCTATTGTGGACGCCAAGGAGGACAGCGACCTGGATAGTCTGTTCCGTTCCGGCGGCACTTCCGCCTTGCTGAGCCAGGTGTCCGGGCTGGATGACTTTGAGTTGATCTGCTTCCTGGTGGTAAAGGAGGATGGCTCATGCTGAATTTCCCCAAAACCACGGAATTTGGCCGCCGCATCCCCAAGCAGAAATTTTATGAACACCTGGATGTGACGCCGGAGCTGCGGAGGATGTTCGTGGACCAGGTGAAACTCATTACCTGGCAGAACAAGCTTTCGGCACAGACGATGAACCTTGCCACAGGGCAAACAGTGACGGAGATTGAGGTGTTCCGCCTGCGGCTCCAGGGGCAGGAGATTGACCCCAGCGTACTGCGGCTGATGGACAAGCAGATTCCCTATCACATCCTGTTTCTGCTGGAGCGTGACGGCGGCGAGGGCAAGCTCTGGATCAGCTACAAAGAAGCCAGTCAGGCAGGCAGCAACGCCTTCCAACTCCGGCAGGCATACCACACCGACTGGATGCCTTTAGACGATTTGACGCTGGAACTGCACGCTTTGGACATGGACGGCCTGTACGAGAGTATTGTCCGCCAGATTGCCAGGGATGCCATTGCTGCCCCAGCAGCAGAGAGCCTGAAAGAAGCCGTGGAGCAGACCCGGGAAAAAGAAAAGCTCCAGCGGCAGATTGAGCAGCTGAAGGCAAAGATGAAAAAAGAGAAGCAGCTGGGAAAACAGATGGAACTGAGGCGAGAAATTCGGAGATTGGAGGAAGTTAATTCAAATGATAACCTACAGACAATTTGTAATACTTAGAGCTATTAAAAACACACCCGGAGTTTTGGGACTGGGCGATCTTAAAAATGCACTAACAAGAAGCTACAAATCCAATAAATACGATGATGATATACTGAGATCAGAATTAAAAGAGTTAAAAGAGAGCGAATATGTAAGTTATAGCTTTGCTGACAACACAATTATTTGGTTAGCTGTAACTCCTAAGGGTTCTGTTGCTGTTAAGGAGTTTTGGAAAGGGTGGTTTTCCAACAATGTAGGCAGATTTGGTGCCTTCTTACTAAAAGAAGCCATTATTCCTTTTATCGTTTCAATCCTTACCGCAATCATAACGACAAGTCTTTGCTTGGGAGGAAAAACATAATGGACCACATGAAATTTGAAACGCCGGATATGGTGTCTGATAATATTGAAAAGATTGCGACGCTGTTCCCCTCTGCCATAACCGAGATGCGGGGTGAGGATGGGCAGGTCAAGAAAGGCGTCAACTTTGAAGTGCTGAAGCAGCTGCTGAGCCGGGATGTGGTAGATGGCGATGAATGCTATGAGTTTACCTGGGTGGGCAAAAAGGCCGCCATGGCCGAGGCTGCTCGGCCTATCACCAAGACACTCCGCCCGGTAAAGGAAGACAGCCGTGACTGGGACACCACAGAAAACCTTTATATCGAGGGTGACAACCTAGAAGTTCTAAAAATCTTGCAAGAGAGCTATCTGGGAAAAATTAAAGTAATCTACATAGACCCGCCATATAACACAGGTAGTGATGTTTTTATTTACCCGGATTCTCAAATTCACTCTCAATATGAAGAAGATATTGCGGCTGGAGTTGTTGATGAAAGCGGAACTCGCCTATGCGTAAATAGAGATACTAATGGGAGATTTCACTCCGACTGGTGCTCGATTATGCTCCCGCAACTTATACAAGCCAGAAATTTTTTATCAGAAGATGGAGTTATCTTCATTTCAATTGACGATCATGAGCAAGAAAATCTAAAAAAGATTTGTGACGAAGTATTTGGTGGAACAAATTTTATCGCGCAAATCGTATGGGAGCGAGCATACTCTCCTGTAAATTTAAAAAAGCATTTTTCTGAAAGTCACGATTATGTGGTTTGCTACGCCAAGAGTGTCAGCAATCTAATTTGTAATGGGCTGACTCGCAGTAATGAGGCAAATGATCGGTATTCCAATCCAGACAATGATCCGCGCGGTCCGTGGAAGTCGAGCGATTTATCTGTCGGCCCCAGGGTTGAATCTAAGGTATATGAAATCGTTACGCCGAGTGGACGTAAGGTGTTCCCGCCCAGCGGCTATTGCTGGCGATTAGATCAATCAAGGTTTAATGAATTTGTTTCTGACAACCGAATCTGGTTTGGTGAAGATGGAAATAACGTTCCATCTATAAAGCGATTTTTATCCGAAGTCAAGCAGGGCATTACGCCTATGACTATTTGGAAATATGCAGAAGTTGGGCATTCTCAAGAAGCTAAGCAACGCCTAAAAGAACTTTTTGACGGAAAATCTTTCTTTGATTACCCTAAGCCTGTTGAATTAATTAAGCGGTGTATTCAGCTTTATTCTGAAGAAGGCTCAACAATCATGGATTTTTACTCCGGTTCTGCAACCACTGCCCACGCCGTTATGCAGCTGAATGCTGAAGATGGTGGACACCGAAAATTCATCATGGTGCAGTACCAAGAGCCCTGCAATGAAAAATCCGAAGCATTCAAAGCCGGCTACAAAAATATCTGCGAAATCGGCAAAGAGCGCATCCGTCGAGCAGGTGATAAAATCAAATCCGAGCATCCTGACGCTAACTTGGATATTGGCTTCCGGGTATTCCGGGTAGACGAGAGCAATATGAAGGATGTCTATTATCACCCCGAGGAGTTGACACAGCTCACCATCAGTGAAACAGTAAGCAATATCAAGGATGACCGCACGGACCTGGACCTGCTCTACGCCTGCCTGCTGGACTGGGGAGTGGAGATCAGCCTACCCCATACTGCCGAGACCGTGGATGGCTATATAGTGCATAATGTAGACACCGGTGCCCTCATGGCCTGCTTTAACGAACACGTTCCCACTACCGTGGTGGAGCATATGGCGAAGCAGCAGCCCCTCCGTGCCGTCTTCCGGGACAGCGCCTTCGCTACCGATGCAGACAAGATCAATGTCACCGAAATCTTCAAAAATCTCTCCCCGGACACGAAGGTGAAGGTGATCTGATGAAACTCCAATTCAAGCATCAGCCCTTCCAGGCAGAGGCTGCCGCAGCAGTCTGTGATGTGTTCAACGGCCAGCCTTACCGCACCACCACCTACCGCCTGGACCTAGGTGATATGACCAATGTCCAGACAAATCTGGATATGAGCGACACCGGCTTCCGCAATCATCCCCTGGTACCGGAGCTGACCAACTCCCATATCCTGAAAAATATGCAAACAGTCCAGCGGCGTAATGGCCTGAAGGCCTCTGAAGCTCTGGCGGGACCGGGCATCAACCTGTCCATTGAGATGGAGACCGGCACTGGAAAAACCTATACATACGTCAAGACCATGTACGAGCTGAACCAGCGCTACGGCTGGAGCAAATTCATCATAGTAGTGCCGTCGGTAGCTATCCGGGAAGGCGTCTACAAATCCCTTCAGACCACCCAGGAACACTTTGCCGGGGAATACGGCAAGAAAATCCGTTTTTTTATCTACTCCTCTGACCGGCTCACCGAGGTGGACCGCTTTGCCTCAGACAGTGCTATCAACGTCATGATCATCAATATGCAGGCGTTCAATTCCAGCAAAAACCAACGAATCATTGACAAAAAGCTGGATACCTTCCGCAGCCGCAAGCCCATCGACATCATTGCCAAAACAAATCCCATTCTGATAATCGATGAGCCGCAAAGCGTGGAAGGCAAACAGACAAAGGAGAGCCTGAAAAAGTTCTGCCCCCTGTTCACTCTACGCTATTCCGCTACCCACAAGGAAAAATATGACATGGTGTACCGCTTGGATGCCATGGACGCCTACAACCAGCATTTGGTGAAGAAAATCGCCGCACTGGGTGTTACCCTTACCGGCTCCACTGCCACCAATGGGTATGTGTATCTGGAGGGCATCGACCTCTATAAAAACAAAGCCCCGACTGCCCGCATTGGATTTGAAGTCAAGGGAGCTACAGGGACGCGGACTGTTGTAAAAAAGCTGGGGCGAGAGGCCAACCTGCTGGATGAGTCCAACGGCCTGGAGGAATATGATGACCGCTATATTATCACCAACATCGATGGTCGGGACAACTCTGTCACTTTCCTGAATGGATTGAAGCTCTATGCCGGACAGATTCAGGGCAACGAACAAATGACCGCTCTCCAGCGGAGAGTCCAGATTCGGGAGACTATTCGCACCCACATTCAGCGTGAGCGGGAACTGTATCCAAAGGGCATCAAGGTCCTGAGCCTGTTTTTCATCGATGAGGTGGCAAAATACCGCCTGTACGACGGCGACAACGACGATGGCCGCAACGGTGAGTATGCCAAAATGTTTGAGGAGGAATATGCCAGCGTGGTGGGTTCTCTCCAGCGTGAGATTGGCGATGAGGCATACCTCAAATACCTGGATAAAATTGATGTCCACAAAACCCACCAGGGCTATTTCTCCATTGACAAGAAGAAGGGCAAAAAGGCACGGTTTGTAGAGAGTAAAATTGACCGGAAAACCCAGACCTCTGATGATGCTGATGCGTATGATTTGATCATGAAAGACAAAGAGCGTCTGCTTAGTCTGGACGAGCCGGTACGATTTATCTTCTCTCACTCCGCCCTTCGTGAGGGCTGGGACAACCCTAACG
>CAMBAJ010000003.1 GCA_945864305.1 uncultured Clostridia bacterium | reverse complement strand
GCAGGTAGCTACTCCTGCGATACAACCTTATGAGGAAAGGAGAAATGATGAAAACTACCTCCTTCGAGATGGCTTTCATTATACGTGTTTTTATGCAGGATGTGGAAAACTTTTACCGGTGTCTGGTCTCCGACGCCAGCAGTCGCGCCTTGCTGAAAATCTGGGATATCCTCGCCGACGACTCCATGGATGACCCGGAGTGCTTTCAGCGCATTGAGGCCATCGTCCACCTGATGGAGGACCTGGGCATCCCCTGCGGCGGACGGCACGACTTTGGATAGGAAAAACCCGCCGGAGTCCGGCGGGTCTCTTTTTTAAAACAGCCGGATCAGTCCCAGCGTCACCGCCGTGGTGATGGCCCCGGCGATCATCAGTCCCAGCAGGATCGCCGGCAGCGCGTTCCGCAGCCGGATATCCAGCACCGACGCCACCAGCGCGCCGGTCCAGGCCCCGGTGCCCGGCAGGGGGATGCCCACCAGGACCACTAGCCCCAGCAGGCGGTACTTCCGCACGATGCGGCCCTTCAGGTGGGCGCGGCGCTCCAATTTAACGATCTTCGGGCCGAAAAAGCGGGTGTCCCGCAACCAGTTAAATATCCGGCGGACCAGTAGCATGACCAGCGGCACCGGCAACAGATTTCCCAGGATTGCCGTCGCACAAGCCACGGCAGGCGGCAGTCCGGCGGCGATGCCCACGGGAATGGCTCCCCGCAGCTCGATGACCGGAATCATGGCCGTGCCGAAGGTCATCAGCAGTTTTCCAAATGCAGTTTCCAGAAAAGGCATCTTATTCCTCCATACGTTGGTCAGGGCCCCGGCAGTGCCGGAGGCCCTGACAGCGTTATGGTTAGTTTACTCCAGATTCAGACGGCGCTTCAAGAAATAAGTTGTTAAGAAATAGAACACAGCGCCGTAGAACAGCTCGCCCAGGATCATCAAAATCATGGACAGATGCATGGCGGCCATGCCGGAAATATTCCAGCCGACTGTCCAGCCCAGCAGCAGGTGGTGGAGCCAGGATTCGTCCAGCAGGGCGATGAGGAGGCCGCCCAGGAACTGCACGGCGAACTGGATGATGAAGAACCAGCCCACGGACCAGGCCATCTTGTGGTTGGGGAAGCTGTGGCCGATGGCCAGGGAGGCGTAGAACTGCAGGCACATGGCACAGCAGCCCACGAAGCACATCACCAGGAACTCCGCCACGATGGCGGTGCCGTTGATGGCGTAATAGGCGGTGACATGGCGGAACAGGTCCTGGCAGCCCGACACGATCTCTCCGATGACCGTGACATCCGCAGCCATGATCAGGCAGGCCAGGCACACGATCAGAATGGTCAGGGCAAACCAGACGGCGGAGACGATGAGCTTGCTCCAGATGTGCTGGTGGGTGGAGACCGGCAGCGTCATCATCACATAGCCCTCGTCCTGGAGCAGGTTCTTATAGAACCGCTGGACCATGACCACCATGCTCATGACGCACACGCCGATGACAGCGACCACAAAGGCCACGATCAGCAGGCTGCCCAGAATGTTCAGGAACCGATTGTCCGTATCCAGCATCCCCCGAATGGAGAGATTGGCGCCCACAGAGGTCGCCAGCAGGATCAGAAACAGGGGCAGCATGATGCGGCCCGTGGCACGGAACTCGTGCTTCAAAAGCTTTCTCAGCATTTGAACACCTCCCGGAACAGTTCATCCACGCTCATGCCCTTCTCCTCCCGAATCTGATCCACGGAGGCCTGGAGCACCATGCGGCCCTGATTGATGAAAATCACTTCGTCCAGCACCTTTTCCACATCGGAGATCAGGTGGGTGGAGATCACCACCGCCGCCTCTGGGTTGTAGTTGCCGATGATAGTGGAGAGGATGTAGTCCCGGGTGGCGGGGTCCACGCCGCCGATGGGCTCATCCAGCAGATACAGCTTCGCCGCCCGGCTCATGACCATGATGAGCTGCACCTTCTCCCGGGTGCCCTTGCTCATCTGCTTGACGCGCTGTCTGGGCTGAATATTCAGGTGCTGAAGCATCTCCTCCGCCGCGTCCCGGCGGAAGTCCGCGTAGAAATCCTGATAGAAGTCCAGCAGCTGAGTGGTGGTCATCCAGGTGGGGATGGACGTCCGCTCCGGCAGATAGCTGACCCAGGCATGGGTGGCCTTCCCCGGCGCCGTATCGCACACCAGGATCTCGCCGCTGGTGGGGGTCAGCAGGCCGTTGGCCAGCTTAATGAGCGTGGTCTTGCCGCTGCCGTTGGGGCCCAGCAAGCCCACGATGTGGCCCGGCTCCACGGCGAAGCTGACATGGTCCAGCGCGGCCGCGCGGCCGTAGTTTTTGCACAGGTCCTTACACTCCAGAACCGCCATGGAATTCGCCCTCCTCTCCGGTCTCCTGCCGCAGCAGGGTCATGATCTCCTCCCGCTGGAAGCCCAGCCGGAGCATTGCCGCCAGAAACGTCTTGACATGGCGTTCCGCCAGACTCCGTTTCGCTGTCTCGATCATCGTTTTGTCCTCCGTCACAAATCTGCCCGTGGTCCGCTGGCTGTACACCAGTCCGTCCCGCTCCAGCTCCGCCAGAGCGCGCTGCATGGTGTTGGGATTGACGCCCGCCTCCGTGGCGAGGTCACGCACCGATGGCAGCCGCTCCCCCGGCGGGAACGCGCCGGAGACGATGCCGACCTTGATCTGCTCGATGAGTTGGGCGTAGATCGGGGCGTCGTTGGAAAATTGCCATTTCAAGAGATGCGCCTCCTGTCTGTCTCTAATGTATTAAGCAATTAATACAATAACACATATTGTGGATTTGTCAAGGGGGGATATGAAAAAAGAGCAGCCGGCGGCCGCTCTTTTTCATGTTCAGTGCCCACCCAGGCGCCTCAAACCGCCCCCAGCTTATGCGGCGTCTGGCGGACTTTTATCACGTCAGCGTGGACTACCTGTTGGAACGAACAGATCAAAAAAGCCCTTATCCGCCCAAAAAGTAAGGCCGGCCTCTCAGGGCCGGTCTTTTTTCGTCAAATCCGCTTACGAATACCGCTCGTCCAAAATTGCGATCACGTCCGCCAGCGCGCTCTCCCGGGCGTCGGCCACGATGGTGGCGCCGCAGTCCCGGACCGCCGGGACGCAGTTGGCCGGGGCGAAGCCCTCCGCCGCCGCAGTCAGCATGGTGATGTCGTTGGCCTCGTCTCCGGCGCAGTAGACATGGTCCATGGAGATGCCCAAGTGGGCCGCCAGACGGCGGACCATGCCGCCCTTGTTGGCGCCCTTGGCAGTCATCTCCAGGAGGGTCTTGCCGGAGAAAATCAGCTCGTAGTCCTCGGCCCAGCCCCGCTCCGCCAGATAGGCTTTGATCTCCTCCAACGTCTCGTGGTCCGCCTCGAACAGCAGCTTACCCAGGGGCAGGGGAACATCCAGCAGGGTCGGCTTCTCCTCCACGCCCACCTTGGTCAGATGCTCGTGCTGATGGGTGATCTCATTGGGGTGGACGGCGTGGATTACGTTGTCGATGTGGTACGCCTCCACTGCCGCCTCCGGGAAGTGCTCCAGGATCTCCTGCCCCCGCTCCCGGACGATGCCGTCCAGCAGGGCCGTCTCCAGGTACTCGCCTTTTGCAAAATCATACAGGGCCGCGCCGTTGCACACCACGCCCGGGGTGTTCATGGGCACCTGGTCCACGTACTTCCGGAAGGCCGCCAGGGCCCGGCCGGTGGCGATGGCGAAATGCCCGCCCTCCGCCATGAAGTACTCCAGGGCGGTGCGGTTGGCCTCGGACAGCGGCGGCACCGGCACGCCGGAGCGCAGGGCGTCCTCCGTATAGATCAGAGTGTTGTCAAAATCGCTGGTCAGCAGAACTCCCGAAAATTTTCCCATGGCAATCTCCTTTTATGAAAGCGAGTCCCGCCGCCCGCGGGGCGGACGGCGGGACTTTTTATGATCTTTATTCGCTCTGCGGCGCGGCTCCCTCGCCACCCTTGTTCCGGCGGCGTCCGCCCCGGTGATGGGGCCGGCGGCGGCGCTTGGTCTCGCCGCTGTCGCCGCCCTCGGCAGCTGCTGCCTCGGGGCGGGGCGGCTGAGACTGCTTCGGTGCCTGCTGCTTGGGCGTACGAGACTTCTGGCCGCTTTGGCCGCCCTTCTTCTCTTTTTCCTCGCCGGATTTGGGCTGCTGCCTGGGTTCCGCCTTGAGTAGCTCACCGGCGGGCTTGCCGCTCCGGCGGCGTCCGCCGCGATGACGGCGGCGGGGCTTGCCGCTCTCACTGCCCTCCACGCCCATCTTCTCCCGGGTGGGCGCGTCCTCCAGCTGCGCATCCACATAGAAAGGTGTGGCGGTGATGACCGGGGCGACGAACTCCTCCTCCGGCTTCTCCTCCACATAGCGGGCCGGCCGCTCGGGGATTTCAATGCCCTCCCGGCTGCCCTTGCCGTTGCGCAGGATGCAGACCTCGCAGCCGTGGTACGTCTTGAGGGGCTCCGGCGCGCTGTCCAGGGCCACCTTCATGGTCTCCCGCAGCAGGTCCACGCTCTTGACGTTGCCGGGGCCGTCGGGGGTCTGGACGAAGGACTCCACCTTGGGCATCCGCTTGGCGGCGTCCTCATAGGCGTTCTGCTCGTACTTCAGGCAGCACATCAGACGGCCGCAAGTGCCGGAAATCTTGGTGGGATTCAGGCTCAGGTTCTGGGTCTTGGCCATCTTGATGGAGACGGGCATGAACCCATCCAAAAACTCGGAGCAGCAGAAGGGCCGGCCGCAGATGCCCAGGCCGCCGATCATCTTAGCCTCGTCCCGGACGCCGATCTGCCGCAGTTCGATCCGGGCCCGGAACACAGATGCCAAGTCCCGTACCAGCTCCCGGAAGTCCACACGACCGTCGGCGGTGAAGTAAAAGATGATCTTGTTGCCGTCAAAGCTGGCGGAAACGTTCACCAGCTTCATCTCCAGACCGTGGTCCGCGATCTTCTTCTCGCAGATGTCAAAGGCCTCGTTCTCCCGTTTCTTGTTGTATTCCACGGTGCGGCGGTCATTCTCCGTGGCCGTCCGCAGCATGGCGCACAGGGGCTTGACGATGGACTCGTCATCCACCTCGTGGTTGCCCTCCGTGCAGGTGGCGAATTCCGGGCCCTGGGCAGTCTCCACGATTACCTGGTCCCCCATCTTCACCTGGACCCCTTTGGGGTCAAAATAATAATTCTTGCATCCGCCCCGAAAGCGGACGCTGATCACTTCCGTCAAAGGATACCCTCCAATTCCGCAGCGAGGGCGCCCAACACGTGGCCGAGGCCGACATTGTAGGCGCATTCCCCGTGATACTTCTGCAACAGTTCTATTGTGCGCATAATTTGGCTTTTTGTCAAGTTTTTCGCAAGATACGGGGCGATTTCCCGGTCGATCTCCTCCGGCTCCTGCCCGTACAGCAGCAGCAGGGCCGACGTGAAAGCCCCCCGGCTCCGCTCCAGCAGGGCCGCTAGGTCCTCCCGGGTGGTGCGCTTTTTCTCCAAGCGGACCGCCAGCTCCGCCACGGCGCCGCGGCGGTGTTTTCCAATCGCCCGGCACAGCTCCTCCCCGGCCTCGGACACCTCTTCCCCCGTCTCACCCACCGCCGGGTGCAGCTTCAGCTCCACGCAGCGGGACCGCAGGGTTTGAAGCACCACCGCCGGGTTCTCCGCGCAGAAGAGGAATGCCGCGTAGGGCGGGCCCTCCTCCACGATCTTCAAAAGCACGTTCTGATCTTGCTCCGTCAGCAGGGCGCAGTCCGGGAAGAGATAGACCTTTCTGGTTCCCTCATTGGGCCGGATGTAGGCGTCCGCCCGGATATTCCGCACCACGTCCACGGCGATGTTCTTGTGGTCCGGGTCCCGGACGGTGATGACATCGGGGTGGATGTCCCCCAGCACCTTGCGGCAGCCGGGGCACACGCCGCAGGGCCGTGTTCCCTCTCCGGTGCACTCCAGTCCGGCGGCGGCATAGCGGGCGGCGGCCAGCCGGTCCCCGCTGCCGGTGAACAGCAGGGCGTGGGACAGGGTGCCGCGGGTGGCGGCCTCCCGGACGCGGGCGGCGATGGGGTCGTTTTCAGGCAGGCCAAATGGGGTCATGGCGGGACTCCTCTCGGGATTTTGATTTTTTTATTGTACCACACCCCCTGAAAAAAAGGAATACAGGAAAAGGGCCGTTTTCCACAGATATGGTTGACAGGCGGCCCGCCGCGTGGAAATATTATGGTAGAAAAATATTCACTCCCAGCGGGATGCTCCGCCGGGACGGCCCAATGGCCTTAAGGAGGTTTCATCCATGTATCCGTCCGAATACGATGCCTTCGGCCCCTGGATCTATGAGATCACAGAGGCCCACCCGCTGCCCGCTCTGTTCGCGCCATATGTCCGGAGCGAGGAGACGCCGCTGATGCTGTTCAAGATTCCCCGGGACATTGAGCGCCGTCGGGCCACGCCGGACATGGACCTGTACGACTACGTGGTGGGCGCCTACGAGGAGCGGCTGCTGATTCTGAAACGTGTGGAACATACTGTGGAGACCATCACCGTCTCCTACGCCGAGATTGAGGGGCTTCGCCTGTTCCGCCACTTCCTCCGGGGCGATCTGACCCTGTATCTGCGGAGCGGAGAGATCCGGCTCCCCTTCAACGCGGTGTCCATGGACATCGTCACCCGTTTCACCTCTCTCATCCGCGGGCGGTATCAGACTGGGACGGTGCCCGCCCTGCCGGAGCTGCGTCCCTGGGAGAAGGCCCCGGCAGACCTGGACGTGCTGTTCGTCAATCTGCTGCGTGAGCTGAAGCAAACAGAGCCGGAGGCTCGGGTGTACGCCTGTCAGTCCATGGCACCCCTGGAGACAAGGGGCGGCTCTTTCTTCAAAAATCTGGCCAGCCGGGCGCGGCCCCAGCGCCTGCCCGCCACACTCCACCTGCTGAATTCGCAGGAACTCATCGTCATCCAGCGGGAGGTCCCGGAGAAAAAAGCCCAGGAAAACGAATACAGCTACCACTTCACCTATCTTCCCCTCATCGGTATCCACCAAATCCGGCTGGAGGAAAGCCAGCAGGAACGAGACATTTTGGACTGCACCATCGAGTTGCCCCACCACGCTGTCATCCTCCGTTTCCAGCGTGAAAACCGGGAAGCCACCGCGTTTTACCGAAAGCTGTCCGATGCCTTCCTCTGAATTTCCGGTGTCGGTCCCGCGTAATCGTTTTACGCCAGACGCGGCCGTCCGGCTCGGTTGTCTTCCAATTTCTTCCTGCCTTTTGTTGAATTTTCCTCTGAATTAGGCAGAATGTGTTAATTTTAAATCGATTTCTTATGCTATTTATGCATTGTTTTCCAGAAATCTTCCTATTATAATATTATCGTCAATTTTGGCTAATCGTTTACCCGTGGACGGTTGATAGTTTTTCTGCCGTATGGCAGCGACAAAAAAACGGAGGAATGAAAATGAGCAAAAAGTATTGTTACCTGTTTACCGAGGGCAACGCCAACATGCGTGAGCTCCTGGGCGGCAAGGGCGCAAACCTGGCCGAGATGACCAATATCGGCCTGCCCGTTCCCCAGGGCTTCACTATTACCACCGAGGCCTGCACTCAGTACTATGAGGATGGCCGCCAGATCAACGACGAGATCGTGGCCGAGATTATGGAGTACATTGAGAAGATGGAGGGCATCACCGGCAAGAAGTTCGGCGACGCCGAGAACCCCCTGCTGGTCTCCGTCCGTTCCGGTGCCCGTGCCTCCATGCCCGGTATGATGGACACCATTCTGAACCTGGGTCTGAACGAGACTGTGGTGGACGTGCTGGCCAAGAAGTCCGGCAACCCCCGCTGGGCCTGGGACTGCTATCGCCGCTTTATTCAGATGTATTCCGACGTCGTTATGGAAGTCGGCAAGAAGTACTTTGAGCAGCTCATTGACAAGATGAAGGAAGACCGCGGCGTCACTCAGGACGTGGAGCTGACCGCTGAGGACCTGAAGGAGCTGGCCGGCCAGTTCAAGGCCGAGTACAAGGCCAAGATTGGCGAGGAGTTCCCCACCGATCCCAAGGAGCAGCTGATGGGCGCCGTCAAGGCCGTGTTCCGTTCCTGGGACAACCCCCGCGCCAACGTCTATCGCCGCGACAATGATATCCCCTACTCCTGGGGCACCGCCGTCAACGTCCAGTCCATGGCCTTCGGCAACATGGGCGACGACTGCGGCACCGGCGTTGCCTTCACCCGCAACCCCGCCACTGGCGAGAAGAAGCTGTTCGGCGAGTTCCTGACCAACGCCCAGGGCGAGGACGTCGTGGCCGGCGTCCGCACTCCCATGCCCATCGCTGAGATGGCTGAGAAGTTCCCCGAGGCCTTCGCTCAGTTCGAGGGCGTCTGCAAGACCCTGGAGAACCACTATCACGACATGCAGGATATGGAGTTCACCGTCGAGCACGGCAAGCTCTACATGCTGCAGACCCGTAACGGTAAGCGCACCCCCGCCGCCGCTCTGAAAATCGCCTGCGACCTGGTGGACGAGGGCATGATCGACGAGAAGCAGGCTGTGGCCATGATTGAGCCCCGCTCTCTGGACACCCTGCTGCATCCCCAGTTCGACGCCGAGGCCCTGAAGAAGGCCGCCGTCATCGGCAAGGCCCTGGGTGCCTCTCCCGGCGCCGCCTCCGGCAAGATCGTCTTCTCCGCTGAGGACGCCAAGGAGTGGGCCGCCCGCGGTGAGAAGGTCGTTCTGGTCCGCCTGGAGACCTCTCCCGAGGACATCGAGGGCATGAAGGCCGCGCAGGGCATCCTGACCGTCCGCGGCGGCATGACCTCCCACGCCGCCGTCGTGGCCCGCGGCATGGGCAAGTGCTGCGTCTCCGGCTGCGGCGACATCAAGATGGACGAGGAGAACAAGAAGTTCGAGCTGGCCGGCAAGACCTACGTCGAGGGCGACTGGATCTCCCTGAACGGCTCCACCGGCAACATCTATGACGGCGCCATCCCCACCGTGGACGCCACCATCGGCGGCGAGTTCGGCCGCGTCATGGGCTGGGCTGACAAGTATCGCCGTCTGAAGGTCCGCACCAACGCCGACACTCCCCACGATGCCGCTCAGGCCCGCAAGTTCGGCGCCGAGGGCATTGGCCTGACCCGTACCGAGCACATGTTCTTCGATGAGGACCGTATCCCCGCCATCCGCCGCATGATCTGCTCCGACACCGTCGAGCAGCGCGAGGCCGCTCTGGCCGTTCTGGAGCCCATGCAGCAGGGTGACTTCGAGGGCATCTACGAGGCCATGGAGGGGTGCCCCGTCACCATCCGTTTCCTGGACCCCCCCCTGCACGAGTTCGTTCCCACCGAGGAGGCCGACATTGAGAAGCTGGCTTCCGACATGGGCAAGACCGTTCAGGAGATCAAGTCCATCATCGCTTCCCTGCATGAGTTCAACCCCATGATGGGTCACCGCGGCTGCCGTCTGGCCGTCACCTATCCCGAGATTGCCGCCATGCAGACCCGCGCCGTCATCAAGGCCGCTCTGGCTGTCCAGGCCCGTCATCCCGAGTGGACCATGGTCCCCGAGATCATGATCCCCCTGGTGGGCGAGGTCAAGGAGCTGAAGTACGTCAAGAGCGTGGTCGTGGAGACTGCTGACGCCATCATCAAGGAGGCCGGCTCCGACATGAAGTACTTGGTGGGTACCATGATTGAGATCCCCCGCGCCGCTCTGACCGCCGATGAGATTGCCAAGGAGGCCGACTTCTTCTCCTTCGGTACCAACGACCTGACCCAGATGACCTTCGGCTTCTCCCGTGACGACGCCGGCAAGTTCCTGGATGCCTACTACGACAAGAAGATTTACGAGAACGATCCCTTCGCCAAGCTGGACCAGAACGGCGTCGGCAAGCTGGTTGACATGGCCGCCAAAATGGGCCGTGCCACCAATCCCGACATCCACCTGGGTATCTGCGGCGAGCACGGCGGCGATCCCTCCTCCGTGGAGTTCTGCCACCGCGTGGGCCTGGACTACGTGTCCTGCTCTCCCTTCCGCGTGCCCATCGCCCGTCTGGCTGCCGCTCAGGCCGCTATCAAAGAAATGTAATTTCCTGCATTTCATAAAAACTTTGAACGCTCTGCGGATATCCGCAGAGCGTTCTTATTTTCGCTGAGCTGTCTGAATAAGGGGCTCCCTGTTCGCAGCCGCATCTTATCCCCGCGCTCATTTAGCTTCCATATTTTACCTGCGTCCGCAATAGCATTATTTGATCAGTCCGGACAGCAGAAAAGGACCAGGAAAACTCGGGCTTAACTTAAATAGTCATCTTATAAGCCGGCAAACCCTTTTTTGTCGCTTCAGTTCCCAACACAATACAGCGATTCAGATTTTCAATATCTGGCATGATATGGTCTGTTTTCAAAAGCTGCTGATTCTCCTGCTCTAACTGATAGCCAATGAGCACAGAGCGTGCGGAGATAACCCGCTGTGCCAGAGGCGAGCAGACATGCTCAAACATCATTTCCAGCACAGCCAACCAATTGGAGCCGTGCATACCGGCAACCAGATAAAATATTTTTCGCAGCTCAGCACTGCCGGTTGAAGAGAGATAGGAGACCACTTCCTCACGGCGCTTCTCATCTCCCTCCAAAAAGGTCAGCCTTTCTGTGGGATACAGCATACAGTGGATATATGTCCATGCTGGCATGTTCAATACGCGGAACCAGGTACACACGTCCAAAAAAGATGGGTCGTAATTCGTCTCCCATTTTTGAATGGTATGCAATGTTTTGCCAAGTGCCTTTGCCAATTCCTCCTGTGTTGCACCGGAGTCCATTCTGGCTCTTGCCAGCATTGCGGAAGTGTCCGCATGGCTTTGGCCGATTGTATATCCATTCTTATTGGAAGAAACGGACGTCTCTTTCGCAGCGGCAATCGCAGACAGGAGTAATGGACGGTCCGCCTCGATTCCAGGGGGCTTCTGCGTAAGCCCGTTGGCCGCACTCATCTCGTAAGATACCTGAATGATCTCTGCAACTCGGTAGCGGCTGTTCAGACTTGTGTGGGTATGCGCACAGGCCATATCCAATAGCCCTGACCACTCTGAACCATGTTTTCCAAATATGAGGTAATGGAGCTTTTGGATCTCTTTGGGGCCAGCCACATTCGCAAAGTAAAACCTGCACGCTTCCCGAATCTCATCATCTGCACTTTTTGCGGTAAGCACGGCGAATACATCCGGCCAGAAAAACTCCAACATCGGACGAAAAGGGCTTTCGCCCACCGTGCGGAACCATTCGAGAATTCCGTACAGGGTTGGAGAGCCTTGGCCATTTTCCCATGCTTTAATCGTACTTTCCGAAACGCCCAGCGCAATGCTCATCGTTTTCCGGCTCAGTTCAGCACGGGTTCTGCTGCTGGAGAGTAAGTTGCCGCAACGGTCTGCGTCCTCAATGATGCGGTTAAAAAGCAATTAGCAGCCACTCCTTTCTAAAGATTCTCGGCGTTGCTGTTTGACGGGTCGTAAAAAATTTTGCAGAACTCCCACCAAATTATTGGTGAAATTATTTTCCCCCCTCCTTCCACAGATTCCGCAAAACATTTTTGTAATATTATGGAAAACCATTTAGATTGAAAAGATTGTCTGAATTCGTCCTTTTTTAGGTAATGCACGCAAAATCGTATTTTGTTAAAGTATACTTAACAAGAGAGAAAGGAGACTCACAGACATGAGTGTATTAAAAATCGTCATCGCAGATACAAGCCGGGACTTTTGCGAGTCGCTGACAGGGTACATCCGTTTCAGAAAAGGTCTTGAGATTCTCGGGGCCAGCGGTGATGGCGAAAAAGCAGTGCAGTTGATTCAGAAAAAAACGCCAAATCTTCTTGTCATGAATCCGATGATTGAAAACAGCATGGCGCTGCTGTCTTATATTCATAAAAGCGGAGTCAGCCTTAACTCCTTGACATTTCCACAGGTAAAAGGGCGCTTCATTGTGCCCCTATCGCCCGAATGGAGCAGTCCTCCCGGCGAAATGGCATCTCAGGTCGTAAACTTGTCCGAATATATCAGGAATATCCTAGAGCCGGTCTCAACCGCCGAATATGATGCGGCATTGGAAGTGCAGATATCCAATTTGATGCGCCAGCTCGGCATTCCCGCGCATCTCAAAGGATATCAATATCTCCGAAGAGCCATCATCATGGCTATGAAAGACCCCGCGGTCATGGACGGAGTTACCAAAATCCTCTATCCGGATATCGCAAAGTGCTATGGTACGACCGCCAGCTGTGTGGAACGCGCAATGCGAAAAGCAATTGCAGTTGCTTGGGAACGGGGGAATATTGATTTTTTGCAGTATTACTTTGGATGCACCAAAAAGCCCCAGATGGCCAAGCCAACAAATTCGGAGTTTATCGCAACAGTTGCTGATATTTTGTATTTGCGGCAGGATCATGCCGAACTTTTGGCCTGTGTGTGACAGGCGAAAAATCCATTTAATTCCAGTTTCTAAGAAAAATTTATCGGAAAATATTCATATTGTCAATAAAAAAACAAAATAATCTCTTGCTAAGCTCACGATCAACGGCGTCCGGATATGTCAAAGAATGCATAAGATGCCTAACCGGAAAATCGCACTGCATTCAACATCATACGTTTCAACTGTAAAAAACTGCCCTGAAAGCTAGGTAAGCCAAAGCCCCGCTCCGACCGGATGGCCGGAGCGGGGCTTCCCTTTGTCTTTTTAATTCCCCGTGGGGATGAATGGCCGGATGGCGCCGGCCACGGTGCTGATGGGCATGGTCTGAAGATAGATGCGCCCCGGTCCGGTGACGACGGTATTGAACAGTCCCTCACCGCCGAAAACCGCGTTTTTTACCCCCGGTACAGACTGAATCTCCATGGAACAGGTGGCGTCCATGGCCGCCAGATACCCGGTATCCACCACCATGGACTGTCCGGGCGCCAGGTCGTACTCCACCACATGGCCGTCGAACTCCGCGAAAGCGATGCCCTGTCCGGACAATCGCTGCATGATGAAGCCCTCACCGCCGAAGAACCCGGCGCTGGCCTTCTTCTGGAAGAACACGGACAACTGTACACCGGCCTCGCTGGCCAGAAAACCGCTCTTCTGCACCACCAGTTCCCGTCCTGGCCCGATCTCAAAGGCCCGGATATCCCCCGGAAAGCTGGAGGCAAAGGCGATCATACCGGGGCCCCCCTGGGCGGTATAGCGGTTCTGGAACATGGCCTCGCCGGCGAACATCCTGCCCAGAGCCCGACCCAGACCACCGCCCGTGGTGGTCTCCATCTTCATATTGGGGCTCATCCAACTCATGCTGCCCCGCTCTGTAATCATTGTCTCACCGGCCCGCAGCTGGCAGATCACCACCGGCAGCGGCTTTCCCTCAATGCTGTATTCCATGTGGTCCCTCTCCCTTTTGGTCTTTATTTCTGAGTCTCTTCCTCAGAGGATTTACTCTTCCGTTCCACATACTCGACATCGTCTTTGATGCCCAGCCGCACGTATAGACGGTGCATGAAGCCAAAGGTAAAGCCGCCCGGAAGCATTCCGTTCACAAACAGCGCCGCCAGCACGCCGATACCGGTATCCAGAATCCGGTTCAGCGCATAGGAGATATACGTATCCATAGGCGTGTTGAACAGGATGATACACAGCACCACGCCGCCGGGCTGAATGCCGCCCACCCAGATGTACTGGCAGAGAACGATCAAAATCACCACACCCACAAAGGTCAGCGGGATCAGGAACCAGCGGTTGCTACCATCCGGAAACAGGAACACATAAAAAGCAAACAGACCCATGCCAATAAAGCCGCCTACCAGCGTACCGAAAAAGCGGTTGCCGCCGTGGAGTTTACTCATCCCATAGTCGCTGCCCATGCCAAAGATGGCACCGATGCAGGCAAACGCCGGACTGCGGTCAAAAAAATAATAGACCAGTGCGCAAAGCGTGGCGGCCAGAGCCGTCTTGATATTGCGCAATCCAATTTTTGGATGGCGATACTTGGGTGTTTCTTTCGTGTCCATGGCTACGATCTCCCTGTTTCGAATTTTTTTACGGGGGTTCTGCTGTTAATGTTTTGTTAAAATTATACCATCTTATCCTCTTGGTGGAAAGGTGTCCACGCAAATTTCTTCGCAAAATCCCACGTAAATTTACGAGGCTCCTCTTAATTTTCCGCTTCCCCGCAGAGCATTTGCTGCAGCTTCCGGGCCGCGGCACTGAGGCTGCTCCGGGTATCCTGTACCAGGCAGATGCGGCGTTCCGGGATCGTCTCCTTCAATTTCAGCTGCACTACGCGGCCGGCTTCCAGGGCCTCTCCGGCAAACTTCTCCGGCACAAATCCAAGGCCAAGGTCGTTTTCGATCATGGGCAGCAACAGGTCCGCGGTGGCCACCTCCATATCCGGGTCGAATTCCAGCCCGTGGGCCATGTAGAAGTTGCTGTAAAAGGAAAAGGTGGCCGTGTCCCGGGCCAGGCCGATCATGGGATACTGGCTCAGATCCGCCAAACTCAGCGTCTGATGGGCCAGCTCCGCGAAAGGCCGTCCGCCCACCAGAACATCCCGGAAGGGCTTCAGGTCCGTGCGCCTGAAGGGCCGCTGCATGGGGCCCACCGGCATGGTGACCACCGCGAAGTCGATCTGCCCGCCGTGCAGCGCCTGGAGCACCCGCGTGGCTGAATCATTCCGAATTTTCAGCCGGATGGCCGGATACGCCTGATGGAACCGGCGGAGCACGTCCAGCAGCAGTCCGTGAAGGGCCACCTCGCTGGCGCCGATATATATGCTGCCCGCCTGGAGACCGCCGCTGTGGGTCAGCAGTTCCTCCCCCTGCTGCAAATGCGCAATGGCCGCCGCCACGTGCTGATACAGCCGCTCTCCCTCTTCCGTCAGGGCGATACCCCGATTGGAGCGGGTGATGAGGCGGCAGCCCAGCTCGTGCTCCAGATTGTGCATCACCCGGGTGACATTGGGCTGGCTGCTCATTATGGCCGAGGCCGCCCGGGTGAGATTTTTGTATTTCGCCACGTAGTAAAAGCAGCGGTAGTACTCGTAATTGACCGCCATAATCCCGCCCTCTTTCATCACAAATTGATATGATAACGATATGAACGATATATTTTTCATCTTTCTGAAATCAGAGTATACTGGAACATCGTGAGAAAAACAAGCGCCTCTCCCAGCGCTGCAACAGGAGATGGAAGCATGGAAAAAGACCTGACGGTGGGAAATCCCCGGACCGTCCTCTGGAAATTCTGCCTGCCGCTGTTCGGAAGCATCGTGTTCCAGCAGCTCTACAATATCGCGGACAGCCTGGTGGCCGGCAAGTTCGTGGGCGAAAACGCCCTGGCCGCCGTGGGCAACAGCTATGAGATCACATTGATCTTCCTGGCCTTCGCCTTCGGCTGCAACATCGGCTGCTCCGTCATCGTGTCCCAGCTCTTCGGAGCCAGGCAGATTGCGGATATGAAAACCGCCGTCCACACGGCGCTGCTCTCCAGCGCCGTGGTCTGCGGTGTGCTGATGGTCGTGGGCCTGGCTTTCGGCACCGGATTACTGGAACTCATCCGCACCCCGGAGGAAGTCATGGCGGACTCCGCCCTGTATCTGAGCATCTATATCTATGGTCTTCCCTTCGTGTTTTTCTACAATGTCTCCACCGGTATCTTTTCGGCCCTGGGAGATTCCCGGACGCCCTTCATCTTCCTGGCCTGCTCCTCCACCAGCAACATTCTGGTGGACATGCTCTTTGTCACCGCCTTTGACATGGGTGTGGCCGGCGTGGCCTGGGCGACTTTTTTGTGTCAGGGCGTCAGCTGCGTGCTGGCAGTCATCGTTGTCTTCCGGCGTCTGGGACGGATGCCCACGGAGAAAAAAGCCGGGATCTTTTCCTGGCCGCTGTTCAGGAAATTCGCGGTCATCGCTGTGCCCAGCATTTTGCAGCAGAGCTTCATCTCCGTGGGCAATATCCTGATCCAGGGCGTGATCAACAGCTTCGGCACCGGCGTCATGGCCGGTTACTCCGCCGCCGTCAAGCTGAACAATCTGGTCATCACATCCTTCACCACCCTGGCCAACGGCGTCTCCAACTACACCGCGCAGAACATCGGCGCCGGAAAGCTCTCCCGCGTTCCGGACGGCTTCCGGGCCGGTGTGCGGCTGGTGTGGTCCCTGTGCGTCCCCCTGGTGCTGCTGTACTTTTTCGCGGGCCGGTATCTGGTGGGGTTCTTCATCGACACGCCCACCGAGACTGCCATCACCACGGGCGTCCAGTACCTGCGCATTCTCTCCCCCTTCTATTTTGTGGTCTCCTCCAAGCTGGTAGCCGACGGCATTCTGCGGGGCTCCAGCCTGATGGGCCGGTTCATGGCATCCACCTTCACAGACCTGGTCCTGCGGGTGGTTCTGGCCTATGCCCTGTCCGCCGCCATGGGGTCCGCCCTGGGCATCTGGTGCGCCTGGCCCATCGGCTGGTCCGTGGCCACCTGCATGTCCATCCTCTTCTATCTCCGGGGCCCCTGGCGGAAGCCGCGGAAAACGGCGGATGAGCCGCTTCCCGAAGTATGAGCGTCTCTCCTGCATTGCAAAATTCTTCCCGCTTTTTTGGAGAAAATCTTGACAAATTTCCGAAAGCGGCATACAGTAGATAGAACAACAGGGGAGCCCGGATCGACGGGCTGAGAGTCGGATATATTCCGAGACCCATTACACCTGATCTGGATCATGCCAGCGTAGGGAGCATACAGTTTGCGTCGTGAGACCGCGATTTCAATGCCCCTGCCGGGATGTCCGGCGGGGGCATTTTGATTTGAAACGGGAGGAAACCGCCATGACCACTTCCCAGCGCCTGTATCAGGCAGCACGGCCTATCTGGGAGGCCTGTCTGTCCCATCCCTTTGTCACCGGCATCGGTGACGGCACTCTGCCTGTGGAAAAATTTCAGTATTTCATGCTTCAGGACTACCTGTACCTCTTCGACTACGCCAAGGTGTTTGCTCTGGGCGTGGTGAAAGCCCAGGACCGCAAACTGATGCAGACCTTCTCCCAGAACGTGCACTCCATCCTCAACGGCGAGATGAACATCCACCGGGCCTACATGCAGCGGCTGGGCATCACCGAGGAGCAGGTGTCCGCCGTGAAGCCCGCCCTGGACAACGTGTCCTACACCCACTACATGCTGGCCGTGGCGGACATGGGCGGCCCCGCGGAGATCGTGGCCTCCATCCTGGCCTGCTCCTGGAGCTACGCGGAGATCGGCCAGGCCCTGGCCAAGATCCCCGGCGCGGCGGAGCACCCCTTCTACGGCGAGTGGATCCAGGGCTACGCCTCTGAGGACTACGCCGCCGGCAACCAGGCCCTCATTGAGCTGACGGACACCCTGTCCCAGGGTATGACCGAGGCGGAGATCGCCCGGCTGGAGGACATCTTTGTCAATTGCAGCCGCTACGAGCTGGGCTTCTGGGACATGGCCTGGGAGATGCGCAAATGAGCCAGCTGGAATTTGAGCACGTCTCCTACCAGTACCCCTCCGAGGATTTCGACATCATCGACGATTTGAGCTTCTCCGTGGAGCCCGGCTCCTTCCACTGCATCATCGGCGTCAGCGGCTGCGGCAAGAGCACCATCTTCCGCATGACCAACGGCCTGCTACAGCCCAAGTCCGGCACCATCCGGGTGGGGGGCAGGCCCATCGGCGAACAGAATCACTACTGCGGCTACATGCCCCAGAAGGACCTGCTGTTCCCCTGGCGGACCATCGGGGAGAATCTGGCCCTGCCCCTGGAGATCATGGGCGGCCATTCCAAGGCCGAGCAGCGGGAGCTGATTGACGACGCCCTGGCGGACGTGGGCCTGGAAGGCTGCCGGGACAAGATGCCGGACGAGCTCTCCGGCGGCATGCGCCAGCGGGCGGCCTTCGCCCGTACCATGCTGACCGGCAGCGACCTTCTGCTGCTGGACGAGCCCTTCTCCGCCCTGGACTTTTTGACCCGCATCTCCATGCAGGAGTGGCTGCTGGGCCAGTGGGAGAAGCACAAAAAGACTATCCTCTTCATCACCCACGACGTGGAGGAGGCGGTGTTCCTCTCCGGCAGCGTGCTGGCCGTCACCAGCACCCCCATCCACGCCCTGACGGAGGTCCCCGTGCCGGTGGGCTATCCCCGGACCCGGGAGTGCCTGACCCGTCCGGACATGGTGGCCCTGCGCGAGAATCTGATCGACGTTCTGAGAAAGCAGGTGCAGCCGTGAAAAAAGCAAACCGGGGCAACCTGCCCGCGGCCATTTTCCTGTTCTGCCTGCTGTTTTTGTGGCAGCTGGGCGCTATGAAGGTGAACGCCGCCTACATCCTGCCCACCCCTATCCAAATTTTAAAGCGGCTCTGGGAGCTGCGGGTGGCCCTGTTCACCGTCCACCTGCCCGCCACCATGGCCGTCACCTGCATCGGCCTTCTGATCTCCGTGGTCCTGGGCCTCGCCCTGGCGGTGGCCATGGACTGGAGCCCTCTGCTGCAAAAATGCCTGTATCCCATCGTCGTCGCCTCCCAGACCATTCCCACCACCGCCATCGCCCCCCTGTTCGTGCTGTGGTTCGGCTACGGCATCTGGAGCAAGGTGCTGGTGACCGTGCTGATGACCTTCTTCCCCATTACCATCACCGTCTGTGACGGCTTCCGGGCCGCCAAGACGGAGATGAGTGAGCTCTTGCAGACCTATGGCGCCACCAGATGGGACATCTTTCTGAAAATCAAGGTTCCCTGCGCCCTGCCCTACTTCTTCTCCGCCATCAAGATGGCGGTCCCCCTGAGCATCATCGGCGCCGCCATCGGCGAGTGGCTGGGCGCCCAGAGCGGCCTGGGGTACTTCTCCCGCCGGATGATGACCCAGCTGGACGGCGCCGGCGTGTTTGCCCCCATCGTCCTTCTGAGTGTGGTGGCCATGCTGATGGTGGCCGTGGTGGGCCTCATTGAAAGCAAAGTTGTCAAATGGAGAGGCGAGTCCTGAGCCGTCTCCCTGTATAAAATGAAGATTGGAGAACTGATATGAAAAGACTTTTCGCATTTATGCTGTCCGCTGTTTTGTGCCTGACTCTGCTGACAGCCTGCGGGTCCGGCAAATCCGCCGAGGCCTCCGGCAGCACCGAACCCGCCGAACCCGCCGAGACCGCCAATGCCGCCGAAAGCGGCGAGCTGCGGGAGCTGGACGTGGTGCTGGACTGGTATCCCAACGCCCTCCACGCCTTTTTGTACGAGGCCATCGATAAGGGCTACTATGCCGAGGAGGGATTGAAGGTCAACATCCGCTTCCCCTCCAACACCAACGACGCCCTGTCCCTGGTGGCCGCCGGCAAGGCGGACATCGGCCTGTACTACCAGCATGACGTCATCCAGGCCCGGGCCAACCAGAATGTGCCCGTGAAGTCCATCGGCGCCGTGGTCCAGGGCCCCCTGAACATCATCCTGTCTCTGAAGGAGAAGGACATCACCTCCCCCTCCGACCTGGTGGGCAAAACCATCGGCTACGCGGGCACGGAGTTGTCCGAGGCCCTGATCCGCAGCATCATGAACTACGTGGGCGCCGATTACAGCGACGTGACCATGATCGATGTGGGCTTTGACCTGATGAGCTCCATGACCACCGGCAATGTGGACGCCACCATCGGGTGCCTGGTCAACCACGAGGTCCCCCAGATGGAAGAAGAAGGATTTGAGGTCAACTGGTTCAGCCTGGACGACTACGGCGTGCCCACCAACTACGAGGGCGTGTTCGTGGCCAACGACGACGCCATTGAAAACGACAGCGAGACGCTGAAGGCCTTCCTGCGGGCCAGTGCCAAGGGCTTTGCAGACATGCAGGCCGACCCCGAGGAGGCGCTGAGCATCCTGCTGGCCAACCAGAACGAGGAGAACTTCCCCCTGTCCGAGACGGTGGAGCGCTCCAGCATCAACGTGCTGCTGCCCATCATGGAGACAGAGGACGCCCGGTTCCTGTCCCAGTCCGATGCGTGCTGGCAGGAGAACATCGACTGGATGCTGGAGCAGGGGCTCATCAGCTCCGCTCCCTCCCTGGACGATGTGCGGGTCAATCTGGACTTCTGATTTCCGGAAATTTGCTGCAAATCAAAAAGGAGGCTTGCCGTGGCGGCGAGCCTCCTTTTTGATTTCATATCTCCAGGTATAAAGATCGTGTTCATCTTACTCTTGCTTTTCCGCCACTTCCTCGCTGCGGAGCATCAGGCAGAAGCCCGCCAGCAGCAGGACGCAGGACGCCCAGATGGCCCGCAGTCCCCAAAGCTGGATGCAGATGCCTCCCGTGCCGGCGCCCAGCGCGAACAGGAGAATCACGCCGAAATACCGGGCGGCCTTTCCACAGAGTTTGGGGTCGCCGGTCCGCTGATAGGCACACAGGGATTCCACGCCGCTGCGGAGGTTGCCGATACACATGGTGCTGGCATAGGCGTAGCCGTTCACCTTCCGGAAGGCCTGCACCTGCATGGCACAGCAGAAGGAGACCACGGCGTTGGCCAGCAGATGAAGAGACTCCGGAAGAAAACCCACCAGAAACAGCAGAACGATCTCCACCAGAAGCACCGGCTGCCGCCAGTGAATGCGGTCCATGTCCCGGAAGCGGTGCCGGATGTATTCCGCCGCCGCCACGCCGAAGGCGAATGCCAGCAGCGGGACCAGATAGCGCAGCGCCCGGGTCCAGTTTCCCTGGAACAGGTTCTGGCTCAGAAGGACGATGTTACCCGTCTGGGCGTTGGCGAACACCTCTCCCCTTGCGATATAGGTATAGGCGTCCTGCAGACCGCCGGAGGCGGAGAGAAACGCGGCTGTGGAAAAGGCCTCCGACATCTGTCCACGGCCGCTCATCTTGGCACCGCTCACTGCCATCAATACTCCACTTCGCCGGTGAAGACCAGCTTGGCGTCGCCGGTGAGGGTCACACGTTCGTCGGTGTAGTTGACGATCAGATCGCCGCCCCGGGCCCGGACGGTGACGTCCTTACCCTTCTCACACAGACCGTTGGCGACCGCCGCCACCACCGCCGCGCAGGCGCCGGAGCCGCAGGCCATGGTCTCGCCGCTGCCCCGCTCCCAGACCCGCATCTTGATGGTGCTGGGATTCACCACCCGAATGAACTCCGTGTTAATGCGCTCCGGGAAATAGGGAGCATGCTCAAACCGGGGGCCGATGAATTCCACGTCCACCGCGTCCACCCGGGGACAGAACACCACACAGTGGGGGTTGCCCATATCCACGCAGGTGATATTGTAGGGCCGTCCGGCGATACGGACAGGATAGTCCACCACGGTCTTTTCCGGAATGGTGAAGCGCAGGGCCGCCGTGTCCAGGGTGGCATAGCCCATGTCCACGCAGGCGGAGGTCACCTTGCCGTTGGTGGTATAGAGCTTGACGGTCTTGGTGCCCTTGCTGGTCTCGATAGTCATCTCCTCTTTTTTCACAATGCCGTTATCATAGAGGTATTTGCCCATGCACCGCAGGGCGTTGCCTGCCATGGCACCCTCGCTGCCGTCAGCATTGAACATCCGCATTTTCGCGTCGGCCTTCTCGGACCGCTCCATCAGGATGATACCGTCGGCGCCGATGCCATAGTGTCGGTCGCAGAAGGAGACACACAGGGACTCGGGACAGGTGATTTCATTGTTGAAGTTCTCCAGGAAGATATAGTCGTTGCCGCAGGTCTGCATCTTGGCAAAGCGCAGCTTCTGCCGCTGGGTCCGCAGGTGGCAGATGTCGATGAGTTCCGTGTTCTGCTGGGTGTACCGGGAAGCCAGAATGTCCGTCAGGGCGTTGGCGGTATCCAGAGAAGTCAGGCAGGGGATGCCCAGCTGGACGCAGCGGTGGTTCAGATGGATGAAATCCCGGATATAGCTGGGCTCCGTGGAGCCGGTGAGGATGACGTAGTCGATCTTGCCCTCCTCCAGCATCTGGAACACCTTGTTGTCCTGGCCCAGCTTGCCAACCACCTCCACGCTGGTGCCCAGCTGCTCGATCTCATGGGCGGTGCCGTCGGTGGCGTAGAGCTTGAAGCCCATCTCGTCCAGCTTCCGGGCGATGTTGACGATCTCGGGCTGGTCCCGGTGGTTGACGGAGATCAGCACACCGCCGCGAGTTCCCTTTTCCACCTTATAGCCGGCGGAGACCAGGCCCTTGAACAGGGCCTCCTGCATGTCCTTGCCCAGGCCCAGCACCTCGCCGGTGGACTTCATCTCGGGAGACAGGGCCGCGTTGGCGTCGGTGATCTTCTCAAAGGAGAACACGGGGACCTTCACGGCCACATAGGGGGGCTGCTTGTAGAGGCCGGTGCCGTAGCCCAGGGAGGCCAGGGGCTGGCCTACCATGACACGGGTGGCCAGGTCCACCATGGGCACACCGGTGACCTTGGAGATATATGGCACGGTACGGGAGGCCCGGGGGTTGACCTCGATGACGTACAGCTCGCCCTGGTAGATCAGGTACTGGATATTGATGAGGCCCTTGGTGCCCAGGGACAACGCCAGCTTCTCAGAGCAGTCGATGATGACCTTGAGCATCTTGTCGCCGATGGAGAAGGGCGGGTACACGGCGATGGAGTCGCCGGAGTGGACGCCGGTGCGCTCGATGTGCTGCATGACACCGGGGATGAGCACGTCCTTGCCATCGGAGATGACGTCCACCTCCAGCTCCTTGCCCATCAGGTACTGGTCCACCAGGACGGGGTTTTCGATCTTGCCGGAGAGGATGACCTCCATATAGGTCCGCACGTCCTCGTCGTTGTGGGCGATGACCATGTTTTGGCCGCCGATGACGTAGGAGGGGCGCAGCAGCACGGGATAGCCAAGCTCGTGGGCGGCGTCCAGGGCGCCCTGCATGCCCGTGATACCCATGCCGCGGGGGCGCTTGATGTGGAACCGCTCCAGCAGCTCGTCGAATCGCTCCCGGTCCTCGGCCATGTCGATGGACTCGGCGCTGGTGCCCATGATGCGGATGCCGTGGCTGTCGAGGAATTTGGTCAGCTTGATGGCCGTCTGGCCGCCGAAGGCCACCACGACGCCCACGGGCTTCTCCACCTCGATGATGTGCATGACATCCTCGGGGTACAGGGGCTCGAAGTACAGGCGGTCGGCGGTGTCGTAGTCGGTGGAGACGGTCTCCGGGTTGTTGTTGACGATGACCACCTCATAACCCAGTTCCTTCAGCGTCCACACGCAGTGGACGGAGGAGTAGTCGAACTCGATGCCCTGGCCGATGCGGATGGGGCCGGAGCCGAGAACCATGATGACGGGCTTGCCGGACCGGGGGAAGGTCCGGGACTCGCAGTACTGGTCAAAACTGGAGTAGAAATAGGGGGTCTCGGCGTCGAACTCCGCGCCGCAGGTGTCCACCATCTTATAGACAGCAGTCTTGGCGGGGACGGGCAGCTCCTTGGCGCCGGAGAGGCGCAGCAGAGTGGTGTCGGGATAGCCCATCTTCTTACCGGTCTCGTAGCGCTCAGCGGTCAGGCCGTCCTTTTCCAGGGCCTTTTCAAAATCGGCCATCTTTTTGAGCTTGGCCAGGAACCAGCGGTCGATGCGGGTGATGCCGAAGATCTCATCCACGGAGACGCCGGATTTCAGCGCCTCGAACACGGTGAAGATGCGGTGGTCGTCCACCCGGCGCAGCCGCTCCCAGATGGGGGCGCTGTCGTCGGGGTCGGGCTTGCGGTTCAGGGAGTCCATGCCCACCTCGGCGCCGCGGACGGCCTTCATGAGCGCCATCTCGAAGCTGGGGCCGATAGCCATGACCTCGCCGGTGGCCTTCATCTGGGTGCCCAGCTTGCGGCTGGCGTCAGCGAACTTGTCGAAGGGCCACTTGGGCATCTTCACCACGATGTAGTCCAGCGTGGGCTCGAAGCAAGCGCAGGTCTTGCCGGTGATGTCGTTTTTGATCTCGTCCAGGGTGTAGCCCAGAGCGATCTTGGTGGTGATCTTGGCGATGGGATAACCGGTGGCCTTGGAGGCCAGGGCGGAGGAGCGGGACACGCGGGGGTTGACCTCGATGACCGCGTACTCGAAGCTGTCGGGGTTCAATGCCAGCTGGCAGTTGCAGCCGCCCACGATCCCCAGGTGGGTGATGATGTCCAGGGACGCCTTGCGCAGCATCTGGAACTCCTTGTCCGCCAGGGTCTGGGTGGGGGCAACCACGATGGAGTCGCCGGTGTGGACGCCCACGGGGTCCAGGTTCTCCATGGAGCAGACGGCGATGACGTTGCCCACGCTGTCCCGCATGGTCTCAAACTCGATCTCTTTCCATCCGAAAATGGCCTTTTCGATCAAGACCTGGGTGATGGGAGAGGCGTCCAGGCCCGTCTGGGCGATGACGCGCAGCTCCTTTTCGTTCTGGGCCGCGCCGCCGCCGGCGCCGCCCAGGGTGAAGGCGGGACGGACGATGACGGGATAGCCGATGCGGTCGGCCACCGCCAGGGCTTCCTCCACGGTCTCGGCAATGTCGGAAGCAATGACCGGCTGGCCGATCTCCGCCATGGCCTCTTTGAAGAGCTCCCGGTCCTCGGCCCGGGAGATGGCCTTGGCGTCGGTGCCCAGCAGGCGGACGCCCTGCTCCTCCAAAAAGCCCTCCTTGTCCAGCTGCATGGCCAGAGTCAGGCCGGTCTGGCCGCCCAGGCCCGCCAGGATGGAGTCGGGCTTCTCCTTTTTAATGATGCGCTTAATGGTGTCGACGGTCAGGGGCTCCAGATATATCTCATCCGCCATGGCCTGGTCGGTCATGATGGTGGCGGGATTGGAGTTGCACAGCACCACATTGACGCCTGCCTCCTTCAGAATGCGGCAGGCCTGGGCGCCGGCGTAGTCGAACTCGGCGGCCTGGCCGATGACAATGGGGCCGGAGCCGATGACGAGGACTTTCTTGATACTGGTATCGAGGGGCATTACCGGTCACCACCTTTCATGAGTTCCACAAAGCGGTCAAAGAGGAAGGATGTGTCTTTCGGTCCTGTGCAGGCTTCCGGATGGAACTGCACGGTAAAGGCTTTCAGGTCGGGGTAGTCGATGCCCTCGCAGGTGCCGTCGTTGGCGTTGGCAAAGGACAGGCGGCCGGTCTGGATGCTGTCGGAGTCCACCGCGTAGCCGTGGTTCTGGCTGGTGATGAAGGTGCGGACGCCGTTCACATCCCGGACGGGCTGATTGACGCCCCGGTGGCCGTATTTCAGCTTGTAGGTTTTGCCGCCGGCGGCCAGGGCCGTCAGCTGGTGGCCCAGGCAGATGCCGAACATGGGGACCCTGCCCAGGAGCTTTTTGATCTGCTCGATCTCATAGACGTTTTCCGCCGGGTCGCCGGGGCCGTTGGAGAGCATGACGCCGTCGGGATCCGCCGCCAGGATGTCCTCCGCGGAAGTGGCGGCGGGCAGGACGGTGACGGTACAGCCCCGCTTCTGGAGCTCCCGGATGATGTTGTTCTTGGCGCCGTAGTCCAGCAGGGAGACCTTGAACTGTTCCTCCCCCACCGCCGGATGGACAGTGGGCTCCTTACAGGTGACGGCCTCCACCACGCCCACCACGGCATAGGTCTCCACCGGCTTCAGATCGGCGGGCACTTCGTCGCAGATCGTGGCGTTCATGACGCCATGCTCCCGGATGATGCGGGTCAGCTCCCGGGTGTCCACGCCGTACAGGCCCGGCACGTTCTGCTCTTTCAAATAGGTATCCAGATCGCAGTCCGTCCGGAAATTGGACGGCGCGTCGCAGTACTCCCGGACCACATAGCCCTTCACACAGCAAGAGCCCTCGAAGTCCTCCCGGATGATGCCGTAGTTGCCGATGAGGGGATAGGTCTGCATGACGATCTGTCCCGCGTAGCTGGGGTCGGTCAAGGTCTCGATATACCCGCACATGCCGGTGGTGAACACCAGCTCGCCAATTGTGTCGGCATCCGCGCCGAACCGGACGCCTTCAAACACCCGGCCGTCCTGTAACACCAAATAGCCTTTTTTCATACGTCTCCTCCGCTTTTGCCCGCAGTTTCTCGATTTTACATGTTGTAACATATTATGATGGTTTTTGCCAAAACAGTCAATGTTTCCCCGCTTTCCGGCAAATAGACTTTCCGCCGGAAAAGGTACTACTTTTTGTGCATTTTCGCAAAGGTCCACCTATTTCCCTGATATTCCCCCGAAATCCGGCGAATTTCGTTGCAAGAAACAGCCTCCTTGCGTATAATGGAGCCATCACTCGCAAAGGAGGACACCGCTGTGGCCAAGCATCTGGACAAGTTCACAAACGCGTTCCGGAACAGCCGCATCCCCTTTTTGCTGGCGGAGGTCATTACAGACGGGCAGGGGACCATGGTGGACCTGGCCTGCCGGTTTGCCAACGACGCCGCCGGGGCTCTCCTGCAAATACCGGCGGAGGAGCTGCGGGGTCAGCGGTTCACCCGCAGTTTTCCCCATCAGCGCCTGCAAAAGCTGAGAGCCCTGGAATCCGTGGCATTTTCAGGCTCTGCCGCCTCTTTTATTTACGATACCAATTTGGGTCAAACCCTGTCCATCACTTGCTACCAGCCCATGTACGGCATGGTCTGCTGCCTCCTGGAGCCCGTCCGGGACTATCAGCGGGAGTCCACGCCGCTGTCTGTGGAAAATCTTCCCGCCGCCGCGGCTGTCATTGAGCTGAGCCGATCGGGAGTCCGGTGCCTGTCCTTCAATCCACGGCTGTGCACACTCTCCGGCTGGAGCCGGACGGAGCTGTTAAACCGGTTCGGAGAGGACTTCTCCGCCCTGGTGGAACAGGAGGACTGGCCAGCTCTTTTGCAGGAGCTTCTGGACGCCGCCCGGGATGGCCGGAGCGTGGATCATGAGTTCCGGCTGCGGCGAAACGGCCTGCCCTCTCTATGGGTGGCCCTTCAAGCGGATATTCTGCCGCTGCGAGAGGGCGTCTATACCATCCACGCCCTGCTGCTGGACGTCGATCAGCGGCGGCGCGCGGGAGACCGGCTGTCCGCCAATCTCCGGCAATTGGCGGATTCTCAGCGGCGGCTGATGGACCTTTTGGCCGGGCTGCCGGGCTGCCGCTGTCTGCTTCGGCGGGAGGGGGAAACGCTGACGCCTCTGCTGGTCAGCCAGGGCCTCTCCGACATGTTGAAATGCTCGACAGATGAGCTGACGCGCCGTTTGACGGTCGATCCCCTGTGGTGTGTGCCGGAGCCGGAGCGGGACGCTCTGCTGGCCGCTGCCGCCCACGCCCGAAACACCGGTGCGTCCCTGTGCCACGCCTGTCATCTGCGCCTTTCCGACCGCCCGGCGGTCTGGGTCTCTCTGGAGATCGTCTGGCAAGCCCAAGCGGACGGCACCCACCTTCTGTACGCCACGTGCTCCGACCAGACTTCCGAGATGAACTCCCAACTGGAACTGCGGCTCCGCGCCCAGATGTGCGATCTGCTTCTGGACCGGTCCCGCATTCTCAGCTTGGACTACGATCCGGTCACCGACACCGTCCGCATCGACCGCCACAACGATACCGGACACCGGAAAACCCGCACCATCCAGGGCTACCGGGCCTCTCTGGCCAGCGCCGCTGTTGTCCATCCCGACGACCGTCGGAAACTGGCAGCTGTGATCAAGCGACTCTCCGCCCGCGCCGGCGCCGAGACGGTGGAATACCGGGGCGATTACGACGGCCAGGGCTGGCGGTGGTACCGCCTCTCCTGGATGAGCGTGTTCGACGACAAGGGCAATGTGACCCGCCTGCTGGGCAAAAGCGAGGACATCTCCCAGAGCAAGGCCGCCGCTCAGCGGTTCCGCCAGTTGACAGTGCGGCAGAAAAAGCTCCTCCCCGGCGTGCTGGCCTCCGCCCGACTGGACCTAGCGGCGGACCGCATTCTGGACGCCAAGGGCAGCAGCCGCCATCTGTCCCGGGTGCTGTTCGGCAACACGGCGGACGCCTGTCTGCGGCACCTGCGGGATAATGTGCCTGACGGGGACCAGCGCGGGCAATTTGACACCCTCTTCCGCCGGGATACGCTGCTGGATGCATTCCACCGGGGTGAGACGGTGTTCTCTCTGGAGCACCACTTTATTCCCGGCAGCGGAAATCCCGTCTGGGCCAGGACCTCTGTGGAGCTGGCCGAGGACCCGGATACCCTCCATATCACAGCCTTCTGCACCGTCTCCGGCATCGATGTTCAGCGGTATGAGACCGCCGTGCTGGACGCCCTGGTCCGCCGGGGCTATGACTTCGTGCTGACCGTCAACGCCGCCGACGGCACTTGCCGCCTCTGGGGCGGCGGAGAAGCGCTGCCCCCCAATACCACCTACCGGGCGCTGGCGGCTCAATATCTCCGGGGCCAGGCAGCCACCCACCAGCGGACGGCCCTCCGCCGGGCGGTGCGGCTGGACACGCTGCTGAGCCAGTTGGACGGCCGGGAGTTCTGTGAATACACCGGCATGCTGGACACCCCCGACGGCCCCCGGAGCAAGCGCTTTTGCTGCTCCTGGCTGGACCGGGAGGCGGGCATCCTGCTGCTGACGTTGGAAACCCTGTAACTTTTGTTTTCAGTTTTTCACCGCTTTTTCCCTGCTTTGTAACGAAATCCCTCCTCTTTCTTGTTAACATAACAGAAAGAGGAGGGATTTTTATGAGCAGATGGCCGGCGGTTTTCCTTGCGCTTGTGCTGCTGACGGGTTGCTCCTCTCTGGCGGCTTCCGTTCTGGATACCACGGATACAGCGGCGGATACCGCCCGGACGCCCGCGGAGAATGAGCCCGTGACTGTGCTGTCCATCCCCCTGGCGGAGATGGAACCCTATGAACCCTGGACGGACATGGAGCCGGACACTGTCTCCATGAATGCCATGGGGGAGGTCCTGTGTGACAAAACCCTGCCGGACGGCTTGGAAGTGGTCTGCTTCTGGGAAGACGGTCCCGCCTCCGGTGTGAAATACTGGGCCATCCGCAGGGGCGATAAACTGCTGCGATTCTGCCGGGAAGAGAGCTGCTACACAGAGGGCTACGACGTGGCTTCCTTCACCGAAGTTCTGGGGCAGGACGGTTTCCGCATCGTCGCCCCCCGGGGCGTGGCCTATACCGCTTACGACTACTACGTGCTAGATGATACCGGTGTGCCCCGGCTGCTGGCGGACTGTGCCAACTATGTGCTGGAGATGGATTTCAACAGCGACGGTGTGACGGAGCTGATGTGGTTCTACCACGGCGGTCAGGAGATTTACTATTACATGCTCCTGGACGGTCAAGTCCGCTTTGCCGACGTCTCCTCGGCCCTGGCGGACGTCTCCCCCATCTATGTCTGCGGTGCGGCCCCGAGCCGGTTTGAGGAGGACACAAAGGCCCTGCCCGTCACCTATCTTCCCTGCGGCGGGACACCCTGGGACGAGACCTCGGCGTATGCCTCCCTGTCCGCCCGGCTCCATTTTGCGCCGCAGGCCATCGAATTTCAGGTCCCGGAGAGCCAGCTGTGGACCATGGACCTCTATGTCCTTCTGGACGGCGTCCCCAATGTGATGCGTTCCGGAGAGACGGAGTGGACGGCTCTGGGCCCCGCCGTCCCCGCGCCCCGGGAATGGGCAAAGCAGGACCTGGCGGGCCGGAAGGGGGCGGAGACCTGGACGGACCTCGAGCCGGCGTTCACCGCCCTGCAAATGGTCTCTGCCGAGGACGGCTGGCTGGTTCTGTCCATCGGACAGGGCGCGGCCGGCATGGACACCTGCATCTATCAAACCCACGATGGCGGAAGAACCTGGGAGGAGGTCTCCTCTCTGCCGGAGGACGCCTGGAAGCCCTTCAAGGCCGCTTTCCCGGACGGGAAGCACGCCGTCATCGCCACAGAGCTGTTTGACAGCGCCCCGGTATACGTCACCTCCGACGGCGGAGAGACCTGGACAGAGGCCGGTCTGCCTTTACCGGAAACGAACTCCGTATGGAGCCCGGAGGGGCTGTCCCTGGACGGTGAGACAGTCTGGCTCTTCATGCGGGCCTCCGGTGAAAACGGCAGCAGCTATGTTGAGACGTTTCTCTCCCCCGACGGCGGGGAGACCTGGAGCCGGGAACCTATGTCTTGACGCGCAGAACGTGGGCAAACTCAACCGCAGGAGGTACTTTATGAAGCGTTTTTTTCTGATGCTTATCTGTCTGGCGCTCCTGTCCGGCTGCGCGTCCGCCCCGGCGCCTGTGGAGGATGCGTCGCAGCCGCCGGAGCCTACTCCGGCGGAGGCCACGGACGTGACCCTGACTATCGGCCGGAAACTACCTCTGCCGGTGACAGAGGCGCGCATTCGGGAATACTATCTGTCCCCGGACGGATTCTACCGCTATGCGCTGGACATCCGGGAGGAAAACGGGGATTTTCTGGTCCGTCCCCATGCCCTACACGGACACCGGGGAGGTCCCGGACGAAGATACCCGGTTTGACTGGGTCTACGGGGAGAGCGGCTACTGTTACGCCCTGCTGGAAGGGCGGTATACCATGGATGAGGTCTTGTCCGCCGGTCAGGGCAGCATCACGCTGAACACCGACGGCGAGGAGGGTTGCCCTGTCGCCGTCTCCGCCGGTTTGGTCCGCTCCCTGGTAAACACCGGTACAGGGGAACCTGTACAGCAGGATGGGCTGCACTGCGCTTCAGTGGCGAATCGCTATCCACGGGAAATCTCTCTGGCTTCAGGCACGCTGCTGACCTTGCCGGGAAACGGCGCCGCTTCTTCCCTGGAAGCGCTCTATCCCGGCGCTGATTCCCTGGAGTTGGTGTTTGACACCTCGGAACAGGCCGCGTTCCCCCAGGTGGAGGTCTCCTATGATGAATCTATCGGGGAGTTGACCCTGACGTGTCTGGATACGGACCTTCTCTGTACTGTCTCCGGCAATAATCTCTACATGGAGGGCATCCGGGCGGAGCAGCGCGGTGCCGACACTGCCGTCATCTGTTCTCTGGGAACGGCCGCACCGGATGAACCATGGATGCACAGTGCTCATGCCAATGCGATTCAGGTGGAGACGGAATTTCTTTCCGGCTATGACTGGGGCAAAGGTGTCCTCCGCCTGACCTTCTGGCCGTTTATGGGATAAGATAAAACAGTACCGCAGGCGCTGCCCGCGGTACTGTTTTATTATTCATCCAGCTTGAGAACCGCCAGAAATGCCTCCGTCGGCACCTGCACCGTGCCCAGGGAGCGCATTTTCTTTTTGCCGCACCCCACAAAATCTTCGATTTTGCGAGGACCCCGCATTGGACTCAAATCGCCAGGCAAAGCCCGTCGATTTCAAGGTTTTGCTCCGCAAAACGCTTGTACGCCGATTCCGCGGCGGCTCGCTCACGCTCGCAGAGGGCAAACTCATTCATCCAGCTTGAGGACCGCCAAAAATGCCTCTGTCGGCACCTGCACCGTGCCCAGGGAGCGCATTTTCTTTTTGCCCTCTTTCTGCTTTTCCAGCAGCTTCTTCTTCCGGGTGACGTCGCCGCCGTAGCACTTGGCCAACACGTCCTTCCGCATGGCCTTGATGGTCTCCCGGGCGATGATCCGGCCGCCGATGGCCGCCTGAATGGGGACCTCGAACAGCTGGCGGGGCACATTCTCCTTCAGCTTCTCGCACAGCTTCCGGGCCCGGGGGTAGGCCTTGTCCTTGTGGGCGATGAAGCTCAGGGCGTCCACCTTGTCGCCATTTAACAGCAGGTCCACCTTCACCAGCTCGCTGGGCCGGTAGTCGGACAGCTCGTAGTCCAGGGAGGCGTAGCCCTTGGTGTTAGCCTTCAGGGTGTCGAAAAAGTCGTAGATGATCTCGTTCAGGGGCATCTGGTAGTGGAGCTCCACCAGATTCGTATCCAGATACTGCATGTCCTTGAACTCGCCCCGCCGGGTCTGGCACAGGGGCATGATGTTGCCCACGTACTCGTTGGGGGTGATGATGGACACCTTGACGTAGGGCTCCTCCGCGTGCTCGATGGAGGCGGGATCCGGGTAGTTGTGGGGATTGTCCACCCGCACGAGAGACCCGTCGGTCTTGTAGACATTGTAGATGACGGAGGGCAGGGTGGTCACCAGGTCCAGATCAAACTCCCGCTCCAGCCGCTCCTGGATGACCTCCATGTGGAGCATCCCCAGGAAGCCGCAGCGGAAGCCGAAGCCCAAGGCCACGGAGGACTCCGGCTCAAAGCTCAGGGAGGCGTCGTTCAGCCGCAGTTTTTCCAGAGCGTCCCGCAGGTCGGGGTACTTGGAACCATCCTCGGTGTAAATACCGCAGTAGACCATCGGCTGCACGGGGCGGTAACCGGGCAGGGCCTCGGCGGTGGGATTTACCGCATCGGTGACGGTGTCGCCCACCCGGGTATCCTGAACATTCTTAATGCTGGCGGTGAAATAGCCAACTTCTCCAGCCTCCAGAGCGTCGCAGGGCTCCAGGCCCAGGGGCAGCAGGTGGCCGCACTCGACGACCTGATAGGTGGCGCCGGTGGCCATCAGCTTCACCTGCTGGCCGGTGCGGATGCTGCCCTCCATCAGCCGCATGTAGACGATGACGCCCCGGTAGCTGTCGTACTGGCTGTCGAAGATCAGGGCCTTGAGGGGCGCGTTGACGTCGCCGGTGGGAGCGGGCACGTTCTGCACGATGTCCTCCAGCACGGCGTCGATGTTGATGCCCATTTTGGCGGAGATCTCCGGCGCGTCCATGGCGGGCAGGCCGATGATGTCCTCCACCTCGTGCTTGGCCTTCTGGGGGTCTGCGGCGGGCAGGTCGATCTTGTTGAACACGGGCAGAATCTCCAGATCGTGCTCCATAGCGAGGTAAGTGTTGGCCAGGGTCTGGGCCTCCACGCCCTGGGTGGCGTCCACCACCAGCACTGCGCCCTCACAGGCCGCCAGAGACCGGGAGACCTCGTAGTTGAAGTCCACGTGGCCCGGGGTGTCGATGAGGTTCAGCTCGTAGACCTGTCCGTCCTGGGCCTTGTAGTTCAGCCGGACGGCCCGGGCCTTGATGGTGATGCCCCGCTCCCGCTCCAGGTCCATGTTGTCCAGCAGCTGGCTCTCCATCTGCCGCTGGGAGACCGCCTCGCACTTCTCCAGCAGCCGGTCCGCCAGCGTGGATTTGCCATGGTCAATGTGGGCAATGATGGAAAAGTTTCGGATATTGCTCTGTTTTGTCATATCGAATAAACCTCCGTTTGGGGTTTGGAAATTTCTTTCAAACTGGCCGTCAGGGCTGTTCGGCCCAGATTTTATCGTAATCGTAGTGTACCACAAACTCCCGCAGAGCGTCCAGCACTTCCGCGCGGTTTTCCGCCGTCAGGCGGTAGGTCCCCTCCGGCATGGCCCGGGACATCTGGTACGTCACCCGGCCCGCCACATGGATATGGTCGGCGTAGTTGTCCAGATTCGTGATGACCGGGAAATCCGCCATGAAGAACTGAATCTCGGCGTTGTCATAGGCCAGCAGGGTTTTCGTGGCCTCGTCCAGCATGGTCAGCATGGCGTCTGTCTCCCCCAGGCGGTCCATCTTGTCCCAGAACAGGATGCTGTACGGGGAGAAGAAAAAGATGAAGTCCGTGTCTGGGTACTCCTCCAGCCAGCCCGTGACCACCGTCAGATTTTCCCGGCAGTTTTCCAGAAACGCGTCCGGCGGCAGCGTCTGACCGCTGGGCTCCGGCCGCTCATAGCCCGCCAGGGCCAGCTCCCGGGAGAAAAAGACGTTTCCGTCCCACACGAAGGCGTCCTGGATGGTCTGGGTCTCCCCCGACGCCTTTTTCAGGACCGTGTAGGCCGAGCGCATCAGGACGTCCTTGTTCAGAAGATAGTGTACGTCGTTCCAGGGGTCGTCGTCATAGAGGTAGGACGGCAGCTGGTCCGGCTCCTCCTCGGGGCTCCGGGCCAGGAGGTTGGGGTCCAGGCCGAAGATGACCCGCTTCACGTCCCGGCAGGTACAGGCGTAGTCCAGAGCCTGGTCGAATTCATGGAATCCGCCGTTGGGAAATGTCACTTTTACGGTGGAGGTGTCGTAGAACACGTCGAACCAGAAGGGCCGGTAATTGGCCGCCAGGGAGGAGCCCATCAGGACTGTCTCGTATTCCTGGCTCCGCAGCAGGCCCGCGCACTGATAGCGCTGGTCAAACCACACCTCCCCCTCGGGATCCGGGTCCCGGTAGTGGAAAAAGGGGTCCACCACCCGCACGATTCCGGCGCACAGGGCCAGGAGCAGCACAACGGTCAGAAGAAGCGCTGCCGCCCAGCGTTTTTGTGGATGTTTCAAAGCCGCGCCTCCTCAGAAATTGGAATAGATGAAGGTGGTGACGCCGGAGAAGGACAGCACCGACCAGACCGTCAGGATGCCGCAGGCCACGGCCCGAACCAGGGTAGGCCGGAAGGTGTCCATCTGCCGGACCACGTTCCGGGGCCAGAGGATAATGACCATGCCCACGGCGAACAGCCCCGCCAGGGTCAGTCCCGGCATGGCCTTTGCCAGCGCCGGCAGCAGCGTGGAGACCGCCGTCACCTCGCTGTCGAACATGCCGGCGGCCAGCGCCTCCAGGGGCAGACCCGGACCGCCGGTGACAGCGGCGGACAGCAGGCCCACGGCTCCGGTCAGGCTGGGGGCCTGGAAGAACACCCAGGCGAAGCTGACGAACACAAAGGTCATGGCCCACCGCAGCCCCTTGGGCAGGCGGTCCCGGGCCGGGCCCCAGGCCCGCTCCGCGACCTGCGCCAGCCCGTGGAGGGCGCCCCAGACCAGGAAGGTCCACCCAGCTCCGTGCCAGAATCCGCTGACAAGGAACACGATGAGGATATTGAGATACGTCCGGGCGGTGCCCTTTTTGCTGCCGCCCAGGGGGAAATAGAGGCACTCCCGCAAAAAGGTGGTCAGGGTGATATGCCACCGCTTCCAGAACTCCCCCACGGACAAACTCCGGTAGGGGGAGTCGAAGTTCAGCGGCAGGCGCACGCCCAGCAGACGGGCGGCGCCGGTGGCCATATCGCAGTAGCCGGAGAAATCGAAGTACAGCTGCAGGGTGTAGCCCAGCATCACCATCCAGGCGGCGGGGGCGGTCATGTCCTCCCCCATGGCCCAGCCGTTGGCCACGACGGTGCCGAAGCTGTCCGCCAGCAGGGTCTTTTTGGCAAGGCCCAGGGAGAAGGCGTACAGTCCCGCCGAGATGTCCTGCCAGTCCGGCCGCAAAAAATGTCCCTCCCGCAGCTGCGGGAAAAAGGCGCCGGGCCGCAGGATGGGGCCGGAGGTGACGGTGGGGAAAAAGAGGGCGTACAGCGTCAGGTCATCTCCCTGCACCGGCTGGTACTGACCGGTGTAGGCCTCCTTCAGCAGCCACAGCTGCTGGAAGGTGAAGAAGCTGAGACCCAGAGGCGCCCAGCCGATGGACACCGCGCCGCCGGTGAAAAAACCGGTGTATTTGAACACCAGCAGCACGGCGATATGCCAGCCGCAGCCCAGCGCCATCGCCCGGCGGCGGGAGCTTTTCTCCGTCCCGCACAGCCGCTGGAGGGCCGCGGCGGTCACGGTCACACCCGCCGCCAGCACCAGAAACGCCGCCCAGCCGCCGCCCGCCACATAGAACAGCGCGCAGGCCAGCAGCAGCCGCCCCGCCTGTGGGTGGCGGCGCTCCGCCGTCAGGCAGATAAGTACCGTCCCGGCAAGAAAGGCCAGGAACCCGACCGACTGAAAGCTCATCTCACTGCTCCGACAGCTTGTTCAGCCGGATGTCGGTGGTGCTCAGGACCTGGGTCAGACTCTGGCAGCGGCCGGGATAATTGTTGGTCAGCGCCTCTGGCGACAGGTCCGGAAACTCCTTCTTCTGGGCCGCCTGGCTCCGCAGGGCCCGGGTGTACCGGGTCTCGGACAGCTTCATGTCCGCGTCGGCCACGCCAAGGGTGCAGGCGGCGGGGTCCAGGGCGAAGTAGGCCTCGTTGGCCCCGGCGGTGCGGTACAGGTGGCGGTAGAGCTGGTAGATCGCGCTGGAGAGGTAGGACGCCGCCGCGTTGATGGCGGCTTTGTCCCCCAGCTTGCCCAGCAGCCCGAACAGCACGCCAATGGCTCCGGAGAGCAGTTTGCTCTGCAGGGTCGCCAGGACGCTGCCCTGGAGGACGTTGCCCGGCTCGGCGGCGTTCAGCACCTCCTCGCTGGTCAGCATGCTGCCCTCCCGGGACAGGGTGCGGCCCAGGATGAAGTCGGCGGAGACATGGTAGTAATCGCAGGCCCTGACTACGAAGGCCAGGCCCGGCTCGCGGATGCCGTTTTCGTAGTGGCTCAGCAGCGCCTGGGAGATGCCCAGGTCCGCGGCGGCGGTCCGCTGGGAGACGCCCCGCTCCTGCCGCAGCAGGGACAGGGTGCGGGAAAATTCAGTGGTGGAAGCCATGGTATGTCCTCTCCTTGTCTATATAAATACACGCCGTATAGTTTACCAGAAACTATACGGCGTGTAAAGATTTTTTCAACTTTTTTATGGGTCCGGCTGTTAACGTCTCTCAGAACAGCCCCACCTGGTCCGGCAGGACATCGCCGCCGATGGAGCGCAGCTGCTGGACGTTCTCCTCCCACAGCCGGTCCACAATGGACATCTTCCGGATGATGTTCTTCACCGTCAGGTCCAGAGCCGTGTCCTCGCTGTAATCCGCCGGGAAGATGAAGTCCACCCGACCCTTGGCCAGCAGGTCCTCCACGCCCATGCGGTTGCTCTCCTGATACACGGCGATGGCCTGGCCGCCGTAGGCCCGCATCATCTTCATGCAGGGCACATCGGAGAGGCCGTCCCCCATGTAGACCATGTTGGTAAACGGTACCCGCTTGCTGTCGTCAGGCATGGAATCGTTGAGGGTCTTGTCGTCGGACACGTCCAGCACGCCCTTGTTGATGCGGTAGACGAACTGGGTCTTGGCGGTGAAGTTGACCGCCAGCTTGGGCCAGACAGGCCGGCCCGTCTCGTCGTAGTAGAACTCGCTGGCGTAGATCTCCTTGAATTCGCCGCTGATGGAGGAACCCTCGATGATCTCCCGCAGGCCGGAGGAGATAATGTAGTGCTCCACCTGGACGCCCTGGGCCTCTCCGAATGCGTTGATGCGCCGGAACCAGTCCTCCACGCCGGGGAACAGCACAATGCTACGGCCTTTTTCTACCAGGTCCTCCCGGGTGAAGGGCCGGTTCCTCTTCTCCGCCTCCCGGATCATGGTGTACATATAGGCCAGAATGCCGTCAATGCGGTTGCCACGGCCAAAGCCGTTGGCCTCCGCCCAGAACTCCTTCGGCGTCATGCCCAGGCTGGGGATGAAGGCATAGTCCTGCATGTCAGTGGTGCAGAGCGTCTTGTCAAAGTCGTAGAGAAATGCCACGATGGGCCGCTGTGTCTCCATGGCCGCCTCCTTTTTCCTCCTAGCAAAAAAGCGGCTCACGAGAGCCGCCTTTTCGTTCAGTCTTTTCCGCCGCTGTAATTGCGGCCGAACTTCAAGTCATCCAGATTGATGCGGCGGGTGGCTTCCAGAGGCTCTTCCTCGGCAAAGGGGTCCCCCTCCGGATAATCGTCCTCCGCCGGAGTCTCCTCCGTGGAAGCCTGCTCTTCCGTGCTCTGGGCGGAAAACGCCGCCAGGACATTCTCTTCGATCTCAGCGACAGGATTCTCCTCCGCCGGAGCCGGTTCCGCCACGTCCACCGGCAGCTCGGGCAGCTGCTCCAGGAACGCCAGCTCCTTTTCGCAGATGCTGCGGCTGGCGGCGATGAACTTCGCCAGCTCCTGCTGGCCCTGGCGCAAACGCTCCTCCGCCGCTGTCAGTTCCTGCTGCATCTGGGCGACGCGGTCCTTGGCGTCGCTCTCAGCCTGGGCCAGAATCTGGTCCCGCTTGGCCTCTGCCTCCCGGACGATGGAGTCTGCCATCTTCTGGGCAGTCAGCAGCGTGGCCCGCATGGAATCCTCAGTGGCGCGGTAGTCCTCCACCTTTTCCACCAGGACCTTCATCTTGGCCTTCAGCGTCGCGTTCTCTTTATAAAGTGCCGTATAGTCATCGGTGAGCTCGTCCAGGAACTCGTCGACCATGGCCATGTTATATCCGCCCATGACCGCCTTGGTAAAGGCGTGGGAGGAAACTTCCTGTGGTGTCAGCATTGTGTGTCCCTACCCCTCTGTCAGAAATAAAGGCCGTTGTTTTCCAGTTCGTCGATCAAATCGCCCTCGATGTCCACGTGGTAGGGCGTGATGAGGTATGTATTGGCGGCCACCTTTTTGATCTTACCCTCACCGGCATAGGCCACGCCGGACAAGAAGTCCACCAGACGGCGGGCGACGTCTTTGTTGGTGGACTCCAGGTTCAGCACCACGGTCCGCTTATCCTTCAGGTGGTCCGCGATCTCGGAGGCGTTCTCAAACCGCTCCGGCTTCACCAGCACCACCTTCAGCTGCGTGGTGGCGTGGATGTTCACCACCTTGTTGCGACGGTCCTCGGTCTTGTTCCGGCGGTCTTCAAAGGTGTCCTTCCGGGGCACCTCCTCGAAGTCGTCAAACTCTTCCTCATCTTCATCCTCATAGGGATGGGTCAGCTTTTTCAGCTCATCAATAAAGCTCATGGCATATCCTCCTTGTTGGAGTTCTTATAGAATCCTCCGGCAAAAGCGCGGCGCGTGTCAGAGAACGCGGTATCAGGTATTATAGTGGCGGGCGCCGAAGATGGCAGTGCCCACCCGGACCATGGTGGCGCCGGTGCGGATGGCGTCTTCATAGTCACCGCTCATGCCCATGGACAGGTACTTCAATTCATTATGGAACAAATTTGTATTGATGTCAACATAAAGTGCCCGGACTTTATCAAAATACCGCATATTCGCATCCCGATCCGCATCCGCCGGCGGAATGGTCATCAATCCCCGCACCCGGACATGGGGGCGGGACATGGCGGCCTCCGCCGCCTGGAACACCGCGTCAGGGGCAAAGCCGCTCTTGGCCTCTTCCCTGCCGATGTTGACCTCCAGCAGGATATCCTGGACCAGGTCCCGGGCGGCGGCCACCTTCTCGATCTCATCCAGCAGCTCGATGGAGCCCACGGACTGAATAAGGTCCACATGGCCCACCACCTGCTTGACCTTGTTGCGCTGCAAATGGCCGATGAAGTGCAGCGGCGCGCCGTCATAGGCGTGCTCGCTGAGCTTCTGGATCATCTCCTGGACCCGGTTCTCCCCCAGCACGTCGATGCCGGCGGCGATGGCCTCCCGGCAGGCAGCGGCGTCGTTCATCTTGCTGGCGCCCACCAGGGTGATCTCTTTGGGGTCCCGGCCGGCCTCCTGCGCAGCGGCCTCAATATTTGCCCGGACCTGGGCAATGTTTTCTGCAATGGACATACGCGTTCCAACTTCCCTTCGTATTTGATAGTTTCCTGATTTTTATACTTTGAAATCGGGCCGATCAGCCGAGGACCTTTCCGTCGTACAGATCATTGGCCGTGACAATGACTTCGTCGCCGTGGCGGAGGCGGAGCTTTTCCTGGTCCTCGCCCGCAGTGGAGCGCACCAGGACGAAGTTCTCTCCGTTATAGAGCACCTCCACCGGCTTGAAGCGGGCCTCCATGCCCACCACACAGTAGGCGCCCATGGTCTGCTCCGTGGTCCGCTCTCCCTCCGCGTTCACCGTAACCTTCTCCGCCCGCAGGGCCTCCTTGGGAATGCGGATGCCGCTCTCCGATTTATAAATGATTTTGGCGCCCTGCTGACGCAGCAGCGTCAGCTCCGCCAGATAGGTCCGGCCCTTGAACACCGCCACCACCCGGCCGTTCTCCTCCTCGCTGACGCTCTCCAGCCTCACCGACAGGCTCCGCTCGATGCTCTTGGAGAACTGGAGGGTCAGGCCGATACCCTGCGCCTGCTTTTTTTGCAGCGTCTCCGCGTCCGATTTGGACATCGTGGCAGCGTAGTACCAAGTGTCGCCCAGGATCAGTTTCCCCATGTCGGACTGCACGGAGGAATCCGCCCGGACGGCGGACAGCTTGGAGGGCGTCAGCTCCGCCAGGCTCTCTGGCGTCAGCACAGACTCATATCCGTCCACCACGGCGGAATACAACCCCGTTCTGGATGCGGTGATAGTCCGGACCGAGCCAGCCGCCTTGGACCGCAGGTCCTTCAGCTGGGCCTCCAGCTCGGCGATCTCTCCGGAGAGGTCCGTGGCATCGGAATACGTATAGTCCCGCTTCAAAACCAGGCCCCGTAGCTCGCTGCCCTTTTTCTCCGCCATGTCCAGACGGTCCTCCGCCACATAGCCCCGGTAGGCCAGCAGATTGCTGAGAATCTGGGCGTCCAGCTTCAATGACGCCTCCGCTCCCAGCGCCGCCTCCTGAGCGTACTGGAACTGCTCGATCTGGGTGACCAGGGACTCGATCTGGGCCTGCTGGTCCATGGCCTCCTGGTTCGCATACACCCTGGCAATGACGCCGCCGGTGCTGACCCGCTCTCCCTCGTCCCGCTGGATGCGGACCAGGCCGGAGGGCTCCTCCTCCAGCACCTGCTCGTCCCGCACCACGTAGCCGGTGAGCTCCACGCCCTCCTCCACCTGATAGGTATAGGCTACCGTGGTGGTCAGGGGATCGTCGAAGTACAGATACGCCTGGATGCCGAAATATGTAAGGACGGCCAGTGTCACCACAGCCATCAGAAGTTTCATGCCAATGGAGTTGTTTTTCATATTGAGACAGCCTCTTGGCGCCCCGCCGGCGCTTGACCGGCAGGGCGCTTCTTTCCTCTGGAGGACCGCCCCGGCGGCCCTTTCACTGCTGTGCAGGCTCTCCCGTCAGGTCCACCGGGCGGATGGGGGCGATGGTGGAGATCGCGTGCTTGTAGATCACCTGCTGCCGTCCCTCGCTGTCCAGAATGACCACGAAGGCGTCAAACCCGGTGATGACGCCCCGCATCTGGAAGCCGTTCATCAGAAACATGGTCACCGGCAGCCTGTCCCGTCTGGCCTGAAGGAGAAATAAGTCCTGCAAATTCGCTTTTGTCTGCATATCGTCCGCTCCTTTTTCTTTGTCGGTCGGACGATGCTTTTATGTACGTCCGCCTTGGACTAGGATAAGCCCTCGGCGGTCAGGATTTCCGTCGAAACCTGTAAGGCCCTTTCAAAATCCCGCTCTTTTTTCCAAAAAATCCAGTGGATGTCGGAACTCTTCCGCAGCCAGGTCAGCTGGCGCTTGGCGTACTGCCGGGAGCGGAGCTTGACCTCCTCGATGGCCTCCGCCTCTGTGGCGGTGCCGTCGGCCACCCCCAGGAACTCCTTGTAGCCGATGGCCTGGAGGGCCGTGGACTCCCGGGGCAGGCCGCTCTCCAGCAGCCCCCGAACCTCCTCCAGAAGGCCCTCCTCCACCATTTTGTCCACCCGGCGGTCGATGAGGGCCTTCATGTCCGCCCGGTCCTCGAACTGCAATCCGATCCAGACGGCGTCGTACCGGGGCGGCAGCTTCTTGGTCTCCTCGTTGTGGGCGGTGATGGTCTTGCCGGTTTCCAGATAGACCTCCAGCGCCCGGAGGATACGCTTTTCATCCGCCGGATGCAGCCGCTCCGCCGACGCCGGGTCCACCTGGCGCAGCTCCGCCAGCAGGGGTTCGATGCCCTCCCGCTCCAGCCGCTGCTGGAGCTGACGCCGGACCTCGCCGCCGGCGTGGCCTCCGGCGAAGCCGTGGCCCCTCACCACCGCGTCCAGCCACAGCCCCGTGCCGCCCACCAGGATGGGCAGCTTTCCACGAGCCAGAATGTCGTCGATGATAGGCGTGGCGGCCTGGGCGTAGCGGGCGGCGGACCACTGCTCCGCCGGGTCCGCCACGGCCACCATGTGGTGGGGCACGCCGTCCATCTCCTCCGGCGTGGGGGCGGCGGTGCCCACGGTCATGCCCCTGTAGATTTGCATGGAATCGGCGGAGACCACTTCGCCGTTAAATTTTTTTGCTAGCAACACGCCCAGCGTGGTCTTGCCGCAGGCCGTGGGGCCTACGACGCAGACGATCTTCGGTGCCATGGTCTCCACCTCCTCCGTGTTCGTGCAAATTCCGGTATCCGGCTCAGACAAACCAGGACCCGGTCTCCTTTTCTCAGCTCAGAACACCTTTGCCAGTTCTCGGGCCTTGTCACAGGCGGCCTTCATGATCTCGCCGCTCTTTTCCGGTTCAATGTCCAGGCCATAGGCCTCCACGTGCCGGTACTCCTTGATGCCAAAGCGTTCGCACAGCTGCCGCCAGTACTCCACGCCCAGATTCTCCTCCGGCTCCGGGCCGCCGCTGACGGTCAGGTACGCCAGCTTCTGGGCCATGCAGTCGCCCTTGCACCGGCCGTTTTCGTAGTGGTAGGTCACCTCGCGGACGCAGACATACTCAATGTAAATGCGCAGCATGGCCGGGAAGGTCAGGTCCCGGAGAGGAGCGCCGATGACGATGCGGTCCGCCCGCTTGAACTGACGGGCCAGCTTGAAGATGGGCGCATCGAAGGCCTTCACGTTCCGCAGGGCGTTCCGGTCGTCGGTGCTGAACTGGTTGAAGGGCTTCAGGTCCATGCGCTGCAGGTTCACCACCTCGATATCCTCCGCCGGATTCGCCTTTTTATACTCCGTCAGAAACGCATCACACAGCGCATGACTGCGGGAGCGGTCTCCCCGGTAGCTGATGCAGCAATCCACAAACAATAACATCGCTTTCTCCTCCTTTTGATTCCGCCGGGTCTTTGCGTACCTGTTACATCTATGTTACAACGGGCCAGGCCCGCATGCAACCGTGAAATCGTGCTTTAAAACTTCTCCGCCAACCGCCGGGCCAGGGCGCAGGCGGCCTCCAGCCGCTCCGGCGCCAGAGCGGGGTCCGTGTCCAGACCGCCGGCGAACACGTAGTCAAACTTCCCGATGCCGAACATGGCGCACAGCTGCCGCCAGTACAGCACACCGAGGCTGTCCTCCCGCTCGAAGTCGCCGCCGGAGGTCAGGTACACCAGCCGGGACGCCTTGCAGTCGCCGTGGCAGCCGTCCGCCTCGTAGTGATAGGTCAGACCGTTGGCGCAGATGTACTCGATATAGGTCCGCAGCACGGACGGAAAGCTCAGGTCCCAGAAGGGCGCGGCCACCACGATGCCGTCCGCCGCCCGGAACCGCCGGGCCTCCTCGAACACCGGCGCGTCCCAGGCGCCGATGCCCGCCAGAGCGTCCCGGTCGTTCAGCATCTCCGGGTCAAAGGACCGCAGTCCCAGCGCCGCCGGCTCCACGGTCTCGACTTCCGCCGTGGGATGGGAGGCCCGGAAGGCCTCCAGAAACGCGTCCGCCAGCGCCCGGGTCCGGGAGTCCTTCCCCCTCTGGCTGATGCAACAGTCTACAGACAGTAATTTCATTTTTATTGATTACTCCTTGTTATATACACAGTGGCGTCAGGCCTCCTCACGCCCGCTTGAACATCTTCTCCAGCTCGTACTTCGTCAGCTTCACCGCCACGGGACGGCCGTGGGGGCAGAAGCGGACCTCGCCGCTCTGCACCTTTTCCACCAGTACCTTCAATTCCGACACATCGCTGGTCCAGCCGCCCTTGATGGCGGCTTTGCAGGCCATGGTGTGGAGCAGATTGTCCCGCTTTTCCTCCGGGGAGCGGCCGGTGCGCAGATTTTCCGCGAACTCCTCCAGCGTGGGGACAGTATCCGCCGCGTCAATGTCCGCCGGGACCTCTCGCACCAGAATGGCGCCGTCGCCGAAGTCCTCGCAGGCGAAGCCGAACTGCTCCAGCAGGGGCAGGTTTTCCAGCAGCAGCGCGCCGTCCTCCTTCGTCAGCTCCGCCGCGATGGGCTGGAGCAGGGTCTGACGCATGGGCGGGGTTTTGGCGGCCTTCAGCCGGTCGAAGTTGACGCGCTCGTGGGCGGCGTGCTTGTCGATGAGCCAGACGCAGCCGCCCTCGCTCTCGCAGATGATGTAGGTGTGCAGCACCTCCCCGGCGATGCGCCAGGGAGCCTCCTTTTGCGGTTCGATGGTGGTCTGCTCCGGCAGGTCCAGGGTCTGCTGCTCCGGCGGGATGGCGGGCACGAAGGGCCGCCGGGCGGCCTCCGGCCTCACCGGAACCTCCTCCATGGGGGCCGGAGCGGGCTCCCTCACGGGGGGCAGCTTTTCCACAGGCTTTGCCGCAACGGAGGCCGGAGGCTTTCCAAGGGCGGAGCCCATGGGCCTCGGCGTGGGCCGCGCCGTCTGGTAGACCGTTTTTTCCGGGGCGCTGTCCGCCACCTTGGCTGAGGAGCGCCACTCTGTGTTCCAGGCGGGTTTGGCGGCTTCCGGTTTTGAAACCGGCGCCGCGGGCCGGGCGGGTGTGACCGTCTGCCAACCGGCGGGGCGGGCAGGGGCCTTCGGTGCCTCCGGCGCTTTGGGTGCGGGCTTTGCGCCCTGCTCCCGGTAGGTCCTGGCGTCCATGGTCTGGAAGAAGTCCCGCCGGGGGTTCACCACCTGCTCCGCCGGTTTCGGCGCGGCCACCGGGGTGCCCCTGGCGTCCAGGCAGTCCAGCACGGTGTGGTACACCGCATCGAACACCTCCTGCTCCCGGGCGAATTTGACCTGGGTCTTGGCGGGATGGACGTTGACGTCCACCACCGTCACCGGCAGCGTCACGGACAGGACGCAGCCGGGGAACTTGCCCTTCATGAGCTGGTTGCGGTAGCCCTCCTCCAGGGCCGCCGTCAGCAGCTGGGACTTGATGAAGCGGCCGTTGACAAAGAACACCTGCATGGACCGGGAGCCCCGGCCCATGAGAGGCTGGGTGACAAAGCCGGTCACGGCCGCCTCGCCGCCCCTGCCCTCCACGGGTACCAGAGTTTTGGCAAAATCCCGGCCCAGGGCCGCGTAGACGGCGGAGTCCAGTCTGCCGTCGCCGGGGGTGTGGAGGGCCTCTGTGCCGTCCTTGATGAATTTGAAGGAGATATCGGGATGGGACAGGGCCAGATGCTGCATGAGCCCCGCCACGGAGGCGGTCTCGGCGCTGTCCTTCCGCATGAATTTCAGCCGGGCCGGGGTGTTGTAGAACAGGTCCCGGACCACGATGGTGGTGCCCTCCGGCGCGCCGGCGTCCTCCACCTGGCCGGGGACGCCCCCCTCCAGGTGCAGGGAAGCGCCGCCGGCGGCGCCCGTCTGCCGGGTCAGGATGTCCACCCGGCTGACGGCGGAGATAGCCGCCAAGGCCTCGCCCCGGAAGCCCAGGGTGCCGATCCTGCCCAGGTCCTCCGGCGTGCGCAGCTTGCTGGTGGCGTGGCGGAGAAAGGCCGTGGGCAGCTCTCCGGGGGCGATGCCGCAGCCGTTGTCCGTCACCCGGATGACGCCCATGCCGCCCCGCTGTATCTCCACCACCACGGCGGAGGCTCCGGCGTCGATGGCGTTCTCCACCAGTTCCTTCACCACGCTGGCGGGCCGCTCCACCACCTCGCCGGCGGCGATTAGGTCGGCCACATGGGACTCTAATTGTTGGATATGAGGCATAACAGCACGCTCCATGTCAAAATCTCAGAACTCAGATACGGCTCTCCGCACCCTTACAGCAGGAAAGCCGCAATCAAAGGGATGGTCACGATAGACAGCAATGTGGACAAGAATGTGATCTGCGCCATGCTGCCGGTATCGCCGCCATATTCCATGCTCAGCATCGTGCCATTGACAGCCACCGGCATGGCCATCTGCGTCACGGCGACACCCAGAATCATCGCATCCACACCGACCGCACGCAAAATGAAGCACAGAATCACCGGTAGGGCCAGCAGCCGCAGAGCTGAGAGAATCCACAGTCTGGGAGACGAAAACACCTGCTTCGCGGGAAGTCCCGCCAGTAGGGAACCTACCACCAGCAGGGACAGCGGCACGGTGATGTCACCCACAAAATCCAGGCACTCTCCGATCATGGATGGTACCCGCACCCGGGTCAGGGCCAGCACCAGGCTGATGACAGCCGCAGCAGCGCAGGGAGAAACCGACTTCTTCCAGCTGAATTTTCCGACTCCCGCCAGCATAAGCGGGCCCAAGGTGTAAGACAGCAGGTTGAACGGCAATGCCAGCACCACAGCGTAAAACAGCGCCTCCTGGCCGAACAGCGCCACCGCGACGGGGTAACCGATGAAACCCACGTTCGGAAACGACAGAACATACCGCCACACGCCAAGCTGTTTCGGCGTACCGCCCAGGAAGCGGGGCACCACCAGCACCATGGCGAATTCCAGTGCGTAAAACACCACGGCCACTTTCAGAATGGACAGCACTTCCGCCAGGTCCGGCAGCGTATCTCCAGTGATAACAGCCGCCACGATCATGGCGGGCATCGTAATGTTTAAAATGACCTTGCAGATCTTTTGGTCGACTTCTCCGCCCAGATAGCCCAGGTGGTGAGCGCCATAACCCGCCAGAATGGCAAAGAGAATCACCAGCATCTCGCTGAACGCATCAAAAAAACTCATAGGATATATTCTTCCTTATTGTATATAGATTCAGCCCTGTTCTGCCCCAATCGCAGAGCCGGTTCAGCCCACCATGGTCCAGGCGGACAGGGCGTTGGCCACGGCGTGGACACCGATGGAGGTCCACAGTGTGCCGCTGTGCTCATAGGCCCAGGCCAGCACCACGCCGGGCACCAGATACTGGATCATCAGCAGAAAATAGGTGACATCACGCTCCACCACCGCGAACTGCCACACGTGCAGCAGGGCGAACAGGGCGCAGGACACCAGATAGGCCACCCCCCGGCTCTTCCCCTTCAGGTTGCCAAACACCAGGCCCCGGAACAGCACCTCCTCCACAAAGGGCGCCAGGACAATGACAATCAGCAGCGTCATGTGGGGCGCGTCGTGAATCTGGGCGGAGATGGTGGTGTCGTTGAGGTTGGTGTGGTTGGTGACCACCAGATTCGTCAGCCGGTACACCAGCTCGTTCAGGCCGTACAGCCCCACCAGGCCCAGGCCCAGAGTCTTGAAGGCCACGCCCAGGTTGTCTGCCAGTTGGCGGGAGGTCCGGGCCAGGAACTTGTGGAAGATCAGGACCGTCACCGCGAAGAGAATGTAGTAATAGATGACATTCCGCATGGCCTCGGAGATGCTGGTACCCAGCAGCGTCTCCGCCAGACGGAACAGCGGCGCCGTGGCAAAGGGCAGCACCAGCAGATAGATCAGGAAGAAGATCACACCGGCGATCTGCTCACCGGGCGTCATGTAACTTGCGGCTTTGCGTTTGGCCATACTGTCATATACCTCCGGGGTCTTGTCTCATTGCAGTTTTCGTTTCAGCTCGTACAGCAGCGTCATCGCCTCAATGGGCGTCAGCGTGTCCGGCTGACAGCGGCGCAGCGCGTCCAGGACCTCGCCCTCGCCGATGGCACTGAGGGACACCTGGTCCGCCTCCTTCCGGGGGGCCGTGTACTGGACGCCGTTCTCCGCCTCCAGTTCTTTCAGAACGGTTTTTGCCCGCTGGACCACCTTGTCCGGCAGGCCCGCCAGCTTGGCGACCTCGATGCCGTAGCTCCGGTCCGCGCCGCCGGGGATGATTTTCCGCAGGAAGATGATGTCCTCTCCCCGGGTCTTGACGGCGATGTTGTAGTTCACGGTGCCGGGGAGGGTATTCTCCAGCTCCGTCAGCTCGTGGTAGTGGGTGGCGAACAGCGTCTTGGCCCCCAGGGTCTTTTTATCCGCGCAGTACTCCAGCACCGCCCGGGCGATGGACATGCCGTCAAAGGTGCTGGTGCCCCGGCCGATCTCGTCCAGAATCAGCAGGGAGTTCTTTGTGGCGTGGTGCAGGATGTCCGACACCTCCGTCATCTCCACCATGAAGGTGGACTGTCCGGCGCTCAGGTCGTCGCTGGCGCCGATGCGGGTGAAGATGCGGTCCACCACGCCGATGTGGGCGTGGGACGCGGGGACGAAGCTGCCCATCTGGGCCATCAGGACGATCAGCGCCACCTGGCGCATATACGTGGACTTGCCCGCCATGTTGGGGCCGGTGATGATGGCCACCCGGTCCTCCTTTTCGCCCATAAACGTGTCGTTGGGGACGAACAGGCTGTCCTTTAAAACCCGCTCCACCACGGGGTGGCGGCCCTCTTTAATTTCAATCACGCCGGACTCGTCCACATCCGGGCGGCAGTAGTTGTTCCGCACCGCCACGGCGGCAAAAGACGCCAGGGCGTCGATCTCGGCGATGGCGGCGGCGGTCTTCTGAATGCACTGCGCCTGGGCGGATATCTCCTCCCGGAGCTGGGTAAACAGCTCGTACTCCAGGGCCACCACCCGCTCCGAGGCGGTCAGAATCTCATGCTCCAGGTCCTTCAGCTCCTGGGTGATGAACCGCTCGCCGTTCACCAGTGTCTGCTTGCGGATGTAGGTCTCGGGCACCTGGTCCTTGAAGGAGTTGGATACCTCGATGTAGTAGCCGAACACCTTGTTGTAGCCGATCTTCAGGGTCCGGATGCCGGTGCGCTCCTTCTCCTTGGCCTCCATCTCCGCGATGACGCTCTTGCCGCCCTTGAGGATGTGCCGCAGTCGGTCCACTTCCCCGTCAAAGCCGTCCCGGATGAAGCCGCCCTCCCGGACGGAGAACGGAGGCTCGTCGCAGATGGTGGCGGCAATGCGCCCGCCGATGTCATCCAGCGTGTCCAGCTCCGCCGTCAGCTCGTTCAAGCGGCGGTCAGAGAAGGCGGACAGCTGCTCCTTCACGGCGGGCAGCTTTTCGATGGCCGCCCGGAGGGACGCCATGTCCCGGCCGCCCGCGGTGCCGTAGACGATGCGGCCGATGAGCCGCTCCATGTCGCCCAAGCCCGTCATGGAGGCGATCAGTTCCTCTCTGGCGATGGTGTTGTCCACCAGTGCCGCCACAGCGGAGTTCCGCTTGCAGATGGCGGTGACGCTCAGCAGCGGCCGCTCCAGCCAGGAGCGCAGACACCGGGCGCCCATGGGGGTCTTGGTCTTGTCCAGGACCCACAGCAGGCTCCCCTTCTTCTCCTTGCCCCGCAGGGTCTCCGTCAGCTCCAGATTCCGCCGGGCCGTCAGGTCCAGCTCCATGAACCGCCCCTGCTCATAGTAGTCCAGGTCGTTGATGTGGGAGAGGTCCGTTTTCTGGGTCTCGTATAAGTAATTCAGCAGTCCGCCCAGGGCCATGGCCGCCGCCGGGTTTCCGGCGGACAGCTGGTGCAGGGCGTCCTCCCCGAACTGTTTCCGGATGTTCTTCTCCGCCTCGTTCAGCAAAAACCGGCGCTCCCCGCCGTTCTCCACCCGGCAGGAGAACTTCTCCGTCAGGGCGGCGGTCAGGGCCTTTTCGGCATAGGCCCCGTCGTTCAAAATGGCCTCCGCCGGGGAGAAGCGGCCCAGCTCGTTGATGATGTGCTCTACCCGGTCCTTGCCGGTGAACGCCGTCAGGTGGGCCTTGCCGGTGGTGATGTCGCAGAAGGCCACGCCGGCGCAGCGGGAGTCCATGTAGATGCCGCAGAGAAAGTTGCTGGACTTGTCATCGAGGCACGCGGCGTCAATGACGGTGCCGGGGGTGACCACCCGGATGATGTCCCGCTTGACCAGGCCCTTGGCGGTGGCGGGGTCCTCCATCTGCTCGCAGATGGCCACCTTGTAGCCCTTGGCGATGAGGCGGGCGATGTAGGCCTCGCTGGCGTGGTAGGGGATGCCGCACATGGGCACCCGCTCCTCCTCGGGCTTGGCGTGCTTGCCGTGGTCCCGGGAAGTCAGGGTCAGGTCCAGTTCCTTGGACGCCAGCTTGGCGTCGTCGGCGAACATCTCGTAGAAGTCGCCCAGGCGGAAGAACAGGATAGAGTCCGGGTTGTCCTTCTTAATTTCCAGATATTGCTTCATCATGGGGGTCAGTTCCGCCATGAGGTTCACCTCGTTGTCTTTCTGTGTTGAATGGATGGCGTTTTTGTCCTCCAGACCGGAGGGCGGGGGCGTGGCAGCCGGTGCCGGCTAAGTCCGGAGGCCTTCTGCCGGGTGCGCCGGACATCGGCGGAAAGGGATGGTCTGCCGCCGCAAGATGGAAGTCTGACTTGCTTTCGGGGTGGTCAACGCAGGGCTTTCAGCAACAGGCCCCGCGCGTTCCGCTTCGCTGCGCGCTGCCCGGTATTGTATGGGTGGTTCCGGAACACGGTTGCGGGTGCATCCGCTGCGTGCCTCAAATCTCCACCACGCTGCCGCCGGTCATGCGGCGCAGGCGGTCGCCAAGAATGTCATGGAGCTTTCCGTAGGCGTACTCCCCGGTGCAGTGGCCGGTGTAGTACACCGTCTCCCCCTCCAGCAGGGCCTTGCCGGTGGCCTCGATCAGCTCGCCGCTCCTGGGGTCCGCCGGGTCCAGCTCAAAGAAGTGGAAGCCACCGAAGGTCACGTCGGGCCGGCGGCCCAGATAGGTCTCTGCCCCCGCCAAAATGTTGACGATGCCCCGGTGGGCGCAGCCCGCGAACAGCACGGACTTGCCCCAGGCCGTCACCAGCAGGTTCTGCTCATGGGTAAAGGAGTCGGGCCGCAGGCCCTCCGGTGTCTCCACCTGGAGCTTGGCGCTGGCCGCCAGGGCGGGAAACACCTCCGGCTCGTTGGAGAACAGTGTCAGCTCGTCGTCCAACTTCACAAACTCCGACGTGGGGACAATGCGGCTCTCCAGCTCCCACAGCTCCGGGTCCAGACCGATGTAGCGGGGCTCCTTGCCCTCCTCCACAGCGTAAAAGTCGCCGAAGGCGTCGGTGTGGATGAAGATGTCTGCCTGGCTGTTGATCTCGCAGAAGGCCCGCAGACCGCCGCCGTGGTCGTAATGGCCGTGGGACAGCACCGCGATATCCACCGCGCTCAGGTCCACGCCCAACTTTTTCGCGTTGTCGAGGAAGCGGGCATCCGGGCCCATGTCGAACAGAATCTTATGCTTCGGCGTCTCGATGTACAGGCTCAGCCCGTGGGCGGCGCACAGCCCCGCGTCACAGGCGGTATTTTCCAGTAAGGTGACGATCTTCATGCATGTTCCTCCTCTTTCGGCCATTCCCGGCAGACCAGCTCGTCCAGGGAGATGCTGTAAAAGTCCGCCAGGGCGATCAGCGTGGACAGCTTGGGTTCTCTCAACCCAAGCTCATAATTCTGATAGCCCCGCCAACTGATGCCGACCGCCGCCGCAATCTCCGGTTGACTGAGTCCTTTTGTTTTTCTTAACTGCAGAAGATGCTCAGAAAAAGTCATTTGTGCCTCTTTCTATTGACACTCACAAACGTGTGTGATATTATAATCGCACACAAACATTCATGTCAATGTCGTTTTAGGAGGTCCCGATGGACGATTATTTGGACGCCCTCTACCACTATCTCACGGAAGAGCGCCTGCCCAAGGCACCGCTGCCGGCGGACTACGCCGCGCAGGCCGCCCGGTCGGAAACCGCCCTGCGGCGGCTGTCCGGCACGTTCTCGCCGGAGCAGGAGGAGCTGTACCTCCAGTACGAGGACGAATACAACGGCCTCGTTGACCTGGAGTTTCAGCAGCTTTTTCTGGAGACCTTCCGTCTGGCCCGGGAGGTCTACCGTTAGACCGGCTCGCCGTACAGCGCCCAGGTGTTGCTGTCCGTGACCTTCACGTCGATGAACCTGCCAATCAGGCTCTTGTCCCCCTTGAGCCGCACCAGGCGGTTGCCCTCCGTGCGGGAGGCAAGGGGAAAGTCCGGATCGTCGCTCTCGCCGTCCACCAGCACCCGGACGGTCTTTCCCACATACGCGGCGTGAAGCCTGGCGGACATGGCGTTCTGGACCTCCAGGAGCTTGTCGAACCACTTCTGCTTCTCCTCCCGGGAGGCGGGGTCCGGCATGGCCGCCGCTTTCGTGCCGGGACGGGGGCTGTAAATGAAGGTGAACAGGGCGTCGAAGCCCACCTCCCGCACCAGGGACACGGTGTCCATGGCCTCCGATTCCGTCTCGCCGGGGAAGCCGATGATGACGTCGGAGGTCAGTACCAGACCGGGCATGACGGATTTCGCGTAGTTCACCAGGTCCAGATACTGCTGCCGGGTGTAGCGCCGGTTCATCTCGCGCAAGACCCGGTCATTGCCGGACTGGAAGGGCAGGTGGAGCTGCTTGGCCACATGCTCACACCGGGCCATGGTGTCGAACAGTTTCTTCGTGGCGTCCTTGGGGTGGCTGGACATAAATCGGATCAGGTACTCGCCGGGGATTTTATCAATATCCGCCAGCAGGTCCGCGAAGTCATAGCCCAGATTCAGGTCGTTGCCGTAGGAGTTGACGTTCTGGCCCAGCAGGGTGATGTCCTTGTACCCGGCCTCCACCAACTCCCGGACCTCCTGCAACACACACTGGGGGTCCCGGCTCCGCTCCCGGCCCCGGACGTAGGGCACGATGCAGTAGGAGCAGAAGTTGTTGCACCCGTACATGATGGAGACCCAGGCCTTTACGCCCTTCTCCCGCACCACGGGGATACCCTCGGCGATAGTGCCGTGTTCGTCGTCCACGGAGAACACCCGCTTGCGGCTCTCATAGACCCGCCAGAGAAGCTCCGGGAACTTCCACAGGGCATGAGGGCCGAACACCAGATTTACCAAAGGATAGGATTTTTTGATGCGCTGGGAGACCCGGGGCTCCTGGGCCATGCAGCCGCACAGGGCGATGACCATCTCCGGGTTTTCCTTTTTCGCGTGGGTCAGGGCGCCCAGATTGCCGAACACCCGGTCCTCGGCGTGCTCCCGGACGGCGCAGGTGTTTAGGATGACCAGATCGGCCTCGGCGGGCTTGTCCGTGAAGGTGAAGCTCATTGCCTCCAGCATGCCCATCAGCTTCTGGCCGTCGGCCACGTTCTGCTGGCAGCCAAAGGTGTCCACGCAGGCAACGGGATGGGCCTCCCGGGCGGTGAACATCCCTTTGATCTTCTCCTCAAATTCCCGCTGGCGGGCGAGGTCCGCTTCCGGGACCAGTACATTGTTTCGTTCCAAAGTCGTTCCTCCGAATACAGATACTTTAACTAAAATATCATATCACGAAAGCCCGGAAAGCACAAGGCGAAAAACCGTGGGTCTTTGCGTGAAAAGTGCCGGATAACAGAGAAGGGGCCGCCGCTTTCGCGGCAGCCCCTTCTCTGCGCTTTACTGCATCTGATCCACCAGATGGCCGAATGCCTTGGGATTCACATGGTCGCCAACCACAACACTGGCCCTCTTGCCCACCAGGGCAAACAGGCCCAGCAGAGACCGGGCGTCCAGCATCACCGCGCCGGTACTCAGCCACACGCCGTAGGGCGCCTGGCTGGCCAGCTCGCTGATTTTCTCCACCTGTTCCTTGCTCTTTATATCAATCGTTTTCGTCATATCGCATGTTCCTTTCTGTGCTTGCTGGGATGCTCAAGCACCCCTGAGATCGGCCCATATTCTATCAGCCTCCGGCGGCAGCGTCAACGCTCAATTTTCTCATATTTGTGTTAAGTAATCGATTGCTTTTTGTGCAATTTTTCACTTTTCATTGAAAAATATTCCTTTGTAATTTTCGCGCAAAAATGGCGGAAAGCCCCTTTTCCGGGGACTTTCCGCCATCTCTTTGTCCATATTCAGCGCTTTGCCGCCAGTTTGCACAGCTGCGCCCGGAACTCCTCCGGCAACCCGCAGTGCAGCTCCACCATCTCCCCTGTCCGGGGGTGGAGAAACCGCAGGCCCACGGCGTGGAGGCACTGGCCCTGGAGGCCGGGGACGGGCTTTTTGCTGCCGTAGACCGTATCCCCCAGGATCGGGTGGCCGATATAGGCCATGTGGACACGGATCTGATGGGTCCGGCCGGTCTCCAGCCGACACTCCACATGGGTGAAGCCCCGGAACCGGTCCAGCACACGCCAGTGGGTCACGGCGGGACGGCCATTCGCCACCACCGCCATCTTCTTCCGGTCCACGGGATGCCGTCCGATGGGGGCGTCCACGGTGCCGCTGTCCTCTTTCAGATTGCCCACCACCACGCACTCATAGACCCGGGCCAAGGTGTGGTCCTGGAGCTGGGCCGCCAGCTTCTGATGGGCGAAGTCGTTTTTCGCCGCGATGATGAGGCCGGAGGTGTCCCGGTCGATGCGGTGGACGATGCCGGGCCGCAGCTCCCCTCCGATGCCGGAGAGGGAGTCCCCGCAGTGGTACAGCAGGGCGTTCACCAGCGTGCCGTCGGGGTGGCCGGGGGCCGGGTGGACCACCAGACCCTTGGGCTTGTTCACCACGATGACGTCGCCGTCCTCGTACACGATATCCAGCGGAATGTTCTGGGGCGCCACGTCCACCGGCTCCGGGTCCGGCAGGGCGACCTCCAGCGTCTCGGCGCCGGTGAGCTTGTAGTTCTTGGCCAGGGCCTTTCCGGCGCAGGTGACCCGGCCCTCCTCCAGCAGGCGCGCCGCGGCGGAGCGGGTGAGGTCCTCCAGATGGGCGGCCAGCCAGGCGTCCACCCGCTGTCCGGCGTCCTCCTTATTCGGTTGGAGCGTCTGTATCTCCATGCTTTTTATCCTTTTTATCGTATTTTTCGTAGAGCCATAGGTAGTAGATGGCGCCCATGATGCAGCCGCAGACCACGCAGATATCCGCCACGTTGAACACGGGGTAGTCCATGAACAGGAAGTTGAACATGTCCACCACGTAGCCCTGGCGGACCCGGTCGATGATGTTGCCCAGGCCGCCGGAGATGATCAAAAAGCAGGCGGCCACGCCGAAGGGATGGCGGACGATGCGGCGGACCAGGGCGAAGGCCACCGCCAGAACGATGCAGCTGGTAACGGCCACCAGCACCCAGCGCATTCCGGAGAAGCTGGACCAGGCGGCGCCGTAGTTGTGGACGGTCCGCAGCTCCATGAAACCGGGCAAAAACGGCATGCCCTCTCCCAGGGGCAGGTTGACCGTGATCCAGTGCTTGACCCACTGGTCCAAGGCCAGCAGGGCCAGGGCCAGGACGGAGAAAACAGCATACAACATAGGAAGGCTCCTTCCAGCGTTCGAGATTCTGCCTTAGTTTACACGGTTTTCCGGGGAAATGCAACTGTGCAGAGCGCAAAGCGGCGCACGGCTTTGCAGGCGGTGCTCCCACCGATCGACAGGAAAAAGCCCGGAAGCTGATGCTTCCGGGCTTTTATTGATTCTTCAGAACTGGGGCAGCTTTGCCACGACGGCGGCGCAGCGGGGGCACAGGGTGGGATGGTTGGCATCCTGGCCCACCTGGGTGGAGTGCATCCAGCAGCGCTCGCACTTCTCGCCCTTGGCCTCGCTGACCTCCACGGTCAGGCCGGGGAACGCGGTGCCCTGACCCGCCACGGAGCCCTCTGCGGGATCGGCGTTGGACACGGTGCAGTCGGAGACGATGAACAGCTCCGCCAGGTTCAGGCCCATGACCTGCATCAGCGCGGAGGCGGCGGCATCGTCACCGGCGTGGAGGGCCACATGGGCCTCCAGCGCCTTGCCGATCTTCTTCTGGGCGCGGGCGGTCTCCAGAACGGCGTTCACGTCGTCCCGCAAGCTCTCCACCACAGCCCACTTCTCCATGGCCGTTTCGTCCAGCGCGTAGTCCGTGAAGGGCTTGTTCATCTCGTTGAACACCACGTTGCGGGCGTCGTCGCCGGCGCGGTGGGGCATGGCCTGCCAGATCTCGTCGCAGGTGAAGGCCAGGATGGGCGCCATGATCTTGGTCATGGTGTCCAGGATCAGGAACAGGGCGGTCTGGGCGCTGCGGCGCTTGGCACCGTCCTTCTCCTCGCAGTACAGGCGGTCCTTGATGATATCCAGATAGAAGTTGGACATGTCCACCACGCAGAAGTCGTTGACAGCGTGGGTGACGGCGTTGAACTCGTACTCGTCATAGGCGGCGAAGCACTTTTCAATGAGGTCGTTCAGGCGGGTGACGGCCCAGCGGTCCAGCTCCTCCATCTCGGCAGCGGGCACCAGGTCATCGGCGTTGAAGCCGTCCAGGTTGCCCAGGCAGTACCGGGCGGTGTTGCGGAACTTCAGGTAGTTCTGGGAGAGCTGCTTGAAGATGGCATCGGAGCAGCGCATGTCGGCGTGGTAGTCGGCGGAAGCGGCCCACAGGCGAAGCATGTCGGCGCCGTACTTGTCGAAGATCTCAGCGGGGTCCATGCCGTTGCCCAGAGACTTGTGCATGGCCTTGCCCTCGCCGTCCACAGTCCAGCCGTGAGTGACGCACTCCTTGAAGGGAGCGCCCTGACCGAAGGCGCCGACGGCGGTCAGCAGCGCGGACTGGAACCAGCCGCGGTACTGGTCCAAGCCCTCCATATACATGGTGGCGGGCCAGAAGCCCTGGTCCCGCTTCATGGCGGCGAAGTGGGTGGAGCCGGAGTCAAACCAGCCGTCCAGGGTGTCGGTCTCCTTCTCGAAGCCGGTGCTGCCGCCGCAGTGGGGGCAGGTGAAGCCCTCGGGCAGAATTTCAGCGGCTTCCTTGGAGAACCAGGCGTTGGAGCCCTCTTTTTCAAACAGGGCGGAGATGGCGGCGATGGTCTCGTCGGTAACAATGGGCTTGCCGCAGTCCTTGCAGTAGACAACGGGGATGGGCAGGCCCCACTTGCGCTGGCGGGAAATGCACCAGTCGGTGCGCTCGCGGATCATGGACTTCATGCGGTCCACGCCCCAGGCGGGGACCCAGCGGACGTCATCGGCGGCGGCGCAGGCCTCGTCCTTGAAGGACTCCACGGAGCAGAACCACTGGGGAGTGGCACGGAAGATGATGGGGCTCTTGCAGCGCCAGCAGTGGGGGTAGCTGTGGACGATGTCCTCAGAGGCGAAGAGCATGCCGCTCTCCTTCATGTCGTTCAGGATGACGGGGTTGGACTCGTCGGTGGTCATGCCGGCGTACTTGCCGGCGTACTCGGTGTGGCGGCCCTGATCGTTGACGGGCACCACCATGTCCATGCCGTAGCGCTTGCAGGTCTGGTAGTCGTCAGCGCCGAAGCCGGGGGCAGTGTGGACGCAGCCGGTACCGGAGTCCATGGTGACGTAGTCGGCCAGCAGCAGGCGGGAGGTCTTGGGCAGGAAGGGATGGTCTGCCAGCATGTTCTCGAAGAAGGCACCGGGATGGGTCTCCACGATCTCGTAGCTGTCGTAGCCGCCGATGTGCATGACCTTGTCGGTCAGGGCCTCGGCCATGATGAACACATCGCCGGAGGGGACCTTCACCAGGGCGTAGGGCTCGTCGGGATGCAGGGCGATGGCCAGGTTGCCGGGCAGGGTCCAGATGGTGGTGGTCCAAATCACGAAGAACAGCTTGCTCTTGTCGTAGCCGGACAGCTTGCCCAGGTCGTCGTGCATGGGGAACTTGACGTAGACGGTGGTGCAGGGGTCGTCCTGGTACTCGATCTCGGCCTCGGCCAGAGCGGTCTCGTCGTGGGCGCACCAGTACACGGGCTTCAATCCCTTGTAGATATAGCCCTTCTTGTACATCTCGCCGAAGACCTTGACCTCCTCGGCCTCAAAGCCGGGATTCATGGTGGCGTAGGGGTGCTCCCAGTCGCCGATGACACCTAGCCGCTGGAAGCCCTCGCTCTGGACATCCATATAGTGCTTGGCGAAGTCATGGCAGGCGGAGCGGAAATCAGGGATGCTCATGGCCTTGTGGTTGAGCTTGTTCTGCTTGATGATGGCGGATTCAATAGGCATGCCGTGGTTATCCCAGCCGGGGATATAAGGGGTGTAGTAGCCCCGCATGGCGTAAGACCGGGTGATGAAATCCTTGATGGACTTGTTCAGGGCGTGGCCCATGTGGAGGCTGCCGTTGGAGAACGGAGGGCCGTCATGCAGGTTGAACAGGGGCTTGCCCTCATTCTTCTTCAGCAGTTCGTTGTACACATCCTGCTCTTTCCAGCGCTTCAGCATCTCCGGCTCCCGCTTGGGCAGGCCCGCCCGCATGGGAAAGTCGGTCTTCGGCAGATTGATGGTCTTGTTGTAATCCATATCTCTCGCTCCTATAAAATCAGTTTTCTGTGTCATGCTTTTCAAAAATTCACAATCAGTTTCCGGCATTTTCGGCAGCGCCATGCCACCGGGCGGCCCGTTTCATCCTTTGGCAGGCGGACATCGTCCGCGCCCTCCAAAAAACCGCCGCTCAAAAGTGCTATGCCTCCGGACTGGTGGGACGTCCAGATGCACGGCATACCGCAGATCAGCCACCCTTGCTCCATAGGCGCACCGCAGCCAGGGCACTCCATAAGCATACCTCCTCGCAAAAATAAAAACGCCTTGTCTCCATCAAGAGACAAAGCGTTTGGAAAAACACTCTGCGGTACCACTCTCGGTTGCCGTGGCCTTGCGGACACGACCGCTCATCACCCGCTGTCACGGGCCGATGCTGTAACGGGCATCATGCGTCCTCTCTTACTCGCGTCGTCTTTCGGAGGGAAGCTCCAAGGTGATTTTCACGCTCCACACCCGTCCGCCTTGCACCAAACGGCGGCTCTCTTCGCGGGGACCGGAGGGTTACTCGTCCTTATCTACGCCAAAATGTTCAATTACTGATTTATAATATCACGTTTTCGCGGTTTGTCAACGGGAAAATTGGGAATTTGTCCCCACTCGGGGCGCAGCGTCAAAAGCGTGCAAAAAGGGCCAGCCATCCGGCTGGCCCTCTGCCCTTCACTGATACCGGTACTGCATGCCGGTGTACTGGTCCACGCAGCTCAAAAACATCTCCCGGCTGCGGAATTCCAGCAGCTGACAGCCTTCCTCTTCATGGAAGGATACAATGCGCCGCCGGGTGTCCACCCAGACGCGCCACAGATTTTCCGTTGATGTCTTCTTCTCCATCAGAGGAAGTCTCCTTTTACACAGCTTCTGACTATAAGACGATTCTCCGGGGCGTTTTGTTTCACGTGTTTGAAAAATTTTTGAATTTTTCCTCAGCGGCTCTTCTCCGCGGCTCTCTGGGCCTCCATTTCGGCCGCCACATCCGTCCGGAAGTCATCCCAGGCCGCCGGGTTGTCCACATAGTACCTTGGGCAGACCTTTCCCGTCACGTCGTAATGGCGGATGACATCCCGGGCTGGGTCCAGTTTGAACTCCCGGCACAGCCAGGCCGTCAGCTCCACCACCCGGGCGTAGGTGACGGGGGAAAACTCCCCCGTCTCGTCGGGATGGCAGACCTCGATGGACACGGTGTCCCCGTTGCGCTCGTTGGAGGCGTAGGCCACCTCCGTCAGCGGGACGCACTGGATGACCTCGCCCTCCAGGCCCACCACGAAGTGGGAGCTGGCGTAGGTCCCCTCCGCCCCGGAGGCCAGGGACTCAAAGTAGTTCCGGTTGGCCTGGGCGGTGGTGCCGGGGTTGCCCACGTAGTGGATGACCACGCCGTTGATCTTCTCCAGAGACGTGCCGGGCCGGGACCACTCGTTGACGGTCAGGTAGTCCTTTTGTACGTAGCCGGGCGTCTCGATCTCCTCACCGGGGAGGCCCCGGCTGGCCCGCCGCAGCCAGACGGTGCCGCCTCCCAGAGCAAGCACCAGAACCAGGCACAGGGCCACGAACCGGGGATTCAGCCGCCGGCGTCTCCTTCTTCTTCTGCGGGCGGACATGGCTCACCCGACTTCGGTCACAGCGATGGCTGTGGGGCCGTCGGCGCCGCCGATGACGCCGAGGGAGGCCTCCTGGGTCATTTTCTCCTCATACGTCTCGGTTTCACTGGTATTCCAGCCGTTTATTTTCTCCATCTGCTCCCGGGTCACCAGGTCCTTATCCGTGACGAGGCCCAGCTCCTTCAGGCAGGCCACGGTGTTGTCCATGCCGGGGCGGACGGTGATGTTGATCCAGTCGTAGCTGTCCCCGCCGTAGTCATTGGGATAGGTGAAGGACAGCTCCAGGCTCAGGGCATAGGCGCCGTTCTGGTTTTGGTCGAACCAGTCGAAGTCGCCCCAGGTGCCGGCGGCGGCGTCCTGCGCCACGGCGGTCAGGAGGTCAGCGGCCTCCCGGCTGCTCAGGTCGAAGTAGCCGCCGCTGGCCTCCAGGCTGGCCTCCAGATACAGATCGCCGCCCTGGATGGTAAACCGGCTGTCTCCGGCGTGGAGGCGCTTGGCCTTCATGGCCTCGCTGTTTACCAGTTCGTCCAGCAGGCGGTCGTAGGTGCCCTCCTGCCCCATCCGGTATTTGGTCAGGGGCAGATCGTAATACCGCTCCACCTTCAGGCCGTTGTTCAGGGTGTAGATCAGGCGGATGTATGTGTAGGCCATGGTGCCGATGTCATCGTTTACCACCGTGCTCCGCCAGTTGTCCTCATAGTTCCGGATGTACGCCTGGTCCTCCACGATGGCCTGGTGGAGGGTACGCACCTCCTCCAGCAGGGCGTCGTCCTCACCGGGATACAGTCTATACGTATTGTCGGCGGCGTAGAACTCCACCTTCTCCACCCGGTCGATCTCCGGCACCCGCCGGGAGATGCCCAGCAGGTCAAACCGCAGGACGCAGCACAGGGCGATACAGCCCGCGGCCACCAGTACAAGGCCCTTCCAGCTGCCCCGGAACACCCGGAGGGATTTGGCGAGGAGCATGGAGGCGGTGTAGTAGCCGATGGTGCCCGCCACCAGCATACAGACCACCATGGGCAGAGCGTCGTAGTAAGCGCCGTCCTGAAAGCTGCTCCAGAACAGGGCGTACAGGGCCTGGCCCCCCAGCAGGGCCACCAGAGCCGCGATGCCGAAGCGGAACACGGGCTTCATCCAGCCCACGGCCACCACATCGCCGGCGGATTCGCTGCGGCGGCGGGCGTACAGGACCCAGGCCAGGGCCAGGAGCGCCGCGCCCACCAGGACGTAGACGCCGATGAGCCAGGCGTTTTGCAGGGCGACAGCGGTGAGCCGGTTCGTTTCAGAATATGCCCCGGTGATGCTCGTCTGGGTGATAATATTTTCATAGGTGCAGTTCACGTTGACCCGCTCCATCAGGTAGACAGTGGGGGACAGGAAATCTACCACGCCGGAGTAGTAGCTGTTCAGGCCGAAGAGGAAGTTCCCGGCAAAGGTGCTGATCAGCCAGTCCAGCAGCGGGGCCAGGAAGTGCAGCAGGAAGTACACGGCGGGCAGTGCGAAGGTATTGCCCACCATGAAGGCCACAAAGGTGGCGGAGGCGAAGTAGAAGAAGCTCTCCCCCAGCACGCCCAGGATGGTCACCAGCAATCCCACCGGCTCAAAGACGCCGTAGGCCAGGGAGATCAGGATGCACAGCGTCCCCACAATGGCGTAGGGAATCAGCACCATCGCCATACCGGAGAGGAAGTTGGTGATGAACACGCCCTTCCGGGTGATGGGCAGGGTGTGCATCAGCCCCACGCTGCGGCTGTTATAGAGGTAGCTCCACACCAGCATGGCGCAGAGGATGGCGTACAGCAGAGAGAGGATCGGGACCGCGTAGCACAGCACGGAGTAATAGGCCTCGGTCACCGCCAGCGGGTTGATCAGGTTCATCCAGCCCCGCATCAGCTGCAGCAGCAGCGCCAGGGGGAACAGGCAGCCCAGGAAGGACGCGCCGCCCCACAGCGGCCAGAACCGGGTCAGGTTCTTGCGGAACAGGGTCCGATTAAAGAACGATGTCTTTGACTGCATAGTCCGCACCTCCCAATTCATAGATAAAGATCTCCTCCAGCGTCAGGGGCACCGCGTCCACCAGCAGAGGGTCATAGGCGGCCAGCCTGTCGGTGGCCTCCTCGGCGTTCATGCGCATAATTAAGGTATGGATGCGCCCCACCCGGGACGCGTGGAGCACCGGCAGCTCGGGGGGCACCTCGTTCACGCCGTCCCGGAACACTACCTGGAGCTTCACCATGTTGTCCTGGAGCTGGGCCAGAGACCGCTCCAGCAGCACCCTGCCGTGGTCCATGATGCCCACGTGGTCGCAGACGTCCTCCAGCTCCCGCAGGTTGTGGGAGCTGACCAGCACCGTGGTGCCCCGCTGGGCCACATCGCCCATGACCAACGACCACACCTGCCGCCGCATCACCGGGTCCAGGCCGTCCACCGGCTCGTCGAGAACGAGATAGTCCGGCATGCAGGAAAGGGCCAGCCAGAAGGCCACCTGCTTCTGCATGCCCTTGGACAGGCGGCGGATGGCCCGCTTCTCGTCGATGTTGAAAACTTCCTTCAGTTTTTCATACCGCTCCATGGAAAAGGAGGGATAAAATCCTTTGTAAAAGCGCATCATATCCCGTACAGTGGACTGCATGAAAAAATACCAGTCGTCGGGAATGGCGGCGATGCGGGCCTTCAGGGCCGCGTTCTCCCAGACCTGCTCCCCGCCGATGGTCACCTCGCCGGAATCCTGCCGGTAGATGCCCGTCAGGTGGCGGATCAGGGTGGACTTGCCCGCGCCGTTGGGGCCCACCAGGCCGTATACGCTGCCCGCCGGGACCGTCAGCGTGGTCCCGTCCAGAGCGGCGAAGCCGTCGAACTTCTTGACGGCGTCTCTCACTTCGATCATGTCTTATCCTCCTCTTTCAGGATTGCCAGCAGCTCCTCGTCCGTGACGCCCAGATAGCGCAGCTCCGTCACCAGCTCCCGCACTCTGGTCAGAAGCTCCTTCCGCCTGGCGGCGTCGGCGTCCATGTTTCCGGACGCGAAGCTGCCCTTGCCGGGGACGGAGTAGATGTACCCCTCCCCCTCCAGCTCGTTGTAGGCCCGCTGGATGGTGTTGGGGTTGATGGAGAGCTGGGTCGCCAGCGCCCGCACCGAGGGCAGTTTTTCATCCGGCGCCATGGCTCCGGTGACGATCAGCTTCCGCAGGCCGTCCTTGATCTGCTCGTAGATGGGACGGGAGTCCCGATAATTCAGGCTGATCATCGCTTCACCTCCTGTGTCAACTGTATTAACCGTTCTAGTACAGTTAGAATATCATGCCATGACGCCCCTGTCAAGTCCCCGTTTGCAGACCACAATTCTGTATTTTCAGAGGAAAAACCAGGATTTTTCTCTTTACAATTAAAAAAGGCTGTGCTATAGTTTTAAGGCACGCGAATGTGTGGAAACAGCCCCAGGACTTCGTTTCGCGGAACTTCACCGTCCCGATGCGCAGTCCCGAGGGGAATCATTTGAAAGGTGGAAATTACCATGCTGCGCAAAGAACAGAAAACCGCTATTATCGACGCCAACCGTACCCACGAGAACGACACCGGCTCTCCCGAGGTCCAGATCGCCATTCTGACCGAGCGGATCAACCAGCTGACCGTTCACATGCAGAACAACCCCCAGGACAAGCACTCCAACCGGGGCCTGCTGAAGATGGTCGGTAAGCGCCGCAGCCTGCTGGACTACCTGCAGAAGAAGGACATCGAGCGCTATCGTGCTCTGATCGCCAAGCTGGGTATCCGTAAGTAATTGTCGAATGAGGGTGGTGTGGATACCCGCACCACCCTTCTTTCACACTATCATCCCCGCGCGCATGTGAGCCAGTCAAAGCCTTTAGCAGTTGAAAATGCGCCTTCTTAAAGCGAAACCAGGGCCCCCGCGCAAACCCTGCGAGAGCCCCTTAGCGGCTGTCCAAGCGGCTTCAGCCGGAAGCGAGCCATATGGAGCTTGTGAGGACGCGTTTTCAAGTGCTAAATGGTTTGGCTCCATGTGGAAAAAATCTGAATGCAAAGGAGCAAAATCATGTCAACCATCATCACTCACAGACAGTTCCCCAACTATCACAAGTATGAGATGGAGCTGGCGGGCCGTCCCCTGACCCTGGAGGTCGGCAAGCTGGCCGAGCTGGCCAACGCCGCCGTCATGGTGGGCTACGGCGACACCCGCGTGCTGTGCTGCGTCACCGCCGCTCCCCGTCCCCGTGACGGCATCGACTTCTTCCCCCTGAGCGTGGACTTTGAGGAGAAGATGTACTCCGTGGGCCGCATCCCCGGCAGCTTCAACCGCCGTGAGGGCCGCCCCGGCGAGAAGGGCATCCTGACCGCCCGCGTCATCGACCGCCCCATTCGTCCCCTGTTCCCCTACGACTTCCGCAATGACGTGTCCATCATGGCCACCGTCATGAGCGTGGACCACGACTGCTCTCCCGAGATCGCCGCCCTCATCGGCACCTCCGCCGCCCTGGCGATCTCCGACATTCCCTGGAACGGCCCTGTCGGCGCCCTGAAGGTGGGATTGGTTGACGGCAAGCTGGTGTTCAACCCCACCAGCGAGCAGCGGAAGGTCTCCGACCTGGACGTCACCGTGGTCTCCACCGGCAAGAAGGTCGTCATGATCGAGGCCGGCGCCAACGAGGTGCCCAACGACGTCATGTTCGAGGCCATCCGGCAGGCCCATGAGGAGAACCAGAAGCAGATCGCCCTCATCAACCAGATGGTCGCCGAGATCGGCAAGCCCAAGTTTGACTATCCCCACGCCGCCTTCGACCAGGAACTGTTCGACGATATCGTCGCCAACTTCATGGACGAGGCCAAGGCCGCCATGGACACCGATGACAAGAACGTCCGGGAGTCCCGCTGGAACGCCATGATCGAAAAGTGGCACGAGAAGTATCTGGACACCCATCCCGATATGGACCAGTACCTGGAGGAGATCACCTACAAGTTCCAGAAGAAGATCGTCAAGGCCTGGCTGCTGGAGGGCCACCG
>CAMBAJ010000002.1 GCA_945864305.1 uncultured Clostridia bacterium | reverse complement strand
TGGTGCTTCTATTCTACACCACATCGGAGGTTTACACAAAATTTGGGATGGTCTCCTGGCCGGTTTTAAGCACGTTCTTTGAATACCCCGTGGAGATTCGGAAAATCATATACACGACGAACATCATCGAGGGCCTGAATCGCCAGTTCCGGCAGATCACAAAGAACAAGCCTTCCTTCACGAATGACGACTCCCTGCGCCGGATGCTGTATCTGGCCTCCCAGCGCATCGTGAAGCACTGGCACGCCAGATACCAGAACTGGGATCTGGTGCTCAGCCAGCTGGAGATCATGTTCGCCGACCGAGCCGTTGGCTGACTCCCTTGTCCTAGTATGCCACAGCGGTCAGACCGGCATTCACGCCGTGCCGACGCGCATACCGTTCTGACCGCCATGGCTCTCGGTTACCAAGGGATCCAAGCCAGAATCCGCCCTGCTTTCCAGCGCCACTCTTGACTTTGTCGAAAATCGCTTACACAAAATTTTACGCCCGGCCCGAAGCCGCCTGAAACAAGCCACACTTGGTTCTTACCAAGTGTGGCTTGTTTATTAAAACTATTTGCGTTGGCGCACCTTTAGTGCTTTTCTAATCTTTTGCATATGCCGACGTGTATCTCTATCAATCGATTCATGCGCCCCAAACTTCTTTTTCGCGCGATGGATATAGCTTAAAAAATTCCCGGAATGCCATTGTGCTTTTCCGTTTTTTAGTTTAATCCAGTAACCTCGCATTCCTTTGACTGAGTATAGTGAATATAAATTTTGAGTACCAACATGATTGCCCTTTGGAGAATGTTCTCCGCTTTTTCTGATAGTTTTTGCTTTATTGTACATTCGATAGTAGTACTTGCCCGTTGTCTTAGCTCTGATAGACACGGTTTTTCCATCAAAAGTGAAACCGAGAAAATTGATAAATCTTTTTCTCCCGTCCAAGGGTACGCCAAATAGAGAACCGCAGTTTTCTAACTCTTGGTTTTCAAATCTAAAATACTGAGTTTTCTGCGGCTCTAAGGTCAATCCGTCAATATCATTGAATATAGCCGAAATACGCTGCAAAGATTGGCAAGCACTTGAACCAGTATCCGGAACAACAATAATAAAATCATCACTGTACCGCATATAGAGCCCATACAAATCGGCCACCAAGTCATTGACCGCTTTGTCGACCTCCAGCATATAAATATTCGCCAGCAAGCCGCTAATTGGCGACCCTTGTGGTATTCCAAATGGATTTGGATTTTGCTTGATGTGGGCTCTATTGGAATTCGTTTTGTATTCTTCCGTCGTCAATACACGGAGCCGAGAATTAAGTTCTCTTTGCCCAGATCGGTTATTTTCCAGGTGATTTAGTTCCAGCAAATCGGACAGTTCCCATGTGCTGTAATGAGTCACACTCCTAAACACTTTGTAATGATCTTGGGGAAGTTCAGGAACACCCATTACAGAACACCACTGTTGCTTCAAATATTTGTGATCCAAATGGTCAAAAAAACCAGTAAAATCTCCAATCATTACATAGCAAGGAGAATTGCTACGAATAAAGTCAATCGCACGCTTGGCAAAATCAATATTGTTTTGATGGAGATTTGTCCTGTACGCCACGGCAACTTGTGAAAGGCCATCCTGCGCCACTCGTTGATTGTACAATCCATTCAGAAGGAAGCTGTAGTACTGATAGATACAACGGTCAATGTGTGCCGCATAGCAGATATCCCGTTCTTTGGGCTTTTTCCCCTTCTCCCTATTATATTTAATTTCTATCTGTTTATAGTGAATGAACGGATAAAATCCATGCCGTGCTATATTCTTCGGATTTGATATATAGGCTCGTTGCTGCCCAATATCAGTTCGATAATCAAAGTGAGCATACGATTTGCGGCTCTTTTCTATGGTATCAGAAGATGTCAGCCATTCTTCGATTGTCATCTCGCAAATCTCCTCTAAATTGCAATATCCGCCGACATGGGAGGCAGCACCCCTTAGTCGGCGGATATACAGTTTGACGTGGTTTCCCGCTTCACCTATGGTGTGTGTCAGGGGCAACCAGCTGCCTAGCTTGCAATGCTCAATCATGATATAATTGAGTGGGAATCATGTGTCACCATCTCGGTGTGTCTGGTGGCGGCCGCCGCCATGTGGGTAGCTTCCGACCAGTCTCACCACCTCCATGAACTCCTGCACATTCTCCTGGCAGAAATTATGAAGAAAGGATTGACAACAATATTCCTCCCCTACATCTTTCATGTAGGGCATCTTTATTATAGAACGTGTCTTTGAAATATTCAACTGGCACTAACTCACCGAGAACACTAATTTACGGTTTATTTACATTTTCATCCTCGCAATGAAGCAAACATTTTTGACTAATCTGCTACAATAGTTTTAGTTTGGAGATATTGTCAAAATAGCCTATTTATCGTATTGTGGTATGTCGGAGCAAAGCCTGCTGTGCTGGGTTGTGATTTGGGTTGGAAAACGAAAATATCCGGAATGAAGCCTCTTGACAGAAAAAACCTCGTAACCGCAATGGTTACGAGGTTTTTTTATGCCTGTTTTGAGCTATTTACCCCTTTATTTACCCCTTACAGGATTTTGTACCCCATTTTAGGAGCTGGAAACGCTCTTGATAAATGCCTCCATGCGGTTGGCGCTGTCCCGCTTCATCTGATCGGTGACATGGCCATAAACGTCCAGGGTAAAGGCTGCGGTGGCGTGTCCCAGGTTGCCTTGCACGGTCTTGATATCGTCCCCGGAGCGGATAGCAGCCACGGCGTAACTGTGCCGTAGATCATGGAACCGTGCGTCAGGCCGTCCAATGGCCGCAGCGGCTTTTTTGAAGGCACGGTATAGTGTTGGCTTTGTGATATGGCATCCCACTTCATCCGTGAACACAAGGTTGCTCTGCTGCCACATAGCGCCGGCGCGGAGACGGTCTTCTGTCTGGGTGATTTTCCTTTTCTTTAGCTGGGCCATAACGAATGGTGCGGCGGTGATTGTTCGGGCCTTGCCGTTTTTCGTGGGAGCCAGGGTATAGGCATTCATGCCCTGTTCCTGGTGGAGCTGCATCTGCTTGTCGATGCTGAGGATACCGTTGTCAAAGTCTGCGCAGTCCCAGGTAAGGCCCAGTAACTCCCCCTGCCGCAGGCCGGTAAACAGTGTTACGATGAAGATGTCCTCGAATCTGTCCCCTTGAATGGCCTTCAGAAAGGCGCTGATCTGCAATTCGTCCAGGGGCTTTATTTCTTCTTTAGATGCTTTGGGCAGCTTGCAAAAGTCTCCATCTGCCGGATTAAGGGGAATATATCGGTTTATGACAGCCTGACGGAGTGCGCCATGGAGGACACCATGGACGTTTTTCACGGTCTTGGGAGAGAGTGGTGCGGTCTCGAATACCGTTTTACCATCCTTCTTGACGATTTTTCCGTCCTTGTCACGTTTGGGCGCCTTTTTGCCGCTGGTGAGCAGGGCGTTGAAGAACTTCTGCACGATATGGGTATCCAGTTCGTCCAACTTCACAGCAGCAAGATAAGGTTTGATGTGGAGGCGTATATCGTCCCTGTAGATTTTGGCTGTGCGGGGCTTCACACCGTTCAGGTAGGTGCCAGCCCAGATGATTTGGGAGATGGGAGCCGTTAGTGAAGAGAGAATGCGCGATTACTACCCTATGGCATTTGTGCAGAATAGTAGGGCTGCTGTTTCAGTGGAAAATTAGGTGTAGTGCCCTCAAAAGCATATAAATAACTCCCAATTTCCTTTTGTATTCCTCATGCTTCTGAGCCCCTTGGAGTGCAAAGGATTGAACCATGTCGGGAACACGAAGCCAAATTGGGACATAAATAAAAGCCGGGAGTAGTTTCCACGGCTTTTTAGTAAATATATCGTTCAAAATTTGAAGTTTTTTTTAATCGGTTTTTGAAGGGGGTATTTGTCAAAATCTGTTGACAGCGTGTCTCGAAACAGCTAGACTGTATCTGCATAGGAGCCGCGCCGAGTAAGCAGATTCTTTGGCCCCTTCTCCATCGGGGGGAGTTTCTTGCTGCTTGACGAAGCGAAAAATAGGTGGTTGCCATCCGAATGCCCCGTGGCTCTCAGATGGTTTCTTACTTCTTCTTTACATCCGATTCCCCGGAGCATTACTAAAAATGCAAAGGGGGTAGATCGCATGACGCCTTACGAGAAGCTGATGCTTGCTTTGACGTTAGTCGGTATTGCTTTGAATCTCGTAAGCATTATGAAGTAAAAAAGAAAGCCACCTACTTGCACTAGGTGACTTTCCTACTTTATGATGCTTACATCATAAAATTTGGACATGTTTTTACTTGTGCAACCGCCTAACGGTTCCTATGCTTTTATTATATCCTAAATTATATTAATGTCAATCATATTTTTGAACAGGAGTAGTAAATACGAACAAATTTTTTGGATTTGTCCGATTTGCTACTCCTGTTTTTTGCTTCAAACGCCTGCAATTGCAGGCGCTTTTCATTTTAGGTATTGACATGAAAGATAAAAGCGCATGAGAGCAAAAATCAAAAAATGAAAGTGCAAAATCAAAAATCGCCAGGATCTGAACCAGGGAGTGTGGCATTTCCGGAAATTGTGCCAGCCATAAAATTGGCTTCCACTTGGTCTGGTGTCTTTATAGTTTAAACTCATGTGAGGGCAAACATGATTAAAAAAAGAAACATATGCATCTACCCTCTGACGAAACTGCGCTTCGGATTGATAGTCGATGCGGTAGAGCTCTTCTTTTTTCATAGTGGAAAAGAAAGACTCTGCTACCGCATTATCCAATGGCGAGCCGGGATTTGAGAAAGAGTGTTTCACATGGCGTTGATGAAGTAATCGCTGAAAGGCGTAAGAGGTGTAGGGAGTGCCTTGATCGCTATGAAACGTCAATTCACCACAGGGGACTCTCTTTTGATATGCCGACTTAAATGTACTGGTGACCAGCTGGGTGCTGTTACTCAGGCCGATTCGGTACGAAACTACTTTCCTGGAAAACAGATCGATAATCACGCAGATATAATAATACCGGTTTTTCAGCTTGATGCAGGTGACATCACTGACCCATATCTTGTTGGGCGCATCTGCATGAAAACTGCGATGAAGAAGATTTGCTTTTTTCTTTGGCGAACACAGAGCTGGGACGTCACACTTGGCTGATTTCCGTGCGCTGCTCAAGTTCATTTCCTTCATCAGTTCGTTGACGAGTTTCAGACTGACACATTCGCCCTGCTCCATTAATATGGCACGGATCTTACGTGCGCCGAGGATGCGGACGGTATCTTCATGGATGGAAAGAATTTTGGCACAGAGCTCTCTGCGATGTTGCGCATAGGACGAGTTTTCTTTTTTGTTGCGCAATATGTGATTATAGAAAGTGCGGCGGGGAACCTCCAAAGCCTCACATAGGACTCGGACGCTGTATTGCCCATACAGGGCTTCTACCCAAGAACACAGAACTGTAAAATAGCAGCTGCATACAGTGCCTGTGTGCCTTCGACATTACGCGACCTATTTCCTTTTTTCTTGCTGCCGAAATTGTCCATCTGCTGTAAATATAGAAAAAGGATAGCCTCGTATCCGCTACGAAGCTATCCTTCTTTTTATTTGAGAGTGCCGGCAAGTTTCATGATGGATGCGGTAACAAGGCGTTTGAAAAGGGGGGCCACCCGGTCTGCTGTTTCCTGAACCTCCAGATGGCTCAAGGGTGTCTTTGAGATACCGCTGGCCATATTGGTGATGCAGGAAATGCCGCACACCTTCAGCCCCATGTGATTCGCTGCAATTGCCTCACAAGCAGTGCTCATACCAACCGCATCGCCGCCGTTATTGCGGCACATCCGCACTTCTGCGGGAGACTCATAATTCGGTCCTGTCAACTGAATGTATGTGCCATGCTGCAGAGGAATATCGAGTTCCTTGGCAGCGGCCTCAATGCAGTTCCGGCAGCCGCGATTGTAAATCTCACTCATGTCGGGAAATCTGGGACCGAGTTCATGCTATTATTCAGATTGATGCGTCTGGAGAGAACAGCATTATCCTATATTCTGGGGCCAATTACTGCTTTACAAAAGATTATATCGAAGATGTGCTTAGAAACTTTGAAAGCGGCGATATTGTACTGCTCCAGGCAGAGACTAATTTGTTGGGAGAAATCATTTCAGCTGCAACAAAGAGAGGAATGCGAGTTGCGTTAAATGCTGCGCCGGCCTCTGAGCATTTACTGGAGCTGCCGCTAGAGAAGGTGACTTGGCTGATTGTAAATGAAACCGAAGGAGCGGTATTGTCTCATCATAACGAACCGGATGCGATTATCGCAGAACTGCTGACACGCTGCCCCCAAAGTACAATTGTTCTCACGCTTGGCGAAAAAGGAGCTTTTGCGGCAACTACATCAGAGCAAATTTTTGTGCCAGCAATTCCACTCGATGCAGTCGATACGACTGCGGCCGGGGATACATTTGTGGGTTATTTTCTTGAATGTGCGCTTAGGGAAAATGACCTGAAGCAAAGTATGAAAACGGCAACAGCTGCGAGCGCTTTAGCTGTTATGACGCATGGCGCGGCAGCGTCCATTCCCAACAGGAAAGATGTTGAGCGCTACTTGAAGAGAGCAGAACGATAAAAAGGGCCTCCGCAATTCGTTTGGTGAACTGCGGAGGTCCTTTTTGTTATCATTCTTCCGCGAAAACAACGCCGGCAAAAGACGGAATATTACTGACATGATATCCATTTGGCGAGAATCGTGTAAGTATTCAAACACCCAAATCTCTCATTTTCAGGGACTGAAGCCCCAATATAAATTGAGGGGAAGAACCGGGCATATGCCAGGATTCTTCCCCTGCTGCTTGCTTCAAAAATATGCAGGAATAGCGTTATGCGTAAGCGTGTTGCGGGGGCGTTAAAGTAACCATGTATGGACCTCCGCCTAGGTGCTTGATGATATTTGGTTCAGAAGGGCCAACAGTTCGTCGCGATCCATTCTTGACAAGTCGGGCGGGCCGAACTGCTCTATACATTTTGCGGCGCTGATGCTTCCCAAAATCCCGCATTGATAATCGTTATAGTTTTCGCAATAGCCGTATAAAACTGCTGCACTTGAACTGTTGCCGGCACCGGTAGGGTCAATTACATTGCCACATGATATACTCGGAATTTTAGTGATGCTTTGATTCCGAATAATAATACTGCCGTCGCTGCCAAGACGCAAAAAAATCATGGGAACATCCCAGTTTTTGAGATCGGCAATAATGGATTCCGTGTCGGATACGGCGAGAAGCGATTGCGCTTCAGAATGGTTCAATGAGAAAATATCACACTGACATGCTATTTTCCTGACTTCTTCAAGACGGGAAGGACAGGCAACCAGGTCATTTAGCTCCCATTCCAGCTTAAAGTTGTGCTTCTTTTTATGCTCCAGAATAGAGTCCCAATAGTTTGAGGGAATTTCTTGAAAAATATAGACTCCAGTAGCATCTTCAAGAAAATGCGATATCTTCGGCGTGTCAGCTTCCATTTTTTTATAATGTTCTTTTCCCAACAAAGGCGTATCGATTCGCTGCCCGGATTGGAGATATCGTACATCTGTGTGGGGAGTACAGGGATCACACTCATATAGCCCGGCGGTAGAGCATCTGTTCTGAATAAACCATTTATTCCAAGAAGGTAAAAAGTCACTTCCAATACCGGTGATTAAGGTGACATCATCACACCAAATACGCAAACCACATAAAGCGTAAATACCTGCCCCACCAAGATAGTCACCAACGTATTCGCCGTTTGATAGATGAATTTGGTCTATTACAGCGGTGGAAATAACCAAATATTTTGACAATAAATCCCCCTCCTTGACATAAATTGTATGTATATTAACACAGGCATACAATTATTACAAGAAGGAAGGCATACAAGAAATTAACGCGGATTTCAGCTATTTTGATATTTCCCCGTTACGCTGCGGAGGACAAATATGCAGAAGCGGGCCCCGGTGCTCCTGATTTGTTGACACACCGAATCCCATTAGAATGACAGCTTTTTGAAATTGTATGGCCAAACGACAAAAACGGATACATTTGCTTGTTGCTCCCCTGTGGTGAAAACGCTATAATAGAAAAAAGAGGATGGGGGGAGCGTGACCATGCAGAACCGATATGAAAAAATTTTTCCGGGCACGGTGGCCTTTTCACTGGGATTGATGGCGCTGGGGCTTCTGATGGGAGACCCGGCCAATATGTTTACCGGACTCTACCGCATCATCACCATGCAGGACCTGCTGATCACGGATTATGTGTATATCGCCGGCCCGGGCGCGGCGCTGGTCAACGCCGGCGCGGTGACACTGGTGTCCATCTGCATCATACGGCTCTCCAGAGACCCGTACAACGGCTTCACCATTGTGGAAATGGGGCTGATGGCCGGTTTCTCCCTGTTCGGCAAAAACCTGTTCAACATCTGGCCCATCATTCTGGGGACCTGGCTGTACGCCCGCTACCAACGGGAACCCTTCGCCAAATATGCGTCCGTGGCGCTGCTGGCCACGTCTTTAGCACCCCTGGTCAGCTACATGGCCCTGGGCAGTATCCACGCCAGCATTCCGATGGGAATCCTGACTGGTATTGTGATCGGCTTCATTCTGCCCTCCCTGTCCGGCTATACATATAAAGTTCAGAACGGCATGAACCTCTACAACATGGGATTCGCCTGCGGACTGCTGGCCATGATGATCGTGCCGGTGCTGACGGCTTTCGGCGATAAGCCGGACTCCGTGCTGTACTGGGCGGAGGAGTACAACCAGACGTTTGCGCTGATTATCGGACTGATGTGCGTGGCCATGATCGTCATCGGCCTGACGGCCACCGGAGTGCCGCCCTGGGCGGTCTGGGCCGGATACCGGCGGCTGCTGTCCACCACCGGACGGGCGCCCAGCGACTATCTGCGTATGTTCGGCGCGGGCCCCGTTCTGGTGAACATGGGCGTCAACGGCTTGCTCGGCGTTGCGTATGTGCTGCTGGTGGGCGGCGATCTGAACGGCCCTACCTTGGGCGGCATCTTTACCATCATAGGCTTTTCCGCCTTCGGCAAGCACGCCTTCAACATCGTTCCGGTGATGGCCGGCGTGGCGCTGGGCGCTTACGGCATGCACTACACGCCGGACTATCCCGCCCTACAGCTGGCGGGCCTGTTCGGCACGACGCTGGCGCCCATCGCCGGACATTTCGGATGGCCCTTCGGCGTTCTCGCGGGTTTCATCCATTCCGCACTGGTGCTGCAGACGGGCGGCCCGGTAGCCGGACTGAACCTGTACAACAACGGCTTTTCCGGCGGCCTGATCGCCATTGTGCTCTATCCCACCATCACCGCCATCTGGAAGCACCGCCGGCCCACGCTGCGGGACGAGGACTACTACGACCTCTTTGAGGAGAGCGCCCCTATCGACACCTCCTCGTGGCGCACGGACCCCAAGGAGAGCACCCACCACTCCACCCATGAGCTGCATCCGGAGACGGAGGCCGGCACGTCCCTGATGCAGGATGATGAACTGGAGGAGAGCGAGCACACCTGAGTAACTTCGGTTTTTAAAGAGGCCAGTATGACGCAAGCAGCGTCATACTGACCTCTTTTATGGTTTGGACACTCCGGCGCGGCGGAAATGCCCGCGCATTGCGGCAAAGCCGAAACAGGGGTATAATAAAGTATCTTTTCTGACAGAAGGTGCCGCCATGTATATCGCCGATCTCCACATCCACTCCCGCTTCTCCCGGGCCACCAGCCGGGACTGCGACCTGCCCCATCTGGACTGGTGGGCCGGCCGGAAGGGCATCGGGCTGCTGGGCACGGGGGACTTCACCCATCCCGCCTGGCGGGCGGAGCTGAAGGAGCAGCTGGTCCCCGCCGGGGAGGGCGTGTACACCCTGCGGCCGGAGCTGCGGCTGCCCCGCGGCATGGGCGGCGAGCCGCCCCGGTTCGTCATCACCGGGGAGATCAGCTCCATCTACAAGCGGGACGGCAGGACCCGGAAGGTCCACAACCTGATCCTGCTCCCCTCCCTGGAGGCCGCCGATGAGCTCTCCGCCCGGCTGGAGGCCATCGGCAACATCCACTCCGACGGGCGGCCCATCCTGGGCCTGGACAGCCGGGACCTGCTGGAGCTGACGCTGGAGACCTGCCCGGACGCGGAGTTCATCCCCGCCCACATCTGGACGCCCCACTTCGCCATGTTCGGCGCCTTTTCCGGGTTCGACACCATGGAGGCCTGCTTTGACGACCTGACGCCCTGCATCCACGCGGTGGAGACGGGGCTCTCCTCCGACCCGCCCATGAACTGGCGGGTCTCCGCCCTGGACTGCCTCACCCTGGTCTCCAACTCTGACGCCCACTCCCCCTCCAAGCTGGGGCGGGAGGCCAATCTGCTGGACACCGGGCGGACCTATCCGGAGCTGGTCCGGGCCATCCGGACCGGGGAGGGCTTTGGCGGGACCATCGAGTTCTTTCCGGAGGAGGGCAAGTACCACCTGGACGGACACCGGAACTGCGGCGTCTGCCTGACACCGGCCGAGACGGCGGAGCGGGGCGGGGTGTGCCCGGTGTGCGGCAAAAAACTGACCATCGGCGTGGAGCACCGGGTGGAGGCCCTGGCTGACCGTCCGGCGGGGTTCCGGCCCCAGGGAGCCAAGCCCTTTGAGAGCCTGGCCCCGATGCCGGAGATCATCGCCGCCTCCACCGGCGGCTCCGCCGCGGGAAAAAAGACCACGGAACTGTATGAGAAGCTGCTCCGGGAGCTGGGACCGGAGTTCTACATCCTCCGGGAGGCGCCGGTCACGGATATCGAACAGGCCGCAGGGCCCTGCGTGGCAGAGGGCATCCGCCGCCTGCGGCTGGGACAGGTGGACCGGCGGGCGGGCTTCGACGGGGAGTACGGCACCATCACCCTGCTGACGCCCGGGGAGATCCAGCGGCTGAGCGGGCAGATATCCCTGTTCGCCGCGGAGGCCCCGGCGGAAAAAACTGATCGGAAGCGGGAACTGAAAAAGACCGCCGGAAAGCAGGCTGAACAACCCTCCGCCAGCTTCTCGGAAGAACTGAACCCCGAACAGCGGGAGGCCGTCACGGCGGCGGAGCCAGTGGTGGCGGTGGTGGCGGGTCCCGGCACCGGCAAGACCAAGACGCTGGTGGCCCGCATCGCCTGGCTGGTGGAGGAACAGGGCGTCCGGCCGGAGGAGATCACCGCCGTGACCTTTACCAAGCAGGCCGCCGGGGAGATGCGCCAGCGGCTGGAGGCCCGGCTGGGCGGCAAGCGGGCAGTGGCCCGGATGCACATCGGGACCTTTCACGCCCTCTGCCTGGAACTGCTGGGGGACGTGCGGCTGTTGGGCCGGGGCGAGGCACTGGAGATCGCCGGAGAGGTGCTCCGGGAACAGGGGAGAAAGGGGAATGCCAAAAATCTTCTCCAGGCGGTGTCCCGCGTCAAAAACGGCGCGGCTTTTGAGAGGGCCGGACTGGACGCCGGGCTGTACGAGGCCTACGACGCCCGTTTGAAAGCGCTGGGCGCGCTGGATTTCGACGATCTGCTGACCGAGGCGCTGAAGCTGGACACCACGGGGCGCAGGGCCTTCCGCCACCTGCTGGTAGACGAGTTCCAGGACATCAACGATGCCCAGTACAGTCTGGTCCGGGCCTGGAGCCGGGGCGGGAAGAGCCTCTTTGTCATCGGCGACCCGGACCAGTCCATCTACGGCTTCCGGGGCGCCTCTGGCCGGTGCTTCCGGCGTCTGGCGGAGGATGTGCCCGGGACCCGGGAGATCCGGCTGGTGACGAATTACCGTTCCACGCCGGAGGTCTTGAGCGCCGCCCTGCCGGTGATCGGGCAGAATCCCGGCGGTCCGCGGAGGATTCTGCCCTTCCGGCCCTCTGGTCCCGCCGTGCGGCTGGTCCGGGCGGCGGATGAATTCTCGGAGGGCATCTTCATCGCCAAGGAGATCGGGCGCATGACCGGCGGCGTGGACATGCTGGACGCCCAGGCCCTGGACCACGAGCGGGAGGCCCCGGGCCTTTTCCGACATCACGGTGCTCTGCCGTACCCACCACCAGCTGGAGCTGATCGAAAAGTGCCTGCGGCACGACGACATCCCCTGCGTGGTCGGCGGGAGGGGAGACTTTCTGGAGGCTGATGAGGTGCGGGGCGCGCTGGCGTTCCTCCACGCGCTTCAGGCACCGGGGGACGCGGCGTCGCTGGAGACGGCCCTCCGGCTGCTGTGGGACTGCCCCATGGAGCTGATCCATCTGGCGCAGCGGGCCTGCGCCAAACAGACCGCGTTTGACTGCGAGGCTCTGCGGGAGACCGTCCGGGGGTACGGACCCCTGGAGGCATGGCTGGACCGGGCGGAGGCGTGGCTGCCTTTGGTTGGCAGGGAGAAGCCCTGGAAGCTGGTGGAGCGCTGGGAGGCGGAGTACGGCGGCACCCCGGCACTGGAGCGCCTGCGCAATACGGCGGTCTTTCATGGCAGCCTGACGGAGCTGTGGGACACCATCGCCCTGGGGCAGGACGCCGACGTGAACCGCGCGGCGGGCAAGGGCTGGGAGTCCGGCGCGGTGCGGCTCATGACCCTCCACGCCTCCAAGGGACTGGAGTTCCCGGCGGTGTTCGTGGCCGGTGTGCAGGCGGGGACGCTCCCACTGGAGTCCCAGGGGCACCCGGCGGACCTGGAGGAGGAGCGGCGGCTGCTGTACGTGGGCATGACCCGGGCCCGGGAGGAGCTGATCCTCACCACGGCGCCGGAGCCCTCCCCGTTTCTGGAGGACCTGCCGGACACGGTGGTGAGAGAGCGGGCCTCCCGACGGGAGCGGCCGGCGGAGCAGATCAGCCTCTTCTGAGGCGCACGGGCTTTACAAACCGGCGGCACCTCTGGTATCATCTTGCGTATCGACCCGATCAAAGGAGGAACTTTATGAGACGTTTTGGCCACGCGCTGGCCGCGCTGCTGTGCCTGACCGCGCTGCTGGCGGGGCTGGTGATCCCGGCGGCGGCAGCCCCGGAGCAGCAGACAGCGCCGCTGACGATTTTGTTTACCCACGACACCCATGACCACTTCTACCCCACCTCTGACGGCTGGGGCGGCTATACCCGGCTGGCCACGCTGCTGGAGGAACGGCGGGAGGAGGCGGAGCGCGCGGGACAGCCGGTGGTGACGCTGGACGGCGGCGACTTCTCCATGGGGTCCCTGTTCCAGACCATCTACGCCAGCGACGCGCCGGAGCTGCGGGCGCTGGGCGCCATGGGATATGACGTGACCACTCTGGGCAACCACGAGTTCGACTACCGCCAGCAGGGGCTGGCCGGTATGCTGCGGGCGGCGGTGGACAGCGGAGACCCGCTGCCCGCCATCGTCCAGGCCAATTACACGACGCCCGCGGACCCGGACAGCGGCCGGGACGTGGCCCAGGCGCTGGCGGACTACCCCGTGACGGACTATGTGGTGCTGGAGCGGAAGGGCTGGCCCGGCACGGCGGGAGACAATACCCTCCGCGTGGCGGTGTTCGGCGTGCTGGGCGCGGACGCCGACGCCTGCGCCCCCATGTCCGGCATGGAGTACGAGCCCATCGCGGACGCGGCGAAGCGGGTCGTGGCCGAGATTCAGGAGAACGAGCAGGCCGACTATATCGTCTGCCTGTCCCACAGCGGCACCGAGGACGGCAAGGGCGAGGACTATGAGCTGGCCAAGGCGGTGGACGGCATCGACGTCATCATCTCCGGCCACACCCACTCCACCACGCCGGAGCCCATCCGGGTGAACGACACGCTGATCGTCTCCTGCGGAGAGTACACCCAGAATCTGGGCGTCCTCACCGTCAGCCGGGGCGCGGGCGGCAAGGTGGAGCTGGAGGAGTACGCCCTCCTTCCCGTGGACGGTTCCGTCCGGGACGACCCGGAGATGACGGCGCTGGCGGAGACGTTCCAGACCAAGGTGAACGGGACCTATCTGGCGGACTACGGGCTGGACTATGACCAGGTCCTGGCGGATGCGGCGGAGGACTTTACGCTGGAGGAGACCGGAAACCTGATCGGCGACGCCTATATCGCCGCCATTCAGAGACTGGAGGGGGCGGACTATGTGCCGGTGGACTTCGCGGTGGCGCCCTCCGGCGTCATCCGGGACTGCCTGCGCAAGGGGCAGGTGACCACCTCCCAGGCATTCGACATTCTGTCCCTGGGCTCCGGCGCCGACGGCACGCCGGCGTATCCGCTGGTGTCGGTTTATCTCACCGGAGAGGACCTGAAAAACGCCTTCGAGGTGGACGCCTCCATCTCGGCCCTCATGCCGGCGGCGACCCTGTACGGCGCGGGGATGCGCTGGACCTGGAACCCCCACCGGATGATCCTGGACAAGGTGACAGACGCGGCGCAGCTGCTGCCGGAGGGCGGCGAGGCCGCTATCCAGGACGACCGCCTCTACCGGGTGGTGGCGGACCTGTACAGCGGCCAGATGCTGGGGGCGGTGGAGGCCCAGAGCATGGGCCTTCTGACGGTGACGCCCCGGGATGAGAATGGGGAGCCTGTCACCGATCTGGAGAGCCGCATCGTGAAGAACGCGGGCGGCACGGAGCTGAAGGCCTGGTACGCGCTGGCGTCCTATCTGGAGGAGCAGGGGACGGTCACGCCGCCGGAGAGCAGAAAGACCGAGGCGGCCAGCTGGAATCCGGCAGCCCTGCTGGCAGATCCCGGCGCCCCGACCCTGCTTGTGCTGGGTGTGCTGCTGTTGCTGGCGGTTTTGGCTGTCTTCATAGTCAGATGTGTCCGCCGCCGGAGAAAACAGGGGAGTGACCGGAAGCATCACAGAGCGCAGTAAACAGAAGGCAGGCACGAAAGTGCCTGCCTTCTGTTTGTGACTTTGCCTGAAAAACGCGGCTCCTTACTGATAATAGAACCCCAACACCGCCTTGTGCGGCTCCGTGAAGTCCCCCAGCCGGATGTCCATGCCGATCTCAAAGGCCCGGTCCCAGGGGAAACGGTAGTTCTCCAGCGCGACGCCGCCCCAACCCCGCTCCTCATAGGGGTCCAGCGAGGAGATAAAATTGCTCTGCTCCAGATTTTTGAGCACGTCCGCCGACGCGGCGTCCATGCCGCTCTCCAGCCGGGACAAAATGGCCGCCCGGTCGGTGTCCGGGTTCCAGAAGTTGTCCGCGCTGGCCCCCAGGTCGTTCCGGATGTAGGCCAACAGGTCCTCCCGCACCACGTGCTTGTAGCAGAAGTCCTTGATGACACTGTCCGCCAGCGTCCGGACAAAGGCCCGCTCCGTGGCCTCCGTCTGCTGGCCGCTCTGCAGGAAGGCGTACCGGGCCACGCCGTGGCTCAGCGCCGTGCCGGTGACGATGGCCATGTCCAGAAAGCCGGAGTAGCTCAGCAGATATCCCAGCTCCGTCTCCTTTGTCAGCTTTTCATAGTAGGACGCTGCGTACCGGCCGTTGCTGGCGTCGATCAGAATGGTGGGGATGTGATCCTTCCGACAGTCGTTCAGCGCGGAGATCAGGGCGTCCATGTACCGGCCCTTGTCCGCCTCGTCGGCGGGCTGGGTCAGAACCAGGAGCTGCATCTCGCCCGGGTCCGCCCCGTCATGCAGCGAGAGATCAAAAAATTCCGCGTGCTCCGCTACGATGGCTGTCAGCGGCTGGTAGTCGTAGGCGCAGGCGGGCTGGTCCTCGGTGCCGCCGAAGTATCGCACCGACACGGCGGCGCCCTGCCAGCCGTGCTCCTCCAGATACAGCTTCGCCACCGCCTTGAAGGCCAGATCATCCACGCCGGAGAGGAGGGCGTCCCCCTCACGCAGCTGGCTCCGCAGATAGGCGATCTCGTTTTTCTGGATGCTTTCCTCTTCAGAGGAGTCGTCGATGCCGATGAGCACCCGATAGTTCCCGTAACCGGCCCTCTGCCGCGTCTCCAGCATCTGGGCGGTCAGCGTCAGCTTCCGCTGCCGGGCGGCCAGATAATCGTCCACCTGTTCCTCCATCAGGCCGAAGTCCCCCGGGGCCAGTGCCGTTCCGCCGCCGCCCAGCCGGTAGTCCGCGACGATGTTCTCCACCGTCAGGTCTGCTCCGGTCAGCTCCGGGCGGGGCTCCATGCCGTAGCTCCGCAGGGCGTTGTACTCCTCGACGCCAAAGCCCGCGTACCCGACAGTGGGCGCCAGCCGCATGACACTGTCCAGCAGCCACACCTGATTGTTTCTGTCCGCCGACAGCGCCTCCATCAGGCTCTCCAGCAGTTCCGTGTCCGTCATCTCTGTCCCGTTGGACAGGGTCACGGTCAGCGTCTCCGCCGTGTGCCGGGAGTTCACCAGTCCGCCGGAGAGAAGTTGGTCCAGGGACAGAATGTACCGGTCACACCCCGTCGCCTCCCGGTCCAGCACCCATTCATACAGCGCCGCCATGTCCCCGTACTGGGTCCCGTTTTCGTTGAGGGGCTGGCTGTCCAGCCGGGTCCGGTACAGGTCCGCCTCCGGCATGTCCAGCGTGTATCCCAGGGACTCCGCCAGATACACCACCCGCTCCACGTTGTCCGGCCGATCGTCCAGGGGCACATAGGCGATGTGCTCCCCTCCGGCGGCGGGCTCTTCGCTGAGCGGCTCCGTCCGCCGGGCGCCGCAGCCGGTCAGAAGCAGACAGGCCAGTATGGCCGCTAAAAATCGCTTGTTCATCTCGTTCTCCTCTTTGGCTCCATCCGCGCCTGTGTTTAGCAAAACAGCCCGCATGTCATCATGCGGGCTGTCTGGAAATCTTAAAGTCCAAAGGCGCCGAGGTTCAGGCCGCCGGTCACGCTGTCCATGCTCTTCTCCATGGCGTCTCCCGCCTGGCGCAGGGCCTCGTTGACGGCGGAGACCACCAGGTCCTGGAGCATCTCCACGTCCTCCGGGTCCACGGCCTCGGGCTTGATGGTGACGGACAGGACTTCCTTTTTGCCGTTGACCTTGGCCTCCACGACACCGCCGCCCACGCTGGCGGTGAACTCCTGTGCCTCCACGGTCTCCTGCGCGTTGGTCATGGCGGCCTGCATCTCCGCGATCTTCTGCTGCATCTCCGCCTGGCGCTGGGCGCCGGTAGGTCTCATACTGCCGTTGCTGAATCCACGGCGTGCACTGTATCCCATAGTTGTGTCTCCTTTTATTGATAGATTATTTGATCTCGATGTTGTCGAACTGTCTGCCGAATTTCAGGAGGTTCTGCAAATTCTCCTGGGGGGTGGCCTTGGGGGGCTCTCCCACCCGGAACACCAGCCGCACCGGCATGCCGGCGGCCTTGGCGGCCTCCTCGCCCAGCGCACTCTTGACCCGGTCGTTGTCTAGCCGGCCCACGGTGATGTCGTCCGGAGCGTAGACCGTCACCTGGTCGCCCTCCAGGACGCCGGTGCACATGTCCAGAAAGGCCCGGTACATGGGCGGCAGTCTGCCCTTGCAGCCCTCTGCCAGCGCCCGCCACCAGTTGCCGCCCACCGCCGGAGCAGACGGCGCGGGGGCGGACGGCTGCTTCACCGGCGCCGGTGCGGGCGCCGCCTTCGGCTGTCTGGGGGCCGGAGGCGCCTCTGCCGGGATATCGAACACCCGCTCGCCAGGCTCCTCCCGCATGGGCGGTTCCTCCGGCAGGGGAGGCAGTTCCTCCTCCCGGACAGCCGGGGCCGTCTCCCAGGGCGGTGTATCCTCTATCTTCGGCTTTTTTGCCGGTGCGGGCCTGACTGCCTCTTTTGCCGCCGCGCTCTGTTCCACGGCGGCGCGGACCACCTGGCCCCTTGCCGCGCCCTCCTCCAGCCGCTGGACTCTGGCCTCCAGAGCCGTCAGGTCGCCGGACAGGGACTCGTCACACAGCTTCAACAGACACAGCTCCGCGTCCGTGCGGCGGTTGGAGCTGTAATACAGATCGGCCGTGGCCTTCTGCAAAGTGGATGCCAGATACAAGAAGCGGTTGCCGGACACGCCCTTGCCCAGCCGGTCCAGGGTGGCGGAGTCGTATCCGCCGGACAGCAGAGCCGCGCCGCCCTCCGGAGCGGTCTTCCGCAGCAGCAGGTCCCGGGTCAGCGTGCTGAGCTCGCCCAGTACCGCCCCCACGTCCTTGCCGCCGGCGTACAGCTGGTTCAGCAGCAGCAGCGCCGCCTGGGCGTCCCTTTGCAGGATGTGTTCCATCAATTGCGCCGTCTGGAGATTTCCCGCCAGGCCCAGCACGTCCAGTACCGCAGCGCTGTCGATGGTCCCGCCCGCCGCGGCGCACTGGTCCAGCAGGCTCAGGCCGTCCCGCAGGGCGCCGTCCGCAAGCCGGGAGAGGATCTCCGCGCCGTCGGGCGTCAAGTCGATGCCCTCCTGTCCCGCCACATAGGTCAGCCGGGCCGCCACATCCTGGGGCGTGATGCGCTTGAAGGAAAACCGCTGGCACCGGGAGAGAATGGTGGCGGGGACCTTGTGCAGCTCCGTGGTAGCCAGAATGAACATCAGATGCTCCGGCGGCTCCTCCAGAATTTTCAGCAGGGCGTTGAAGGCCGGCGTGGACAGCATGTGGACCTCGTCCACGATGTAGACCCGCTTTTTCACATTGGCGGGGGAGTAGATGGCCTCGTCCCGGAGGGCCCGGACCTGGTCCACGCCGTTGTTGGAGGCGGCGTCCAGCTCCAGCACATCCAGAAAGCTGCCGTTCTCGATGCCGAGGCAGGACGGGCACTGGCAGCAGGGGTCTCCGTTCACCGGGTGCTCACAGTTGACCGCCTTGGCCAAAATTTTGGCGCAGGTGGTCTTGCCGGTGCCCCGGGTGCCGGTGAAGAGGTAGGCGTGGGAAGTCCGGCCCTCGGCTACCTGCTTTTGCAGGGTCTGCGTGATATGGGACTGGCCGATGACATCGGAAAATGTCTTGGGCCGCCATTTGCGGTACAGGGCCTGGTACATGGAGCGCCTCCCGGATAAAATGAGTCCTCCGTACGCAGCTGCGGAACCGGCGCCCTCGCGGCACATAGAACATCCCGCTTAATGCTGCTCGGTTCCCCGCCTGACATGATTCGCGGGCATCCATTGCGCGAGACCGGCTCCGCAGCTGCTTGCGGAGGACTTTTGAATTAGCTTGTTTATTTTACTACACTCTTCATGAATAAGCAACTAAAATTTTTGTTTTTCAAAAATCAGACTTTACAACCCGAAAAATTATGGTATAATATCACTTGCCGCCAGAGAGCTGGCTGCATATGGGGGCGTAGCTCAGCTGGGAGAGCGTACGGTTCGCATCCGTAAGGTCGAGAGTTCGATCCTCTTCGTCTCCACCAAATATAAAGGACACGACGAAAGTCGTGTCCTTTTGCTTTGACTTCTGGCCCAGGAACTATGGCTTGGGCCATATGGACGAGAGCACCGGAGAAATCTTCTTCACACGAAAGGTGCATGGAGCAACCAGTTTGCAGGTTTAAGCGGTCAATTGGTTTGCGGACTTGTCTTTCTGAAGATTTTATGGTATTCTAAACCGAAAACTATTTAAGAGAAAGAGGAGAGAGCATCGTGATATATACATTCCGGCCCAGAGGCGTCTGCTCCCAGGAGATGCAGGTGGAAGTGGATGACCAGGGCATTATCCGGGATATGCGGGTCCTGGGCGGCTGCAGCGGCAATCTGCAGGGAATCTCCGCCCTGGTCAAGGGAATGCCCGCGGAGGAGGCCATCAAACGGCTGAAGGGAATCCGCTGCGGCTTTAAGGACACCTCCTGCCCGGATCAGTTTGCGCGGAATCTGGAACAGGCCCTGGCGAAGCACTGAGCAGGGGAAGAGAGGGAGTTCATGAAGATCGTATTGGTCATCGACCAGTTTGATGACGCCAACAATGGAACAACCATCAGCGCCCGCCGATTTGCCATGGCTCTGAAGGAACACGGCAACGAGGTGCGGGTCATTGCCATCGGAAAGAACACCGATTATAAATACGCAGTCCGCCAGATGAAATTCCCCCCTGTGGTGGAGCATCTCATCACCAGCCAGGGCATGCGTCTGGCGATCCCCAACCGCCATGTGTTTGAGAAGGCGGCAGCCTGGGCGGACGTGGTGCATTTCATGATGCCGTCCCCGCTGGCCGTCATGGGCCTGAAGCATGTGGAAAAGTTGGGCATCCCCCACACGGCTGCCTTCCACTGCCAGCCGGAGAACATTACTTTCACCCTTCACATGGGCAACAGCCGGAAAGCAAATGACCTGCTGTACCATGGCTTCCGGGATACCTTCTTCAACCGCTTCACCCATATCCACTGCCCCAGCAATATGATCGCAAATCAGCTGCGCCAGCACGGCTACACCGCCCAGCTCCATGTGATCTCCAACGGCATCAGCCCTGAGTATTTCTACGACAAGCGGCCCAAGGAGGACTGGATGCAGGGGTATTTCAACGTTTTGATGGTGGGCCGCTACGCCGGCGAGAAGCGGCAGGACGAGCTGATCGAGGCCTGCGCCAAGTCCCGCCACGCCAAGGAAATCCAGGTCATCCTGGCGGGTAAGGGACCGCTGGAGAAGAAGTACCGCAAGCTGGCGGAAAAGCTGCCCAATCCCATCGTCATGCAGTTCTACGAGCCCTCCCGCCTGATTGAGATTCTGCACATGGCGGACCTGTACGTCCATACCTCCGACGCGGAGATCGAGGCTATGAGCTGCATGGAGGCCTTTGCCTGCGGCCTGGTGCCGGTGATCGCCAATTCGCCCCGGTCCGCCACGCCCCAGTTTGCCCTGGATGAGCGGAGCCTGTTCCCTGCGGGGGACACGGACGCCCTGGCGGAGCGGATCGACTACTGGATCGAGCACCCCCAGGAGCGGGAGGAGATGGAGCGCCGCTATGCCGAGCACGCCAAGCAATATGCCCTGGAGCGGTCCATCGAGCAGACCGAGGACATGTTCCGCATGGCCATCGCCGAACAGAAAGCATCAACAAAAGAATGACATGCATGTACAGTACAAAAGCACAGCCGCCGGAATCACCGGCGGCTGTGCTTTTGCATCAGGCTGCCGATAAATCCGTAAGACTTGTTGGACGGGAAGGAAGAAAGTTACGAAAGAAACCCAGGAGGGGTGTCTTTCGTTTTCAATCATAAGTTTTTCGGGACTTTATGAAGTCCTGAAAAACTTGCCCCGCTTGCCGAAAAGTCTTTTTGGCAAGCGGGGCACAGCCGCCGGAATCACCGGCGGCTGTGCTTTTGCATACGATAAACCAGCAACTAAGGAGGAATGAACGATGGCTTTTTCCGACCGGGAGCTGCTGGCGCGCCTGATCCAGTGCGAGGCGGGCGGCGAGGGGGAAAATGGCATGAAAGCGGTGGCGGGCGTGGTGATGAACCGGGTCCACGCCAAGGGCGGGGAGTACGCCCGGGTGGGCCAGGGCAGCATCCGCAACATCATCTTTCAGCCGTACCAGTTCGTCTGCGCCAGCGAGACGGAGGGCGGCGCCTATAACCCACAGAACATCTACAATATGAGACCCGAACAGATTCACTACGATATCGCCGACTGGGCCATCGCGGGAAACCGGCTGCCGGATGTGGCGGAATCTCTATGGTTTTACAACCCCTTCGGACCTACCTGCCGGTCCCTCTTCCCGTCCAATGTGGGATACTGGCAGACGCGGATCGGCGACCACTGCTTTTACAATCCAACAGACGCATATTACAAGACTTGAGAGGTGTCATGATGGTGCATTTTCAGAATACTTATACACCCGCAGCGCCCAGACAGACGATGAACGGGCGCCCAATTTCCCAAATGGACTGGTCCTCTGAGATTACGCCGGAGCCGGAGACGCAGGGCCAGACCCACCCCGCCTCGGACACCGGCATGGGCGGGATGCGTATGTCCGGCGAAAACGGCATGGGCTCCGGCGGCATGACACAGCCCTCCGGCAGCATGGAAGGCATTCAGGACCAGGGCAGACAGATCATCCAAAGCGGTGACCAGTATCTGCGGAGCAACCTGCCGATGGAAGTTATCGAGGCGCCCCTGACAGCGGACGAGGCATACCGGGGGTCCATGAAGGCAAAGCTGGCCAAGTATGTTGGCAGTTATGTGGTGGCTACCTTCCTGGTAGGGACCCAGAGCACCGTTTCCTGGGAGGGTATCTTATATGATGTGGGCAACGACTTTTTAACGATTTACCAGGAGCCGCGGGACCGCTATATCGTAACGGATATCTACTCTTTGAAATATATTGAGTTTTACGACACCCGCCGCCGGGAGATGTGCGAGGCGATCCTGCGGGAGAACGGCCTGCAAAACAACAACTGACAGGGATTGCGGAAACGAAAGGTCTGTGCTAAAATCTGGATATCACGAAAGAAAAGGAGAAGTCCCATGGATTTTGAAAAGCTGTCCGCGGAGCGCTACTCCCTCCGCAAATTCAGCGACCGTCCCGTTGAGCAGGAGAAGCTGGATCTGATCCTGGAGGCCGGCCGCAACGCGCCCACCGCCCACAATCTCCAGCCCCAGCGCATTTTTGTCATCCGGACGCCGGAGACCTTGGAAAAGGCCGACGGCTGCACCGGCTCCCATTTCCATCCCCCGGTGATCCTGGTGGTGGCCTACGACCCGGAAACCTCCTGGAAGCGGGAGACGGACGGCAAGGACCACGGCGAAATCGACGCGGCCATCGCTGCCACCCAGATGATGCTCCAGGCGGCGGACCTGGGCCTGGGCACCACCTATGTGGGTATGTTTGAGCCGGAAAAGCTGCTGGCGGCGTTCCCGGAGATGGCGGGCCTGCGCCCCATCGCCATGCTGCCCCTGGGCTATCCGGCGGAGGGCGCCCATCCCTCCCGGCTGCACGCCGACCGGAAGCCTGTGGAGGAACTGGTCAGATATCTGTGAAAAAGACCGGCAGACTGCTTGCACAGTCTGCCGGTCTTTTGATAAATGGTCAATGTCTGCGACGGCCGCGATAGCTGCGGGGACGGCCGCTGCTCACGCTGCGTCCGTAGCGATAGCGCCGGCGGCCGAATATCAGCTTCCACAAAAGCAGGAGCACGATCAGCACCAGCAGCACGACGGCGGCAATCTTGACAGAGGTCCTGGAGAAGAACTCCTTCACATCCCGCCAGAAGACCAGGAGCCGGGAGGCCTCCACGGCGTTGTTTGCCAGCAGGTCCACGGTGGCGTACTCCTTGCCGTCATAGCTCAGGGTCATGGTGCCCAGCACCTGGCCCTCCGCGATGGGGGCCTCCACCGGGTCCGCCTTCAGCGTGACGGTTTGCTCCAGGTCCTCCGGTTTCAGGCTCTTGGGGAGCAGGACCTCCACCTCATTGGCGGGGACCAGGGTGACGTGGTCGATTTTGGAGAGGGACACCGCCGCTTCCCTGGTGATGGGCTGGTTAGCCTCCAGAACGGTCTGGTAGGAGAAGCTGTCAAAGGCCCAATTGAACAGCAGATTCGTGTCGTAGAAGCTGTATGTGCGGATTTCGTTGTTCTCCAGCGTCACCCGGTCACCACCCAGCACCACACTGATGAAGCTGAGACTGCCCCGGACAGCGGAGGAGACCAGGCAGTGGCCTGCCTCCGAGGTGGAGCCGGTCTTGATGCCCCGGGCGTCGCTGTTGATGTACCCCCGGGAGCGCCAGGTGGAGATCAGGTAGTTGGTAGTGTACAGATGCCGCTCCGCGGAGAGGTTGGTGGCGGGAATCACGATGTCGGCGGTGTCACAGATGGTCATGAAGTCCTCATACTCCATGGCGGCCCTGGTGATCAGATACAGGTCCCAGGCGGAGGTGTAGTGCTGAGGATCGTGGAGACCGTTGGGATTGACGAAATGGGTGTTTTTGCAGCCCAACTCCTGAGCCTTGGCGTTCATGGCGTCCACAAAGGCGCTCACGGAGCCGGAGACGCCCTCCGCCAGGATGTCACAGGCCTCGTTGGCGGAGACCACCAGCATGCAGTACAGCAGGTTCCGAACCGACATGGTCTCGCCTACCTGAATGTTGGCGGAACTGCCGTCGGCGGACAGGCCCTCCAGCGCGGTGGCGGTGGCGGTCAGGTTCTGGTCCATGGAGAGTTTGCCCTCGTCGATGGCCTCCAGAGTCAGCAGAGCGGTCATGATTTTGGTCAGACTGGCGGGATACAGCTCGTGATGCTCGTTTTTCGCGTAGACGATGCCGCCGGTATTGGCGTCCACCAGCAGGGCGGCTTTGCACTGGATATCCGGCTCCTCAACGGGAGCGGAGGTCTCGTCCGCGGCGGCAAAAGGCGTTACGCAGAGGCTCATCACCAGAACGACCAGCAAAAAAACCGATAAAAAGCGATTCGTTTTCATGTCCAACTCCTGTAATCTATGATATAATCAATTATAACCATCATTTTTGTGGGTCCGCGCTAAAAAACGCGCTGGTTCGACACAAACAGTATAGCAAAAAACGTACGGGAGTTCAACAGTGAACGAAAAGGGAAAGATTGCAAAAATCGAATGGCTGCTCCTGGCGGCGACGGCGCTGTTTCTGTGTTTGCTGCTGGGGCTGTTCCTCCGGGACCGCGCCGCCATGGCAGCGGCGGAGAACGGCGTGGCGGTGGAGACGGAGATCGAAGTGCCCCAGGAGGACATCCAGCCGGACCTGACGCCCCTGGACCTGAACAGCGCCACCGAGGCGGAGTTGATGGAATTGCCCGGCATCGGCGAGGAATTGGCCCGCCGCATCGTGGAGTACCGGGAAAATAACGGTCCCTTTTCGGCTGTGGAGGATATCATGCAGGTGTCCGGCATCGGCGAGAGCAAGTTTGCCGGACTGAAGGACCGCGTCACCGTGGTCAGAGAGGAAACGGAATGAAGATTTTAGTAGTGGATGACGAAAAGACCCTGGTCAAGGGGATCAAATTCAATCTGGAGAACGAGGGGTATCAGGTGGAGTGCGCCTACGACGGCGCCGCCGCCGTGGAGCTGGCCCGGAACGGGAAGTTCGACCTCATCATCCTGGACCTGATGATGCCGGAGCTGGATGGCTTGGAGGCCTGCATGCGCATCCGGGAGTTTTCCAACGTGCCCATCATCATGCTGACGGCGAAGAGCGAGGACGCGGACAAGCTGATGGGATTTGAGTGCGGCGCCGACGACTATGTGACCAAGCCCTTCAACATCCTGGAGCTGAAGGCCCGGGTCCGGGCGCTGCTGCGGCGGGCCGCCGGCGTCCAGCGCTCCCAGGGGGCCGTGCTGACGGTGGGCGACCTGTCTTTGAACACCGAGGAGCAGGTGGCCATCCGGGACGGAAAGACCGTGGAGCTGACTGCCAAGGAGTACGACCTCATCGAGTTGCTGATGCGCAACCCCCGGCGCGTGTACAGCCGGGAGAACCTGATGAACGTGGTGTGGGGATACACCTACGCGGGGGATTACCGCACGGTGGATGTCCACATCCGCCGCCTGCGGGAAAAGCTGGAGAAGAATCCGGCGGAGCCGGACCACATCATGACCAAGTGGGGAGTGGGGTACTATTTCAAGGGATAAGCGAAGAGTATGGGGAAGCCTCCAGGTCAAGTTCGGCCTGAGCTACATCCTCATCATCGCGGGGGTCCTGCTGCTGCTGAACACCTATCCCCTGCTGGTGTCGGAGGACCTGGTGTTCCGCTCCAAGGAGACCACCATGCAGAGCAGCGTGTCCGTCATGGTGTACTCCCTGTCCGGCCTGGACCAGCTGACCGAGGAAAACGTGGCGGCGGCCATGGCGGTGGTGGAGGAGACGGGGCTCTCCCGCATCCTGGTGACGGACAGCAGCGGCCGCGTCCTGTACGACACCCGGGAGACCGGTGGCGCCGTGGGGGACTATGTGCTGTACGCGGAGATCGTCCAGGCCCTGATGGGCAACGACGCCTTTACCTGCGTGTACAAAAACGGCGCCTTCCGCAGCCGCGCCACCTCTCCGGTGCTGTATCAGAATCAGATCATCGGCTCGGTCTACGCCTATGAGTACGACACGGAGCAGGCGGCTCTCATCAGCGGCCTGCAGGACAACCTGTTGCGGCTGTCCGCCGTCATCGCCGTGGTGGTGCTGGCGCTGAGCCTGATTTTGTCACGGGCCCTGACTATTAAGATCAGCGAGCTGCTGACGGCCATCCGGAAGGTACGGGAGGGCGCCTACAGCCACCGGGCGGAGATCCATGGCCGGGATGAGATCGCCCAGATCGGCGAGGAGTTCAACAGCCTGACGGACCGGCTCCAGGTCACGGAGAATGCCCGGCGGCGGTTCGTGTCCGACGCCTCCCATGAGCTGAAGACGCCGCTGGCGGCCATCCGGCTGCTGACGGACTCCATTTTGCAGACCGACAACATCGACCCGGAGACCACCCGGGAGTTCGTCATGGACATCGGCCAGGAGGCCGAGCGCCTCAGCCGCATCACGGAGGACCTGCTGCGCCTGACCCGGCTGGACAGCGGCGTGCTGGAGCCGCCTGTGGTGGTGGACGTGCTGCCGGTGCTGGAGCAGGTCATGCGGATGATGAGCCTGATCGCCCAGGAGAAGGGGGTGGACCTGACCTACGATGCGGCGGAGGGCTGCACGGTCCTGGCAACGAAGGACGAGATCCACCAGGTCATTTACAATCTGACGGACAACGCAGTGAAGTATTCCTCCGCCGGAGGCTTTGTCCAGGTCTCCCTGGGCGCGGAGGGCAGCCAGGTGGTGCTGACCGTGGTGGACAACGGGGCCGGTATCCCGGAGGCGGACCTGCCACGCATCTTCGAGCGCTTTTACCGGGTGGACAAGGCCCGCTCCCGGGCAGCCGGAGGCACGGGCCTGGGACTTTCCATCGTCAGTGACACTGTGAAAAAGCGGGGCGGCACGGTCACGGCCGCCAACCGGCCGGAGGGCGGCGCCGTGTTCACGGTGCACTGGCCCAAAGCGGAAGGAGGGGAGCGGGCATGAAAAGACGGGTGCTTTCCGCCCTGCTGATCCTCCTGCTGGTGCTGGCCAGCGGCTGCGCTTACGCGGCGGTGGGAAAACAGCAGCAGGAGGCAGAGGGGTATGCGCTCTACTTCCTGGAGGCGGACCTGGAGGCGTCGGCGGGCGAGGGAGCCCTCCGGACGGAGACCATCTACCTCAATGACATGGAGAACGCGTCCACTGCCGAACTGGCGGAGGCGCTGATGGCGGAGCTGCTGAAAGGCCCCTTGAACGAGACGCTGAAGAGCACGATCCCCTCCGGGACGACGCTGCTGTCGCTCAAGGTGGAGGGGACCCGGGCATTCGTGGACCTCTCCCTGGCATACAGCACACTGTCGGGCGTGGCGCTGACGCTGGCGGACTGCGCAATCACCCTGACCCTGACGCAGCTTCCGGAGATTCTCTCTGTGAAGATCACCGTCCGTGGACAGGAACTGGCCTATCGTGACCGGCAGGTCTTTACCACCCGGGGGGTCCTGCTGGCACCGGAGGAGGATGTGGTGGGCACCGTGCCGGCTGCCCTCTATTTCCTGAACGGCGACGGAGCGCTGACGGCGGAACAGCGGACATTGGACCTGTATGAGGGCGATACGCAGGTCAGCGCGGTGGCCAGGGCGCTGGAAAACGGCCCGGAGAGCAAGGAACTTTCCGCGGTATTTCCGGCGGGATTCCGGGTCAAATCGGTCTGGCTGGAGGAGGACGTGTGCTATGTGAACCTGCCCTCGGTGCTCCTGGAGGAATTCCCGGATGAGAACACCCTCCGGCAGACGCTCCAGTCCCTGGGGCTGTCTCTGTGCTCGCTGGACGTGGTGGATGAGGTGCGGTTCCTGGTGGACGGCGAATTCGCACCGAAGTACGGGACGGCGGATATCCAGGACGCGTTTACGGCGTGACCAAAGGCAGAGAACATGCGGGCGGGACTTCGGTCCCGCCCGTTTCATACTAGAATCCAACGTGCCGACGCGTAAAGCGCGGCGGCCCCATGAAAATATCTCATTTTAATGGGAGAATCGTATCAGGTCCCGAAGAAGAGCCGCACGGCAAAGGCCGAGGCGATAAAACCGGTCAGGTCGGCGGCCAGAGCGGCGGGAATGGTGTGGCGGGTCTTGTGAATGCCGGCGGAGCCGAAATAGACGGCGATGGTGTAAAACGTCGTCTCCGTGCTGCCCAGCATCACCGCCGCCACCCGGCCGATATAGCTGTCGGGACCGTTGGCGGCGATCAGGTCCGTGGCCACGGCCAGGGCCCCGTTCCCGGACACCGGACGGATGAGCATCAGCGGCGTCACCTCCGAGGGGAGGCCCAACCGCTCCAGCAGCGACGCACAGAGAGTGGACAGCCACTCCATGGCGCCGGAGGCCCGAAACATGCTGACCGCCGTCAAAAGGCCCACCAGCGCCGGGATGATACGCAGCAGGACCGTCAGGCCCTCCTCCGCGCCGTGGGTCAGGGCGCTGTAGATGTCCACCCGTTTTCCCATGCCGTAGACGGCCACGGCGGCCAGAAGGACGGGGATGACCAGAGAGCTGAGATTCATAGACGCCCCTTTCCCCGGCGGGAGAGGAGGCGGGCGGTCAGCAGGCCCACGGTCACGGACAACACGGAGGCCAGCCAAACCGCGGGCAGGATGTCGAAGGGCGTCCGGCAGCCGGCGGCCGCCCGGACGGAGGCGATGGTGGCCGGCAGCAACTGGATGGAGGCGGTGTTCAGCACCACCAGTAGGCAGAGCTCGTCGCTGGCGGCGCCGTCACAGCCCCGGGCCATCCGCCGCGCCGCCCGGATGCCCAGGGGCGTGGCGGCGTTTCCGAGCCCCAGCAGATTGGCGGAGACGTTGGCGGAGATGGCGGCCAGCGTTTCCTCGTCCCGGGAAGCCTGCGGTAGCAGCCGCCGCAGAAGGGGGCGGAACGCCCGGGCCAGAGCCGAGGACAGGCCGCAGACGTTCATGATCTCCATGACGCCGGACCAGAGACACAGAATACCCGCCATGGAGAGACTCAGCTCAATGGCGGCATTCGCACCCTCCAGGGCGGCGTTCGCCACCGCGTCCAGGCGTCCGGTAAAAAGACCGAACAATAAAGACAGTACGACCATTCCGGTCCAGACCCAGGCCATTGCCACAGATAAACACCTCGTTATAATAAATTGACAAATTGTAAACTTACTTTGAATCTTTTGAAATGGCAATTGACAAATAATGACAGAATGTGATAATGTCTGTATCCCAGAGGCAAAGAAATGCATGGAAGAAGGAGAAACACCGTGAAATCGACAGGAATTGTGAGAAAGGTAGACGAACTGGGACGAATCGTGCTTCCCATCGAGATGCGCAGAACACTGGACATCGCGGAAAAAGATGCATTGGAAATCTATGTGGAAGGGTCCTCTGTCATTCTGAAAAAATACAAGCCCAGTTGTATTTTCTGTGACAGCACCAAAGACATCACTGTTTTCAAGGGGAAAAATGTCTGCCCCAAATGCCTGAAGGAGCTCAAGAGCCTGTGAGCCTGCCAGCTCGCAGAGAAAAATTTCCTGTTTTCGCGCAGCGGACCGAAAAAGACAATATGGATTGCATGAAAAAAGCATGACCAAACGGTCATGCTTTTTTTACTTCCGCCATCGTGGCATAAAATATCAGCTCCCGTGTTGGCCGGATGTGAGCGATTCGGCCAGCATGGGAACTGCGTCATATCAGAATATCAAAACAGGGGGCTGAAGAGCCCCCTGTGCGGAATGTAAAAACTTGGTTACAGCTGCTTGACGGTATAATACACAGCCAGGGCAAAGACCACGATGGCCAGAGCCCACATAGCGTAATAGGCGGCGACCGTGTTGATCAGCGCCACTACCAGCGCCACAAAGGACAGGCCACAGGCCAGATAGACAGGCAGCAGGTCCGCATTGGCGGGAAGCAGCTTCCGCAGCTTGTCGTTCTTCGCCAGGAAAGCAGTGGCAATCAGGAGAACGAGATAGAGAATAACGACCACTTTCACATAGGTGCCCAGATAGATGCTGGACATCACCCGGCGGCAGACCCACAGCACGATCAGAGAAGTGCCCAGGATCGTCAGGGCCAAAGCACACTCCCGGTCATACAGGCTCCAGAGAATGCCCAGCAGCATGACCACAGGGACTACTACGGTCAAAAGCGTAACAGTGGACATGTTCCACAGGACCAGGCCGCTGGAAATCGCCAGAAACGCGCCCGCACCCAACACGGACCAGCCGATGACGCGCTTCTTTTTGTCCTGCCTCCAGAGGACGGACAGGACTGCGCCTACGGCCAGAACGACAGCACCGGCCGCAATGAGATACTTCAGATAGTAGTCATACCAGGCGATCTGCTGCTCCGCGTTGCCATTGATGTAGAAACGGCGGACGATCAGCAGATACAGTTCCGCCACACAGCCGGCCAGGAAAAACTTCATCGCACCATTCATGGGCTCGTCCCGCTTGACAGGCTTGGATTTGCTGTTCGGATTCTTCGGCATTTATAAAGACCTCCAGGGTTGATTTCTAGAAAAATGTCCGTTGGCAGGAGCAACTGCCGGCGACATACTTTGATAGTATAACAGACTTTGACTGCATTTGCAAGGGCTAGCCTGGTGGGTTTTTATCTTTTTCGGAGAAGACGCCGATTCCCGGTTGAGAAGTGCAGACCGCCGTGATATACTACCTTATTATGCAAAATAGGAGCAATATGCGGATGCGAGGTACGGTATACTATATGAAACGCTTTGCGGGATTGATACTGGCGGCAGCCATGCTGTGCGGCCTGTGCGGCTGCGGAGGCGCTCCGGCGGACCCGGATAAGGCCCAGGAGAGCATTCAGGTCATCGCCATGGACACGGTCATGATCTTCTCCGTCTATGGGGAGAAGAGCACCCATGCCGCCTATGCGGCGGAGGATGAGATGCGGCGTCTGGAGGATCTGCTGTCCCGCACGGATGAGGAGAGTCAAATCTTTGCCCTGAACAGCGCCGGGGGACAGCCGGTGACTGTGGACAGTGAGGTCTCGCGGCTGCTGAATACGTCCGGGATGTACAGCGATGTGACGGGCGGCGCCTTTGACATCACCATTGCCCCTGTCGTCTCCGCCTGGGGCTTTACCACGGACAGCTATCAGGTGCCCGCCCGGGCGGACCTGGAGGAGCTGCTGACCCATGTGGGCATGGAGCATGTCCACCAGAGCGGAGATTCGGTGCGGCTGGACCAAGGCACCCAGATCGACCTGGGCGGTATCGCCAAGGGCTATGCCTCCGACCGGGTGGCGCAGATATTCGCGGAGAACAACATTCCCCGGGCCACGGCGGCGCTGGGCGGCAATGTGCTGGCCTGGGGAGACCGGCCGGACGAGACGCCCTGGCGGGTGGGCATCCAGGACCCCAAGGTTCCGGACGACCGGAATACGCTGGCCTGCCTTCTCCATCTGACGGACGCCTTTGCCGTCACCTCCGGCGGATACCAGCGGTATTTTGAGGAGGACGGCAAGACATATCAGCACATCATCGACCCGGCCACCGGATATCCGGCGGACAGCGGGCTGACTTCCGTCACGGTGGTGGCGGACTGCGACCGTGAGAGTCTGGATGGTCTGCCCGGCGCCGGGACCATGTGCGACGCGCTGTCCACGGCCCTGTATGTGATGGGCGAGGACGAGGCACTGGACTTCTGGCGGAACTGCGGGTTGGACATCGATCTGGTGCTGGTGACGGCGGACGACCGGGTGGTGGTGACTGCCGGTCTGGCCGACGCCTACGAAGCGATCGAGGGAAGCGGGTATACCTATGAAGTCGTCTCCTAAGCTGCGGCCCTGCGGATGGGACGCCCTGGTGGTATTGCTGGTGCTCCTGCTGGCGGTGGGCTGCGGCGCTGCCGTCTGGGGCGGGAACGAGGCCACCCATGACCTGACCGCCGTGATCTCCGTGGACGGAGAGACGGCGGAGACCGTGGCTCTGAGCAGCCTCTCCGGCCCGGAGGAGCGGACCCTGACGGCCAACGGCTACACGCTCCATCTGGTGCTGTCGCCGGAGGAGGTCTATATGGAGGCGGCGGACTGCCCCACCCAGGACTGCGTCCACACGGGGCATATCTCCCGGAGCGGACAGAGCATCGTGTGCCTGCCGGCCCGGGTCATTGTCCGGCTGGAGGGCGGTCAGAAGGACGAGAGCGCCCCGGACGTGGTGATCGGATAAGGGGGCGGCACGGATGAAACTGACGACAAAACAGCTGACGCTGTGCGCCGTGCTGACCGCCATGGCGCTGGCTCTGTCTTATCTGGAGAATTTCTTTCCTCTGTCCCTGGCCATTCCCATTCCCGGCATCAAGCTGGGGCTGGCCAATATCGTGACGGTCTTCGCCCTGTACGCCCTGGGGCCGGGGCAGGCGCTGCTGATTTTGCTGGCCCGGTGCTTTTTGGGCGCGGTGTTCGCCGGAAACATGAACGCGCTGATCTTCTCCCTGCTGGGCGGCGTCACCGCCATGCTGGTTATGATCGGCCTCTCCCGGCTGCGGAAACTCTCCGTCTACGGCGTGTCCGTGGGGGGCGCGGCGGCCCACAACTGCGGTCAGGTGGCGGCAGCGGTCCTGACGCTGGGAAACACGGCGCCGCTTTATTATCTGCCGGTTTTGCTGGGGGTGTCCCTCTTTACCGGGGCGTTGACCGGACTGATCTCCGCCTGCCTGTTCCGGGCACTGGCGCATACGGATTTGATGAAAGGGTGAGCACATGGAGCGCAAGGACATCAGCAAAAAGGACCAGATCATCCTCCAGCAGCTGGAGGTCATCCGCACGATGACGGAGAACAACCTCAACCGCATGGGCGCGGATTTCTGGGGAACCTTTCCACTGGACGGCGGAACGGCGCCGGAGGCGCCAAAGCCCACGGTGCCCGCTGACAAGGCGGCGCCGGAGAAGGGGAATACGGCGGCCTCCACCGGAAACGACGACACGGCCCCGAAGGAGGCGGAGACTCCTCCGCCGGAGAAGATCGAGGACCTGCAGGCGGAGTTGAACGGATATATCGGTCTGGACGCGGTGAAAAAGGAGGTCCGGAACCTCATCAACATGGTGACAGTCTACCAGATGCGGGAGAAAAACGGCCTGCCCACCACGGACCTCTCCCTGCACATGGTGTTCTCCGGGAATCCCGGTACCGGCAAGACCACCATCGCCCGGCTCATGGCCCGCATTTACCACTCCCTGGGCATCCTGTCCAAGGGACAGCTGGTGGAGGTGGACCGCAGCGGTCTGGTGGCCGGCTACGTGGGCCAGACGGCCATCAAGACCAGCAAGGTCATCGAAAAGGCCCTGGGCGGCGTGTTGTTCATCGACGAGGCCTACGCCCTCAACGGCAAAGGGGAGAACGACTTCGGACAGGAGGCCATCGACACCATTCTGAAGGCCATGGAGGACCACAGGGACGACCTGGTGGTCATTGTGGCCGGGTACGACGGATTGATGGAGCGGTTCATTCACTCCAACCCGGGGCTGGAGTCCCGGTTCAACCGCTTTCTGCACTTCGACGATTACAGCTCCGACGAGCTGATGGAGATTTTCCGGATGCAGTGCAAAAAGGGCTGCTACACCCTGGAGGGTCAGGCGGCGGAGATGGTACGGGACTTCATCGTGGAGGAGAACACCGACCCGGTCTCCTTCGGCAACGCCCGGGGCGTCCGGAATATTTTTGAGCAGATCCTGGTCCATCAGGCCAACCGTCTGGCGGGGATGGAGCAGGTGACAAAAGAGGACCTGATGAAGATCACGCCCACGGACGTGCTGTTGGCCCGGGGCATGGAGGAGGGGACGGTCCCCCCGCCCTATGGAGACCCTAAGGAAGAGAAGGCTTGAGCAGATGAAGGTATTGGTACTGGCGCCGGAAGAGCGCTACAAAAAGTTTATGCCGGATACACCCGTCTCCCGGAAGGCGGAGCTGATCTTCTGCGACCGCAGCGGCACGGAGGAGGACTGGCTGGTGGCCGGAGCGGACGCGGAGGTGCTGTTTGTCACGCCGGTGACACAGATCACGGCGCGGCTGATCGCCGGGATGCCGAAGCTGAGGATGATTCACTGTGAGGGCGTGGGCGTCGACCGCATCGACCTGGAGGCGGCCAGGGCGCGGGGCATCTATGTGTGCAACAACGCCGGCTGCAATGCGGCGGCCGTGGCGGAGCTGTCCATCACGCTGATGTCCATGCTGACCCACCGGACGCTGTGGGGGGACCACATGGTGCGCACCGGCCATCAGCTGGACGCCCAGCGGGAGCTGGACTGCCAGATTCCCCTGGACCTGAGCGCAGCGAAGGTGGGGCTCATTGGCTTCGGCGCCATCGGACAGGCGGCGGCACAGCGGCTGCGGGCCTATGGCAGCACCCTTTATTACTACGCCCGCCACCGGAGAGACCGGGAGACAGAAGAGGACTTTGGGGTTGCATATCTGCCGCTGTATGAGCTGGCGGAGACCTGCGACATCATCAGCCTGTACCTGCCGGCCACGGCAGAGAGCCGCCATATGCTGAACGGGGAGTTTTTCAGCCATGTGAAGCCCGGGACCTACCTTGTCAACACGGCCCGGGGCGCTGTCATCGATGACGAGGCTCTGGGTGAAGCCATCCGCTCCGGACGTCTGGCCGGTGCGGCGGTGGACGCCTATGACCCGGAGCCGGTGGGGGCGGACCATCCGCTGGTCAGGCTGGCGGAGGAGTTCCCGGACCGGCTGGTGCTCTGCCCCCATCAGGGCGGTATTGCCCGGTCGGCCTATCAGAACGTGTACCGGATGCTGTTTGAGAATCTGGAGCGGCTGATGGAGGGGAAACGGCCCGAGCGAATCGTCAACGGGCTGTAAAAGAAGAGAAAGAGGAGAACAGAGATGAAAAAGCTGGCGTCGTTTCTATACTCAATCCTGGGCGGAGTCTGCATTGGCATCGGCGGGACGGTATTTTTGTCCTGCGACAACAAGGTGACGGGTGCGGTGTTTTTCTGCCTGGGGCTGTTTGCCATCTGCACCTTTGGGTTCAACCTGTTTACCGGAAAGGTAGGGTACATCTTTGAACAGCCTCCGGCCTACACCGGCTTTGTGCTGTCGGTGTGGCTGGGGAATCTGGTGGGCACCGGTCTGGTGGGCTACGGCATCCGCATGACCCGGGTGGCCGGCATCACGGAAAAGGCGGTGGCCCTCTGTCAGGCAAAGTTGGATGACAGTCTGATTTCTGTTTTTATATTGTCTGTTTTCTGCAATATATTGATGTTTGTTGCGGTAGACGGCTTTAAAAACAACCCCCATGAGGTGGGGAAGTACATCGGGATTTTCATGGGAGTCATCGTGTTCATCCTCTGCGGCTTTGAGCACTGTGTGGCCAATATGTTCTATTTTTCCGCGGCCAACATGTGGAGCGGAAAGGCGCTGCTGTACATGCTGGTGATGACGCTGGGCAACGCCTGCGGCGGCGTCATCATCCCGCTGTGCCGGATGGCAAAGCGCCGGGCAGAGACGAATTGAAACAAAACATCCCGCGCCGTGTGGCACGGGATGTTCATTTATTTGGATTCCTTCCGCTGGCTCAGCAGGGCTGCCGCCGCCCGGCGGGCCTCCGGGTGATAGCTCTTTTCCGCGATTCGACGCAGCTCCGCATCCGAAGCGTCCGCGAATTCCCGGAGATAGCGCTCCTCCGGCGAGTGGGTCAGTTCAAAGGCCAGCTCCTCGGGAAGAAACAGCTTCAGTTCATGACAGCAGTCACAGACGAACAGCTCCGCTTCCAGAGAATAGTTGTCCAGAGTATTATGCTTCAGGGGGGACGTGGGCCTCATCCGGATCTCCCGCCGGCCCAGGTTCTGAAAGGTCCCTCCGCAGGGACAGAACTTCTTCTCCATGGCAATACCCCCTTTTTTATAAAGTATATCATATGGGGGAGAGATTGCAAGTGCCGCCGGATTCAGCGGCCGTCAACATCGTAGAGAGCGTCCAGGACCAGCCAGGTCTGGGAGAAGGGACGCATCAGATTCCAGAAACCGCCGCCCTGGAAGCCGTATTCGGCGATGAGCCGCAGCTTGGCGGACATGCTGCGGGCGTCCTCGAACCAAACCTCGTGCACGGTGCCGCCGGCGTCGGTGTAGTGGAAGAAGGGGGACTGGGCGGTCTCGTCGTATTGGATGGCGATGCCGTATTCCACGGCCAGCTCAATGGCCCGCTGGTTGGAGATGGACTGGGCCCGGGTGACGCCTTGGATGAAGGGGAGGGACCAGTCGTAGCCGTAGTTGGGGATGCCCAGAAAGATTTTTTCCGCGGGAATCTCCGTGATGGCGTAGTCCAGCACTGCCCGGACATTGGGCAGCGGGGCCACGGCCATGGGCGGGCCATAGATATAGCCCCACTCGTAGGTCATCAGCAGGACGCCGTCCGTGGCCGCGCCGACGGCGGCGTAGTTGTGTCCTTCGTACAGAAGGCCGGGCTGCGACGCGGAGGTCTTGGGCGCCAGCGCGGCCCAGACGAACAGGCCCCGGGAGTGCAGGAGCCGCTGGAGGCGGGCCAGAAAGGCGGCATAGGCCTCCGCAAGCTCGCCGGGGAGGTACTCGAAATCCACGTCCAGACCGGCAAAGCCCTTGCGGAGGACGGTCTGGAGGACCTCTGAGACCAGGCGGTCCTGCACCTCAAAATCCGTCAGCACCATCTCGGCCCGCTGGGTGTCGAACTGGCCGGACTCCGTCAGGGTGGACAGGTGCATCACCGGGGCGGTGCCCCGCTGCCGGGCCGCAGACAGCATGGCGTCGTCCTCCAGAGGTAGCAGGCCGCCGCCGGCGGTGATGCCGTAGGTGAAGGGAGTCAGATAGGTCACATAGGGGAGCTGGGCGGACAGGAGCGCGGGATCGATATAGGGGTAGGCGTACCCGTTGAAGGACGCGGTGCCCAGCCGCTCATCAAAATGGGAGATCACCAGGACCTGGCCGGGAGACAAGTCCTCCGTGCCTCCCAGCGGCCAGTTGTTCCGCCAGAGCTGGCGGACGGAGGTCCCATAGGCCGCGGCGATGGAGGCCAGCGTCTCTCCGGGCTGTACGGCGTGGACCTGACGGGGGAAGCGGACGACCAGGGTTTGTCCCACAGCCAGAGCGCCGTCAGCGGGGACGGCATTGTCGGCGGCGAGACGGACCGGGTCAACTCCGTAATGCATTGCGATGGAGCCGACGGATTCGCCGGCTTGCACGACATGGATCGTCATTTGCGTATCACCTCACAGAAATATATGCGTGATAAGACTTGTTTAGAAGTGGGAATGGCCTCTTGTTTTTTAAAAGATGATACGATAAGATAAAAAAATATAGGAGAAACGCGCGGAGAGCGTTCCGGCCGTGGAGGCCGGCGGAGAAAACAGAGAGAAGGATCACCATGAATATCCGAAAATATGAGGCCTATGTGCGGGCCGTGGAACTGGGGAGCCTGTCCAAGGCGGCGGAGGAGCTGGGATACACGCAGTCCGGAATCAGCCACATGATGCAGTCGCTGGAGGATGAGGTCGGATTTCCGCTGATGGTGCGGACCTCTTCGGGTATCGTGCCCAATCATGAGGGGGAGATGCTGCTGCCCATTATCCGGCAGCTGCTCAATACCAACGAGGCGCTGGGACAGTATATTGCAAAAATCAAGGGGGCGGACACCGGACGCATCCGCATCGCGGCATATTCCAGCGTGGCCACGTACTGGCTGCCAGGTATCATCCGGGATTTCCAGAAGGACTATCCCAACGTGGAGATCGAGATTACGGAGGCCGGGTCCAATGTGATCGAGGAGATCATGAGCAGCCGGCAGGCGGAGCTGTGCATTTACGCCGGCGGCGAGGACAAGGGGTTCGAGTGGGTCCCGCTGTGCCGGGACCGGATGCTGGCGCTGGTGCCGCCGGGACATCCCCTGGCCGCCGGACCGTCCGTGCCGCTGAATGCCCTTTTGAAGGAGCAGTTCATCATGCCGGCACCGGGATATGACGGTGAGGTGCGCTATATTCTGGACGAGCTGCCCCACTGGCCCCACATTCTGTTTTCCGCGTGCAGCGATTACGCCATCATCAACATGGTGGCCCAGGGGCTGGGCGTATCCATCCTGCCGGAATTGCAGCTGGCCAATTACGCACACAGCGCCGTGGCACTGCCCATGGACCCGCCTCAGGAGCGGATGCTGGGAATGGGCGTGCCGCAGGTCAAGACGGCCTCCCCGGTGACGCGGAATTTTATGATGTATGTACAGGCGTACGTGGAAAAACTAAAGCCGTCTGAGGGATCAGAGCTTTAAGGGCGGGATCAGGACCGGAGAGTTCTGGAAACAGCTGGAAGAGAATACCATACAGTGTATCCGGCGCAGCCCGCCGGACAACCAAGGAATCAGGAAGAAAATCGAGCAGGAGACCGGCATGCCGGTTTCCTGCTCGTGTTGTTTGAAGGGGGAATGGACTTGGAGACATGGAAAACGGCGCTGCTGGTCACAGCGGCGGCGGGGATCGGCGGGACCGGTCTGGGGGGGGGACTTGCCTGCCTGTTCCGCAGGGATTCCAGCCGGACGGTGAGTTTACTGCTGAGCTTCGCGGCGGGGGTCATGGTGGCGGTGGTGTGTTTCGACCTGCTGACAGACGCCGTTGCCGCCGGGGAGGTCTTGCAGGCGGCGATGTGGGTGCTGGCGGGATACGGCGTCACGGCGGCGCTGAATTTTCTGCTGGAGAGGTACCGGGGCGGACAGCGGAGCAGTCTCTTCCTGGCAGGGGTGGTCATGGCGGCGGCTATCGCACTGCACAACGTACCGGAGGGAATGGTAATCGGGGCGTCGTTTGCAGGCGGAGACACGGCGGAGAGCGGCTGGATCATGGCGGCGGTGATCGGCCTGCACAACATTCCGGAGGGAATGGCGGTGGCGGTGCCGCTGGTGGCCGGCGGTATGAAGCGGCTCCGGGCCACCGGCATGGCAGCCGTCACGGGGGCTCCCACTGTGGCGGGATCGGCGCTGGGGTTCTGGATGGGGACGCTGGGCGAGCAGGTCCTGACGGCGGCACTGAGCTTCGCGTCAGGGGCCATGCTGTATGTGGTGTTCGGCGAGCTGCTGCCGGAGGCAGTCCAGCTCTGGAAGGGGAAGGCTCCGGCCCTGGCGGCAGTGATCGGCATCATCGTGGGGATGGTCATTACATGTTGGTGAAAGATGAGGGAAAAGCCCGCCGCGGTCCCCGCGGCGGGCTTTTCAGAAGAGAGAGGAACGGGATAATCCCGGTTATTGGCAGTGTCCTGTTATTTTCTCAACAGACGGGCAGCGCGCTTCCTGCCGTACCAGATGATGACGCAGACATAGGCGACAGCGGCCACAGCGCCGATGGTATAGGCACCGCCCCAGGGAATGTTGAAGCCAATCTTGGCGTTCATGATGTAGGTAACAGTCACGAATGTATAGAACGCGCCGGGGATCAGGGGAATCCAGACGAACTTGCCTTTGCCGTTTTCAAACATCCACACGGAGATGGCCAGGAAGGCGAACAGGGAGAGGGTCTGGTTGGACCATGCGAAGTAGCGCCACAGGATGTTGAAGCCATTGGCGTTGACCTTGGCGAACACCAGGATCACCGCCACCAGAGCGAAGATCACGGCGGACAGGGTCAGGCGCTTGCCGTTGGTGCTCTGGTCGATGTGGAAGGACTCGGCAATGGTCAGGCGCAGGCCACGCAGAGCGGTGTCGCCGGAGGTAATGGGCAGGACCACGATACCCACCAGGGCGATGATGCCGCCGAAGGTGCCCAGGATGTGCTTGCAGACCACACCGACGGTGGCGGTGGCACCGGAGGCGACCGCCTGCTGCATGCCCAGGTTGTACACGCCCATGGCGGCAGCGGCCCAGACCATGGCGATGAAGCCCTCCAGAACCATCATGTTGTAGAAGGTCATGCGGCCTTCCTTCTCACTCTTGACTGTGCGGGAGATGATGGCGGTCTGGGTGGAGTGGAAGCCGGACAGGATGCCGCAGGCCACGGTGATGAAGAAGATGGGGATGAAGTGGTTGGCGGTGAAATACTCACCGTAGCTGAAGGGGACCTTAGTGGAGCCGTCGGCGGCCAGGGTGAAGGCGGCCAGAGCGGGAGACTGCCAGTTGTCCCACAGGTTCAGCAGGGGATAGCCCTTAGCGAACAGACCGATGAACACGCCCACGGCGGAGAACAGCAGCACCGCGCCGAAGATGGGATAAATCTTGCCGATGATGGCGTCGATGGGGAACACGGTGGCGATCAGATAGTAGGCGAAGATAACGGCGTAGATGACCCATGTGGAGACAGAGGTGGCCTTGCCGTCAAAGCCGCAGATCTGGGTGGCGAAGATGTCGCCGGGGGTGTAGATGAACACGGCGCCCACCAGCAGGAGCAAGACGCAGACGAACACCTGATAAATCCAGTAGACGGTCTTGTTGGAGTACCTGCGGATCATCTCGGGCATCTGGGTGCCGCCGTCACGCAGGCAGATCATGCCGGAGAAATAATCGTGCATGGCGCCGCCGATGATGTTGCCGATGGGGATGGTAATAAACGCGATGGGCCCGAACAGGATGCCCTGGATGGGCCCGAAGATGGGGCCGGTGCCCGCGATGTTCAGCAGGTTGATCAGCATGTTCTTCCACTTGGGCATGGGGATGTAGTCCACGCCGTCCTGCTTGGAATAAGCGGGGGTCTCCCGCTCGTCGGGGCCAAAGACCTTTTCACAGAACTTGCCGTACAGGGCGGCACCACCGAACAGGATCACAAGGCCGATGATGAAAGTTGCCATTCACACACACTCCTTTTCCTTTGTGGCCGGAGAGAATTCAGGGGCAGTCGCTCCTGAGACCACAGATTACAGTATTACCATACCAGATTTTTCATGACTGAACCGTTAAGGAAGGGCGGAATGGAATTAAGCTTTGCGAGAGATGATGGCAATGCCGCAAAGGAACTGTTAAATAAAAAAGAAAGAAGCAGCCCGAACCTGCCTGTGGCAAGTCCGGGCTGCTGTTATTCACCTTCCGCAAGCCGGTAGCCAACACCTACCTCTGTAAACAGATACTCCGGCTCCGCGGGATTTTTTTCAATTTTGCGGCGGATATTGGCCATGTTCACCCGGAGAATCTGGTTGTCTCCGCCGGCCCGGGGACCCCAGAGCTCCTTGATAATGAAATCATACGTCAGGACTTTGCCGGCGTATTTGCCAAGAAGCGCCACGATGCGGAACTCGCTGAGAGTCAGCTTGACGTTCTCACCCCGGACCAGAGCCTGGTGCTTGTTATAGTCAATGACCAGGTCTCCTACCGTGTAGGTGCCCTTCTGGGCGATCTCATCGTTACCGCTGGCGGTGCGGGTATGACGGATGGCCGTGCGGACCCGGGCCAACAGCTCATCGGTGCCGAAGGGCTTTGTCAGATAGTCGTCCGCCCCCAGGTCCAGGGCAGTGACTTTGTCCTTTTCATGGGACCGGGCGGAGACCACCACTACGGGCAGGCTGGACCAGCTGCGAATCTGGCGCAGGATATCCAGACCGTCCATGTCTGGGAGACCGAGGTCCAGGATCACCAGGTCGGGACAGTGGGAGGAAATCATGGACAGGGCCTCACTGCCGGAACGGGCCTGCATCGCCTCGTAGCCGTTGTTGTTCAGCACCGTGGAAATGAAGTGGGAGATGCTCTTTTCGTCTTCGATGACCAGAATTTTTTCACGAATATTCATCAGAAATCCTCCTAAGAAAGCGGCAGGGAGAAAGAGAACTCCGCGCCGTGCTCCAGATTTTTGGCGCTCATGGTGCCGTTGTGGGCCCGGACAATGGCGAGACACACGGAGAGGCCGAGCCCCATGTTGCGCTTGCCGTCGCCGCCGTTCTCGTTTGTGTGCTTGACCGTGCCGTCGAACAGGGTGGGCAGGTCCTTTTCGGGAATGCCCCGCCCGTCATCCCGCACGGAAAAGAGGGCTAGGCCGTTTTCCTCGCGGACGGAGAGGTGGATTGCGGTGGTGGTCTTGCCGTGGATAGCCGCGTTTTCCAGCAGGTTGGACAGAACCTGCTCAATCAGAATGGGGTCCATGGGTACGAAAAGGAGTTCGTCCGGCGCAGACACCGAGACCGTGATCTGAGGGAAGCGCTTCCGGAATTTCTGGACGGCTCCGCCCAGCACTTCCTCCGCGGCCTCGGGCTGCTTGGTGATATGGGCCTGGTCTTCACTAATCCGGGTGATGGACAGCAGGTTTTCCACCACGCGGATCAGCCATTGGGCTTCGCTGCGGGTATCCTCCAACAACTCCCGCTGTTCCGCTTCGGAGAGCATAGGGTTTTCCAGAACCGCCGAGGTAGAGCCGATGATGGAGGTCAGCGGCGTGCGGATGTCATGGGAGACGGAGCGGAGGAGATTCGCCCGCATCTTCTCCTTTTCGTTCTCCGCCCGCAGACGCTCCTGTTGCTTGGCCTGTGTGGTCAGCGTGCAGGTTATGATGGAGACCATCAAAAACGTCAGGAACGTCAGCGGATAGCCGGATATGGTAAAGTTTACCACCCAATAGGGATATGTAAAGATGAAATTGACACAGATCACACCCAGCAAGGAGGCAATCAGACCGAAGAGATAGCCCGTGGTGAGGCGGGAGATCATCAGCACAGCCAGCACGAAAACGGGGGAGGCGAAACCATCACTGCTGTCTGCCATGCGCAGGAGGATGCACACCTCCACGGCACAGAGCAGGATGCCCATCGTGACCAGGAAATCCCGCCAGCAAAAGGGGAACAATCGGGAAATGAGACTTTTTTTAACAGGCAAAGCAGAAACTCCTTTCCGACTTCAGGCGTTGGTTACATTATATCAGATGATGTGTTAAATTGCCGCTAAAAACTTGACAAAGACTTAACGAGAGGCGAAAGGGACTTGTCAGCAGCTGAACAACCTTTCCTGCTATGATAAAGAACAGGCGAAGAAGTGCCGGAACTTTGTAAAGGAGTTGATATAAATGGAGAAAAAGCAGTCTGCGGAACAGGTGCTGCAATCTTATCTGCGGGATGGTGAACAGGTGCGCTGGCAGGGAAAAACGGAGAATTTTCCACTGCTGGACAACGATGCCAAATGGCAGATCCTGGGGAAGTGGATCGGCACGGTGGTAGCGGCCTGCGCGATTTTGATGCTGTACATTGGAGGCAATGAGAATTGGAGCGTCAAGGCCGCCGGGGTGATCGTCCTGATCGCGGCGCTGTTGGTGGTGTCGCCCATCATGGAGCGCTATAATGTGTTGCGTCAGAGCTACTGGATTACGGACCAGAGAGCGATTTTGATGACACGGGACCGGTCCTTCTATTCTATGGAGCTGTCCCAAATTGATGACTTTCGGCTTGTCAAAGGAAAGGGCTCCCGGGACTGCCTGGTGCTGGGCAGCTGTATTTTTGAGGATGTGAACCGTCAGCTCCGCTGGCGCTCCTGCCATCCCAAGGCGGATATGCAGGGCAACGGAAAGGCGGACGAGGCCCAGGGACTGGTGTTCTTCGGCGTGAGTAACGGAGAGAGCGCGGCAGCGTTGCTGCGCCGCTGTAAGGCCGAAGCGGCCTGAGCGGGAGCTCGTAAAATGCAAAATTGATGGTTTGATAAAATTGGTTGAGAGTTCTGATCACCGCGGCCTCAGTGGCCGCGGTGATTTTTTGCACCGCAAAAAATTTTATCAAAAAAATTTTATCAAAAAAATTTTGAGGGAGGCACGGATGCGTGCAACTTTGGGCCAAAAGCGGACATAGGTGTGAGCTGATGATGGGAGGGAGAGATGACCGTGGAAACCAAGAGGGACGACGAGGCATTTTGCCGGGCGTACCTGCGGACCATGGACCCGGAACGGGCCGCCGCTGAGAGCGGCCACCGGGACGGCTTCGCCCTGTTGGGGCGAAAGAGAATCCAAGAGAGATTGGAGAAGATGCGGTCCGACGCGGCGGGGCAGCTGCGGCGGGACGACGCGGTCCGGCGCCTGGCGCAGCTGGCCTTTGGACGGGCCAATGACGCGGTGAAGCTGGCACTCCACGCCGGAGGGACCGACCCGGATCAACTGGACCTGTCCGCGGTGGCGGAGTTCAAGGTGACGGACAAGGGCGTGGAGGTGAAGCTGGTGGACCGGGTGCGGGCACTGGAGACGCTGTGCTCTCTGCTGGAGAGCGGAGAGGGGCACGGCGCCGAGGAACTGTACCGGGCGCTGGCGGAGGCCGCAGAGGAAGCGGAAGGGGGATGGGAGAACGGCTGAGATCGTACGGTTTTCTCCCAAACAGCTGCGGGTGCTCTCCTGGTGGCAGAGAGAGGACTGGGAGGCCATCATCTGCGATGGCGCCGTCCGGAGCGGAAAGACCTTTTCCATGGGCGTGTCCTTCTTCCTGTGGGCCCAGGCGCGGTTCGATGGAAAGCAGTTCGGCCTGTGCGGCAAGACCATCGTCTCCCTGCGGCGGAACCTGCTGACGGAGCTGGTGCCGTACCTGCGGCGGATCGGGATGTCCATTCGGGAGAAGCGCTCCGAGAACCTGCTGATCGTGCGGTTCGCGGGGCATGAGAACCGGTTTTTGCTCTTCGGCGGCCGGGACGAGTCCAGCGCGGCGCTGATCCAGGGCAGCACCCTGGCGGGCGTACTGCTGGATGAGACGGTGCTGATGCCCAGGAGCTTTGTGGAACAGGCCATCGCGCGGTGCAGCGTGCCGGGGAGCCGCCTCTGGTTCAACTGCAACCCGGAGAACCCCGGCCACTGGTTCTACCGGGAGTGGATTTTGAAGGCGAAGGCCAGGAGGGCGCTGTACCTGCACTTTACCATGGAGGACAATCCAGCCCTGTCGCCCCGCATCCGGGCGCGATACCGCAACGCGTATTCCGGCGTGTTCTACCGGCGGTTCGTCCTGGGAGAGTGGACGGCCGCCCAGGGACTGGTCTACGACTTTTTCGACCGGGAGCGGGATGCGGCGGACGTGCCGGAGGGGCCCTTTGAGGAATGGCGTATCTCCGTGGACTACGGGACGGCAAACCCGGCGTCCTTCGGACTCTGGGGCAAAAAGAACGCCGTGTGGTACCGGGTGGCGGAGTACTACTACGACTCCCGCAAGGCCGGACGCCAACGGACCGACGAGGAATACGCCGAAGCGCTGGAGCGGCTGGCCGGGGAGCGGACAATCCGGCGGGTCATCGTGGACCCCTCGGCGGCCAGCTTTATCGAGGTGCTGCGGCGGCGGGGCTTTCAGGTCGTCCGGGCGAACAACGATGTGGCCGATGGCATCCGGGTGACATCGGACCTTTTGAAAAAGCGGCGGATCGTGATCTGCCGGACCTGCGGGGATTGCCTGCGGGAGATGGAACTCTACTGCTGGGACGAGCGGGGCGGCAGAGACGCGCCCCGAAAGGAGAACGACCACGCTATGGATGATCTGCGGTACTTCGCCATGGACGCGGTGAAGGGAGAACAGAGCGGATTCGCGGCGGTGACGGTTGAGCGGCGTTCATGAGCGGATGAGATGGAGAATGGGAGGAATTGGGACTGTGAGATGGTTCAAAAGGCAGCGGGAGACAGCCGCACCGGCGGCTGTGCAGCTGCGGAACAGCACCCGGCACCCCTTTGGGATGCTGCGGGACTATGTGCCGATGCGCACGGGAGAGTTTCAGCTGTATCGGGAGGTACGGGAGGCGGTGCCTCTGGTGGACGCGGCGATCTACAAGCTGATCCGCCTCAGCGGAGGCGTGACGGCGGCGTGCGGCGATAAGGCGGCGGAGAGGGAACTGAAGGACTTTTTGAAAACCGTGCCGGCGGGCCGGGGGCAGTTCGGCATCAACGCGTTTCTGGACTGCTACCTGGACTCCCTCCTGACCTGCGGGCGGGCCGTGGGAGAGATCGTTCCCACCTTCGGCGGACGGGACATCGCCGCGCTGCTGTGCGGCCGCGTGGAGGATATCGAGATCCAGGAGGGGGAGCATCCGCTGAAATTTGTCATCTGCGGCGTGGATGAGCATGGGACCATGGGGCCGCTGCCCTATCAGGACCTGCTGCTGTTCACACCGCTGAATCCGGAGGCGGACAATCCCTACGGCGTGTCCCTGCTGCGGTCCCTGCCCTTTTTGGCGGATATCCTGATGAAAATTTATCACACCATCGGGGTCAACTGGGAGCGGTGCGGCAACGTGCGCTTCGCCGTGACCTGCCAGAGCGGCGAGGGAGTCACCGCGGCGGAGCGCAGCCGGCAGCTGGCCGAGGAGTGGTCCCGGGCCATGCAGGACACCAGAAACGGCAGCGTCCGGGACTTCGTGGCCGTGGGCGACGTGGGCATTCACGTCATCGGCGCCGACGCGCCCATCCTGGACAGCGAGGTGCCGGTGCGCCAGATTTTGGAACAGATCGTGGCGAAGATGGGAGTCCCTCCCTTTATGCTGGGACTGAACTGGAACTCCACGGAGCGGATGAGCTCCCAGCAGGCTGATATGCTGACCACGGAGATCACCGCCATCCGCCGGACGTTGACGCCCGTGGTGGAGCGCGTTTGCAGACTGTGGCTGCGGATGCACGGCTACACCTGCGGATTTGAGGTGATCTGGGACGACATCAATCTGCAGGATGAGGTGGAGGAGTCCAAGGCCGAACTGTACCGGGAGCAGGCGCGGAAGCAGAGACTGGAAAACGACGCGGCGGAGACATCCGCCATTTGAAAAACGGGAGGGATTGACGCATGGACATGCAGGAGGAACTAGCGCTCATCAATCAATTTGCCAAGACGGACCTGACAGAGGAACAGGTGTACACATTCAGCGTCCGCCTCTGTGACAATGAGGTGGACCGGGATTTCGAGCGGTTCGACGGTGCCGCATTGGAGCGGCTGGGCGAGCTGTTTTTGGGAAAGAGCGGCATTTTTGACCACCAGTGGTCCGCCGAGAGGCAGACCGCCCGCATCTACCGGACCGAGGTGGTGCGGGAGCCCGCCAGGATCACTGCGGCGGGCGACGAATACTGCTGGCTGAAGGGCTGGGCCTATCTGCTGCGGACGGAGAAGAACGCCGACCTGATCGCGGAGATCGAGGGCGGCATTAAAAAAGAAGTCAGCGTCGGATGCAGCATGGGGAAGAACGTCTGCTCCATCTGCGGCGCGGAAGAGGGGGGCTGCCAGCATGTGAAGGGGCAGATGTACGGCGACCGGCTGTGCTTCATCGAGCTGCAGGAGCCGCTGGACGCCTATGAGTGGTCCTTCGTGGCGGTGCCCGCCCAGCGGAACGCCGGGGTCCTGAAAAAGCGGTTCGGGCAGGATGACGGCGAGGAGATGCGCCTGCGCAGACAGGCGGAACTGGGCGCCAAGTATCTGAAGGGCCTGCGGCAGGAGGTTGTCCGCCTGGCGATGCTGGCGGACGACGATCTGGATGGACGTGTGTTCGCCGGGGCCGCGGAGCGGATGGAGGAGCCGGAGCTGCTGGAGCTGAAACGGACCTATGAGAACCGGGTGGCCAAGCGCTTCCCGGCGGCGCCGCAGCTGCGCGCCAGAGCCGCGGAGCAGCGCGGCGATGAAACTGTATTCCTCGTCTGAGGGGGCGTATCAGACACAGTGTGTCTGATACGCGGCACCAAAGACGAATGAAAAATAAGGAGGATCACAATGAAGGTTTCTTATGAGGGGATCGGCCAGTGGGCCGCCACCTTCGCCTGCGGCCAGGTGTCCGAGGGCGAGATGGTCAAGGTCAGCGCCAGCGGTGAGGTCAGCGCCTGCTCCGACGGCGACAGCTTCTGCGGACAGGTGCTGTCCGTGGGCAGGGACGGCAGCGCCTGCGCGGTGGCCCTGGGCGGCATGGTGACCGCCGGTTACAGCGGCAGTTCCGCACCCGCCGTGGGCTGGAGCGGCCTTGCCGCCGACGGCAGCGGCGGCGTGAAGGCGTCCTCTGCCGGCCGGAGCTATCTGGTGGTGGATGTGGACACCAGCGGCAAGACCGTGACCTTTGCACTTTAAGGAGGAGAGATCGAATGGCTTATCATTTTGAAAACATCAAGCTGGAAAAAGGCATGTACGGCCGCAGTGGCCGCAGCTTTTCCCAGACCCTGGAGGAACTGGACCCCAGCGAGCATTACCGCGGCACGCCTCTGGAGGGCCTGGACGCTTTCCAGCGCCAGCTCAAGCGCTTCGACATCAAGGTGAAGGGCGCTGGCAGCGATATGGTGGAGAAGTTTTTCCACACCACGGATTCCGCCGTGCTGTTCCCGGAGTTCGTGTCCCGCGTGGTGCGCCAGGGTCTGGAGGAGGAGAGCATCCTCTCTTCCGTGGTGGCGACCGTGACCAACTTTGACGGCATGGACTACCGCTCCATCGCCTCTGTGCCCACAGAGGAGCAGAAGGAACTCAAGCGCGTGGAGGAGGGCGCGGAGATTCCCCAGACCTCCATTCGCACCCAGGAGAACCTGGTGCGCCTGCACAAGCGGGGCCGCATGCTGGTGGCGTCCTACGAGGCCATCCGCTTCCAGAGACTGGACCTGTTCTCCGTGACCCTGCGCCAGATCGGCGCCTACATCGGCCGGATGCATCTCCAGGATGCCATCGAGGTTCTGCGCAACGGCGACGGCAACGACAACGCCGCGGAGAGCTTTGCCGTGGGCACCTCTCCCATCTCCGGCACCGCCGGGACGCTGTCCTACGGCGCTCTGCTGGACTTCTGGGGCCAGTTTGACCCCTACACCATGAACACCATGCTGGTGAGCAACGACGTCATGCTGGCCATGCTGAAGCTGACCGAGTTCCAGAATCCTCTGACCGGTCTGAACTTCCAGGGCACCGGCACCCTGACCACGCCTCTGGGCGCCAATCTGCTGCGAACCTCCGCCATGCCCGCCGGTACTCTCATCGGCCTGGACAAGAACTATGCCCTGGAACAGATCTGCGGCAGCGAGATCACCGTGGAGTACGACAAGCTCATCGACCGCCAGCTGGAGCGGGCGGCTATCACCTCCATCTCTGGCTTTGCCAAGCTGTTTACCGAGGCGTCCAAGGTGCTGACGGTCGGTTAACACCCAAATCCCCTTGTGACGGGAGACGATGAGCGAGGGAGTGAAAACGTGAGCAAGACGATTTTGGAGCTGGCGCAGGCTATCTCCGGCGCCGGAGAGGCGGAGCAGGAGCTGCTGGAGCTCTTATGCGGGGCGGCGGAGCAGGCCTGGACAAAGCGGCTGCGGGACGGCCTGACGGAGGAGGACTGCGGGGCGGCGTTCCGCTGTGCCGCGGCTTTCACGGCGGCGGCGGACCTGGCGGCGGGGCGGTGCGGCGGCAGTCATGTCGCCTCCTTCACCGCCGGGGAAATCTCTGTGAAGGCACAGGACGCCGGTGAGAGCACCCGCACAGCGGCGGAGCTGCGGCAGGCGGCGGAGCGGCTGATGGCTCCGTATACGGATGCCGGGGACATCTGCCTGAGAGGAGTGCGGGGATGACGGACTGGGTGCGGAGCGTGCTGGCACAGTACGGGCAGAATGTGACGGTGGAGACAGCGGAGGGCGCCGTGTCCGCCAGGGCGTTTTTGCAGCCCCTGACAGAGCGGCAAGAGCAGGTGGCCGGCACCATGACGGACCTTGGCTGGAATGACGACCGGCTGTGGCTGTATCTGGGGCAGACCGCCGTCTCCGAGGGGGACACCGTGACAGACGGCAAGATGCGCTTTCGGGTGCGGAGCAGCCGGCCCTATTACATCGGCGAAGAGCTGACCCACTGGTGGGCGTCTCTGGAGCGGGAGAAGGAGGCGGCGGAGTGAAGGAACTGACACAGGTGCGGGACGCGGTGATGACTGCGCTGGACGATGCCGGCCTGCGGACCATGGCCACTTTTCCGGCCGGCCGGGCGAAGCAGTATACGGACCCGGTGGTCACGGTGGCCGTGGGGGGCGCCCAGGGGAAAAACCTGGGATTCTGCAATTACCTGGGTGAGACCTACGATGAGACGGCGGGGACCGTGCTGGAGCTGTACGGCAAGCAGCTGGAGGGCGTCATCGCCGTGGATGTCCGGGCGGAACGGGCCGCGGACTGCGAAAAGGGCTGCGAGGCGGCGGCCGAGGTGCTGCTGGGGGGGCTCCCCAGCGGCATCCGGCCGGGAGAGCTGAGCTGGGAGGCCCTCTGCTGGGAGAAGGAGACGGGCATGTTCCTGCGGCGGGGGAAGCTCCAGTGCAGGGCTGTCTTTGTGGCGCAGGGACATGAGGACGGAGAGATGTTCCTGGACTTTATTTTGAAGGGAGTTATGACGGGTTGAGCGAGATCATTCATGAACGGCCGGGGGTTTACTCCACGTATGACGCGTCGGCGGTGGTGTCCGCCGGACAGGCCGTCAAGACCATCGGCGTGGCCGCCAAGGCGGTCCGGGGCACCGTGGGCGAGGCGGTGACGGTGACCAGCTATGCCTCCGGCGTAGCGGCGTTCGGGGAGGACACCACCCCCGGAATGAGCACGATTTTGCGGCTGCTGTTCGCCAACGGCGCATCCACGGTCACAGCGGTGCGGGTGGCCGACACGGGCGCACTGGCGGATTACGAGGCCGCCTTTGAGAGCCTTGGCAAGCAGGACGCGCAGATCGTGGTCTGCGACAGCGCCGAGATCACCGTGCAGCAGGCGCTGCGCGTGGCGGTGGAGACCGCCTCGGCGGGCCGCAGAGAGCGCATCGCCGTGGTGGGCGGCGACGGCGAGACAGCGGCGGAACTGGTGGAGCATGCCGCCGCGCTGAACAGCGAACGGATGGTACTGGTGGGGCCGGACGTTCTGGACAGCGCGGGGAAGACCTTGAGCGGCGTGTTTGCCGCCGCTTCTGTGGCGGGCGTCATCGCCTCCGGCCGGGACCCCGCCGTGCCGCTGAACGGCACGGAGATCCAGGGCCTGGGCGGCGTGGCTGAGGATTACAGCGACAACGACATCGACCTGCTGGTGCGGGGCGGCGTGACGCCCCTGGAGAGCCAGGCGGGCGTGATCTCCCCGGTGCGGGGCATCACCACCCGAACCACCACCGGCGGCGCAGCCGACACCACCTGGCGGGAACTGACCACCATTCTGATTGTGGACGACATCATCCCGGCGGTGCGCGCGGCTCTGCGGAGCAAGTTCGCCAGGACCAAGAACACCGTCCGGAACCGGGGTGCCATCCGGTCCCAGGTCATTGTGGAGCTGGAGAAAAAGGTGGCGGCGGAGATCATCGACGGCTACGGCGAGGTCAGCGTGACCGCCTCCGCCGACGACCCCACGGTCTGTCTGGTGGAGTTCAGCTTCGCGGTGGCCCACGGACTCAATCAGATCTATCTGACGGTCCACATCACGGTGTAAAGGAGGACGGTATATGGAAGTGAAGGGATTTCCCACCAGCTCGGATATCTATCTGGAGCTGGACGGCAGGAAGGTGGCGGTGGTGCAGAGCTACACCGCCAGGGCCACCAAGTCCTCTCAGAGCGTGGAGGCCTTCGGCGAGAGCGAGCCGGTGGCCACCATCGAGGGACAGAAGAAATACACCCTGGAGCTGACCCGCCTGTATGCCACCGACGACGCGGTGTCCGACGGCATCAACTTCTATGACCTGCGGGATTTCTCCCTGGTCATCTGCAAGCCGGACCGCAAGATCATTTACAGCGGCTGTGAGTGGAGCGCCATCCACGAGGAGGGCCAGCTGAACGCCATGGTGGCGGAGAAGATCACCGTGGTGGCGTCCAAGCGCATCGAGACAACGGCATGAGAGACATCGACGAGCTACGGCCACTGACGGCGGGGCGGCTGCTGGAGCTGTGGCGGGAGAGCCGGGAGGCATCTGAGGACGGTCTGGAGCGGACGGTCATCTGCAACGCCCGGGTGCTGGCGGCGTGCTGCTACTTTCAGGGCGAGCCGGTGTACGGCGACGAGACCGCCGTGCTGACGGACCTGACGGGCCGGCAGATGGAGAGCCTGCTGACCCGGCTGGCGAAGGACGGCGGAGAACTTCCGGCGGAGACGGTGAATCCGGCCTTTGACCAGGGACGCTTCGACGCCCTGCGGAGGGAGTGACGGACATGGACTACGTACGGGAGGAACTGGCGCGGCAGCGGCTGGCGCTGGCGCTGCTGATGATGGGCGGACAGTCCGAGCCCTCCGCACAGGAGGACGGGACCGGTGGACAGGAGGACCTGCTCCGGACAAAAGCAGATGCCCGGTGGGAGAGAACGGAGAGCAGCGCGGACGGAGCGGCGCGGTGGGACCTTTCGGAGACAGAGCGGACCGTGTCCGCGGAACTGCTCTACGATCTGGAAGCGGCGGCGGTCCGTTCCGCGGAGAGGACCGGCGGGGCGGAGAGCGGGGCCGGAAGAACCGGGATGGCTAGCACCGGGGAGCCGGCGGAGCGCTCCGCCGGCAGGGAAAACGCCATGGCAGAGGGCGGCGCGGTCCGGGAGCGGACGGTGACGGAAATCCTGTGGACGGATGCCGGGGGGACATCCGTTCCGGGAGAGCTGTCCCGGACGTTCCAGCGGGACGCGCGGCGCTATGACGGCGGATTTACCCTGTACTGAGAGAGGAGGAATCGGATATGCGGCTGACGCCTATGCGATACAAGGAGTTTACCTGGCCTCACAATCCGGAGATCTATACCGTGGAATACCGGAGACAAATGGCGGCCCACAAGGTGCCCTTCGGGCGCTGCGTGCTCCAGGACCTGGGGTACACCTACCGCGTTCTGAAGGGCGAGGGCGTCTTTACGGGGAATGACGCCTACCGCCAGTTTCAGGAGCTGGCGGCGGTGTTCCAGGAGAGCGGACCGGGACTGCTGGTGCACCCGGTCTGGCAGGCGGAGCGGGCTTATTTCGTGGAGCTGAAGGTTACCGAAGAGCCGCTGCCGGACTATGTGCGGTACAGCTTTACCTTCTGGGAGGACTGGAACGGTTACAGCGGCGGCCTGACGGCAAGCGACGACGGCGGTGCACTTTCCGGCACCGGCAGCAGGACAGCCGCCGCGGAGAGCGCCGCGGCGGAGACCTATACCGTGCGGAAAGGAGACACCCTGTGGGGAATCGCGAAGCGTTACGATGTGACGCTGGCGGCGCTGATCGCCGCGAATCCCCAGATCAAGAATCCCAATCTGATCTATCCGGGGGACAAGGTGCTGATCCCATGACAGGACGTATTTTTACCAGCGACCACCGGGTGTTCGACCTGCCGGTGCCTCTTACGTGGAATGTGACCCACACCGGCACGGTGCCCTGCGACAGCTACTCCATCACGTTCTTGTACGAGAACACGATGGCGGAGGTGCTGCACCTGGCGGCGGGGTTCGCCGCCATTGAAAACGGCGTCACGATGCTGCGGGGCATCGTGGACGAGTACACCGTGGACCTGGGGGCCGACGGTCTGACGGCCACGGTGGTGGGCCGGGGCTACGCGGCCCGGCTGCTGGACAATGAGTCCCGGCCCCTGACATACCAGGACGCCACGCTGGCGGAGATCATCCGCTGCCATGTGACGCCCTACGGCATCTCCTGCGGGGAGGTGGCCAATGTGCGGGCCACCTCCGTGTACACGGTGGCCGCTGGCTCCAGCCAGTGGAAGGCGCTGGAGGGCTTTTGCAGGACCTACGGGGGCTTTTCGCCCCGGTTCAATAGGGACGGAAAGCTGCTGGCGGCCCCGGAAAAGGACAGCGGACGCCGCATCCGAATCGGTGACGGGGACCCGGTGCTGTCCTGCACGCTGCGGGAGGACCACTACGGCGTGCTGACGGAGGTTCTGGTCATCGACAAGAAGCAGAACGTCTATTACAACGTGAAAAACCAGGACATGATCGACCGGGGCGGCCAGTGCCGCCGGGTGGTGTACACGCCGGGGCAGAGCACCTGGGCCGCCATGCGGTACACCGGAGAATATCAAATCCAGCGCTCCAAAGAGGATGAGAAGTCCATTGTGGTGTGCCTGCCGGGGAGCTTTCTGGCCTTTCCCGGCGACATCGTGGAGCTGCGGATGGAGCGCATGGGGCTCTCCGGCACCTTCCGGGTGGCAGAGAGCGAGAACGAGTTCTCCATCCAAAAGGGCGCGACCGCGACGCTGACATTAAAGGAGAGAATGTGAGATGTGGCTTTCCAAACAGATAAAGCCCGCCACCGCGACAGTGGACGCGGACCTGGGCATGACCACCATCGCGGGGGACCAGGTGGGCGTTCTGACCCGGGGCGAGGTGCGGGCACTGCCGGTATACGGCCCCGGCGGCTATATATGGCTGCCCCAGAACGGCGCGGCGGTACTGGTGGTCAAGGGCGGCCCCGGCGGCGAGGAACAGTGCGTAACCGGGATGAAGCAGAGGGAGACGCCAAGGGGAATGAAGCCAGGCGAGGTGTTTTTATACGGCCCCGGGGAGAATTCCGTTTACCTGAAGCAGGACGGTAGCGTGGAAGTGAAGGGGACGACAGTGTCCATCGAGGGACAGCTGATCATCAACGGACAGTTCTATGTGCCGTGTACCTGCGGCGAGGGGGAGCTGTGAGATGGAATTGCAGTTGAAACATGGGGACTATGTCTCCGACGGAGCCGGCGGAGTGCGGCGCGTGGCCGGCAATGAGGCGCTTTTGCAGCGGGTGCTGTTCCGGCTGACAGCCAGAAGGGGGACGTTTCCCTTCTGGGAGACCCTTGGCAGCCAGCTGTGGAAGCTGGGACAGGTCCCGGCCGCCAAGCGGCAGAGCGCCGCGAAGCAGTATGTGGCCGAGGCGCTGGCGGAGGAGAGCGGCATACAGGTGGAGCGCGTGGAGCTGGTGGAAAACGGCTGTGCGGGTACACTGGAAGTGGACCTCCTCTATGGGGATGAGGCGCTGACGGCCGCACTGGATATCCAGTTGTAAGGAGGATGACCGGTGAGAGACATCGAGGAAATCTATCAGGAATTGCGGGATGCCTTTGGGGGCCGGGCGGGATTCGTCCCGGAGGACAGCTGTGATCTGGCGGTGCGGCTCTGGGCGGCTGCGGCACAGATTCAGGCGCTGGGCACCCAGGCGGAGTGGGTGCTGGACCAGAGCTTTCCCCAGACGGCCCAGGGAATCTATCTGGACCGCCATGCTGCTATGCGGGGCCTTGCGCGGACACCGGCCACCAGGGCGGCGGGTGTCCTGCGGTTCCGTGTGGATACGGCGCCGGTGGCGGACCTGACCATCCCGGCGGACACGGTCTGCATGACGGCGGATGAGGTGCGCTTCCGCACCACTGAAGCGGCCGTGCTGGCGGCGGGCACCCTGTCCGCCGACGCGGTAGCGGAGGCCCTGGAGGGCGGTAGCGGCGGAAACGCGGTGCCGGGGGCAATATCGATTTTGACGGCCTGCCCCGTGGCTGTGACGGGCGTGACCAATCCCGCCGCCTTTACAGGCGGCAGCGATGAGGAGGGCGACGAGACGCTGCGGGAGCGCATTCTGGAGAGCTACCGGCGGCTGCCCAACGGCGCCAACGCCGCGTGGTATGAGCAGACGGCCATGAGCCATGCCGGTGTGACGGCGGCCAGAGCCGTGGGACGGGCCCGGGGGATCGGGACCGTGGATGTGTACGTGGCGGGAGAGAGCGGCCTTCCCGGTGAGGCATTGCTGGAGGAAGTGCAGGCGGACCTGCAGGAGAAGCGGGAGATCGCCGTGGACGTGGAAGTGAAGGCGCCGACGGCGGTGAGCGTGGATGTGTCCGTGGAAGTAGAGGCTGACAGCAGCGTGGGCTTCGCGGCCGTCAAACCGGCGGCGGAAAAGGCCGTCGCGGACTTCTTCGGCGGCCGCCTGCTGGGCCAGCCGGTGCGGCTGGCGGACCTGGGAAACCGGCTTTATGCGCTCCCGGGCGTGACCAACTATCACTTTTCCGCCCCCACCGGGGACCTGGCGGCGGATGATGCGGTCCTGCCCGTGCTGGGAACCCTGACGGTGACGGAGATGGAGGCGTGAGCCATGTATGAACAGTATCTGCGCGCGCTGCTGGCGCCGCTGGGCGTCTACGATCTGAGAGACGGGACCATCAACGGCGCGGAGCTCTATGCGCTGGGGATCGGGATGGACGCGGTCAGCCAGCGGCTGGAGACGGTGGAGCGGGAGTCACTGACGGCTACGGCGGAGGACGAGGGCCTATCCCGAAGGGAGGCGCTGTTCGCCCGCCGGCCCGCCGCCGTGACGCCGGAGGAGCGCAGAGCGGCCATTGCGGCGCTGCTCCAGATCGACGGAGACAGTCTGACGCCCTCCTCCATTAACAAAACCATCTGCGGATGCGGTATTCGGGCCAGGGCGCTGGAGATGGGAGAGGGCTGCCTACGGGTGATCTTTCCCGAGGTGGCCGGCGTCCCGGCGGAGTTTGAACAGATCCGGGATATCATTCTGGATATCCTGCCCTGCCATCTGGAAGTGGAGTTTTATTTCCGCTATCTGACCTGGGAGGAGTGCGAGCGGGCAGGCTATACCTGGGCGGACGTGGAGGCGGCGGAGCACACCTGGGAGAGCTTCCAACTGGCGGTGCCGCCGGAGGAGTGACGAAAAAATTTCGGATACGGCTCTGCATAATTGCCGGGCGGCTGCGCAAGATGTGGACAATGGATTTTGTCGCAGGAGGTATCTGAGAGATGAGTCAAAAACGCCGGTATGCTGCCGGAATTGCACTGCTGGTGCTGGGCGCGGCCGTTGTGGGCATGCTCTGCGCGAAGGAACACCAGATGGAGGACACGGTGACAGCGTCGGGAGAGGCCGCTGTGCCGGCCTCCGTGGACAACTGGGGCCTCTCCTTCCAGACCGAGGGCGAGGCCCCGGTGGGGAATGCCAGTGTGGCGGACCTGGCGCAGTACGACGCCTATTATCTGGGCGACACCAGCAAAAAAGTGATCTACCTGACCTTCGACTGCGGGTATGAGAACGGCTACACGGAAAAAATTCTGGACGCGCTGAAAAAGCATCAGGCTCCGGCCGCCTTTTTTGTGGTGGGCAATATGATCGAGACGGCGCCGGACATTATCTGCCGCATGGTGGAGGAGGGACATATCGTGGGCAACCACACCTACCACCATCCGGATATGTCCGCCATCTCGGAGCAGGCGGCCTTCCAGAAAGAACTGGACGATCTGGCGGCACTGTTTCAGGAGACCACCGGCCAGGAGCTGCCCAAGTTCTACCGGCCGCCTCAGGGCAAATACAGCGAAGAGAATTTGAAACAGGCACAGGCGCTGGGCTATAAGACCATCCTCTGGAGCCTGGCCTATGTGGACTGGTATGTGGACGATCAGCCCACAGCGGAGCAGGCGTATGCCAAGCTGCTGCCCCGCATCCACGACGGCGCCATCGTGCTGCTGCACTCCACGTCCAAAACCAACGCGGATATCCTGGACGACCTGCTGACAAAGTGGGAGGACATGGGATATACCTTCGCCTCCCTGTACGATCTGCCGGAGCAGACGGCCTGACAACAGGGCCCGCCGCGGAGCCTGATGCCGCGGCGGGCCTTTCCTATGAGCGCCCGACAGGCGGGGAGGCTATTTTCATAACATAACGAGGAGACTGCGCATGTACATTTCCATGGAGAACATCCATGAACTGGCTGAGCTGCTGGGCAGCCTGGCTGTCATCGGAGGGGCGCTGGTCGCTCTGTACAAATTTTTCGAGCGGGACCGGAAACAGGGGACCAGCATCCGGAATATCCAGGAGGAGCAGACCCTTCTCTGCTACGGCATCAAAGCCTGCCTGCAGGGGCTTGCCGAACAGGGCTGCGACGGGCCGGTGCACGACGCACTGGATAAACTGGAGAAGCATTTGAATCAAAAGGCGCACCAGGGAGCGGCGGAGTGAACGGCAAGCAGCGGAGTTCCGCAGAACAGAGAACAAGGCGGCTGACAGCCAGTAAGCTGATCGCGGGAGGTGTGCTTTTCATGGACGCGTCCGCCACCTATATCGTCCTGGGACTGTGCTGGATGGCGATCCGCCGGAATTTCAGCGGGGCACTGCCCTATCTCACGACGCTGATCGGTGCGCTGCAGGCGGCCACCGGCTATGTTCTGGGACACTACTATCAAAAGAGCTGTAAGGAGAATACCAGGGGCGGCATCACATATGATACCGCTATGGTGTGGAAAAACAACGGGGAAGGGGATTTGTGAGAACAGATATGAGAGAATTAGTGATCAAGCGAGCGGCGAATCTGCTGTCCGTCAAAGCGCTGGTGACGCTGGCACTGACTGGCGTGTTCGCCTATATGGCCTGCTGTACAAAAATCTCCCAGGATTTTATGACGATTTACGCGGTCATTATTGCATTTTATTTCGGCACCCAGAGCCAGAAAATGCAGGAGACCCTGGATGCGACAAATGGCACAGATCACGGCTGACGAGCTGCTGGCGGCGGCCCGGGCGGAGATCGGGACAAAGGAACAGCCGCAAAACAGCAACCGGGTGAAGTACAACACTGCGTTTTACGGACGGGAGGTCTCCGGCGCGGCGTATCCGTGGTGCGTGACCTTTATCTGGTGGCTGTTCTGGAAGCTGGGCGCCGCTGAACTCTTCTGCGGCGGACAGAAGACGGCCAGCAGCGGCGTGGTCATGGACTACGCCAAAAAGCACAGCCAGTTTGTGACAGAGGAGTACCGCCCCGGCGATCTGGTGCTCCTGCGGTTCCAGAGCAGCGGCGGCCCGCAGCACATCGGCCTTGTAAGCCAGGTCCGGAGCGACGGCTCTCTGGAGACCATTGAGGGAAACACGGGGCAGGACAGCGACGCCAACGGCGGACAGGTCCAGCAGCGGGTGCGGGAGAAGCGGCTGGCCGTCGGTGCGTACCGGCCTGCATACAGGGAGGTGAGCAAGTCTGTGACATATGAAAGACTGAAAGACATACCCGAGAAGTTTAGACCGACCATCGAGAAGCTGATGGATATCGGCGTGATCCAGGGCGACGGGTCTGACCCGGAGGGGAATGGAGATGTCATCAGCCTGACCCATGAGCAGGTCCGGACGTTGACGTTTACAGTGCGGCTACTGGAGCGCTTCGGACTTTATCTGTAAATAGATAACAGGACCCTGCCTGATTTCGGGCGGGGTCCTGTTTTTGAAATACATCGTATCCGCGGGGGACGGTCCAGGGACCGAAAGATCACCGGACCCGGAGCTGCCAGAAGGCCATCGCACTGGCCGCCGCCACATTCAGGGAATCCACGCCGTGGGACATGGGGATGCGCACCGTGTAGTCACAATCGGCAATCGTCCGGGGCACCAGACCGTCGCCCTCCGTGCCCAGGACGATGGCCAGCTTCTTCTCTGCAATCAGGCATGGCTCCTCAATGCTGATGGCGGTATCACTCAAGGCCATGGCGGCGGTTTTGAAGCCCAGCTCCCGCAGCCGCTGGATGCCCCGCTGCGGCCATTCGGATACGCCGCTGCCGATGCGGGTCCATGGAATCTGGAAAACCGTGCCCATACTGACCCGCACCGCCCGGCGGTACAGCGGGTCGCCGCAGGTGGGAGTGACCAGCACAGCGTCCATGTTCAGTGCCGCGGCCGAGCGGAAAATGGCGCCGATGTTGGTGGAATCCACGATGCCCTCCAGGACCGCCACGCGGCGTGCGTTGGCGCACACGGCTTCGACACTGGGCAGAGGGGGCCGGCGCATGGCGCACAGTACGCCCCGGGTCAGCTGGTAGCCGGTCAGCCCCGCCAGCACCTCCCGGTCCGCGGTATAGACGGGGATGTCTCCGCAGCGGGCGATAATGTCACGGCCCTGCCCGCTGATGTGTTTGCGCTCCATCAGAAGGGAGACCGGCTCATATCCGGCGTCCAGTGCACGCTCAATCACCTTGGGACTCTCGGCGATGAAGATGCCCTTTTCCGGCTCCAGGCGGGAGCGCAGCTGCCCCTCTGTCAGGCGGGCAAAGACATCCAGTTGGGGCAGGGATGTGTCAGCTATCTCAATGATGTTGGGCATAAAAGCCTCCTTGCGTGACCGATGGGAAGGTTAAAAAGAGGAACGTATGAAAAAGAAAGAGACAGGCGGTGCCTGTCTCTTTTTTCTGCACCCATGCGGTAAAAACGCGGCTCCGTGCCGCCTTGGCTGGCCGGGCGCGAATCCAGCGGAGCGAATCGCGGCCGGGAGCGAAGAAAAAGCACGTCCGGCGTATGAAAAGGCCCCAAGGCCTTTTCATCGCCTCAGGGCTTTTTCTGAGCTGGTGCCGGTGGTGGGACTCGAACCCACACGGTATCGCTACCAACGGATTTTGAGTCCGTCACGTCTACCAATTCCATCACACCGGCATCGAATGCCTGTTTATTATACAAGATGCAAATCAGAAATTCAAGAGGGGATTTAAAACTTGCGGAAAATTGTACCACAGATGGTAAAGGTGACTGCGCGCACCGAAAAATGAACAGACCGTTAAAAACAATGGAAAATCGGAAGAAAGACTACACAAACGGGGGAAAACGTGCTATCATATATCAGTTAAAATATGCGCATATGCGCAATGCGCATCAGCCAGACCTGCGGATGCGGAGATGCCAGGAAGGAGGCGGGGACTGTGAAGCGGAGGCTGCAAAGAATTTTCCTGCTGGGAATGCTGCTATTATTGGTACTGCTGGGGACCGGCTGTTCCGGGCTGCCCAAGGTGACGCTGAATCCACATGACCTGTACAGCCTTCCCAAACTGCCTACAAAATATACCGAACTGAACAATCTGCTGAATCAGATCGTGGAGGGCGGCGCCGAATTCGCGGCTCCGACCTCTGGCACCAACATTCAGACAGTCCAGATGTTGGATCTGAACGGGGACGGAAACGACGAGGCGCTGGCTTTTTTCCGAAATTCCGCCGATGAAAAGCCGTTGAAAATCTATATTTTCACTGCCGATGGTGACAGCTATGAGCAGTCCACCGTCATCGAGGGCAGCGGAACCTCCATTTACAGCATCGAATACAGCGATCTGGACGGAGACGGCCTGATCGAGCTGCTGGTGGGCTGGAAGGTTACCACAGAGCAGCAGGCACTGTCCGTCTACGCCCTGCGGCCCTCCGGAACGGAGGAGCTGATCCGGGGAACCGACTATGTCAAGTACCGAGCGGCGGACCTGAACCAGGACCAGCGCAAGGAACTGGTGGTGCTTCACGCCGACAGCGAAGGCAACGGGGTCGCCGACTATTACAGCTGGCGAGCCGGCGGTCTGGCGGTGGAGAGCTCCGCCCGCATCTCCATGAACATGGCGGAGCTCAGCGGCCAGCAGGGCCGTGTGGTATCCGGCGCACTGCAGGACGGCACACCGGCGCTGTTCGTCACCGGAGTGGGAGAGTCCGCCCGGGCCATCACGGATATCCTGGTCATGAAGGATAAGGAATTCACTAACGTTGTGCTCTCGGCTGTGACGGGCGTCTCTACAGAGATTACGCTGTTCCGCGCTCTCTTCCCCACGGACATCAATGGCGACGGTGTTACGGAGGTGCCCTGGCCGGTACCGCTTCCTACATGGGATGACGAGGAGGGCTCCTATCAGCGAATCGAGTGGCGGGCCTATGACATTAATGGACAGGCGGAGACGGTGCTGAGCACGTATCACGCCATTGAGGACGGCTGGTATCTGCGGCTTCCGGAGAACTGGGGAGATCATATTCTGGTAAGCCGCAACGCGGCACCGGGAGAGATTTCCGTGACATTCTATGCCAGAAGCGAGAGCGGCGAGCCGGTGGAGGCGGTCCTGCGGATCACGGCCATCACCGGCAGCGACCGGGAAAACCGTGCGGTTCGTGGAAACCGGTTCAGCCTGAAACGCTGGGAGGAGACCATCTACGTGGCGGAGCTGCTGGAGGGCAATGAATCCTGGCAATACCGGATCACGGAGGACGAGGTCTGCGCGGCGTTCAATTTGATCGACACCGAATGGGTCTCGGGAGACAACTAAGACAATGAACATGTATGATGCAGGAAAGGACGCATACCATGAAAAAAGTACTGGTTTTGGAGGACGAGTCCAGTATCCGCAGCTTTATCGTGATCAATCTGCGCCGCGCCGGCTATGACGTCATCGAGGCCGAGAGCGGCGAGGAGGCGCTGGAGCGCCTGAAGGAAAACCCCAACACCAAGGTGGCACTGCTGGATATCATGCTGCCGGGAATCGACGGCTTTGAAGTGTGCCGCCGCATTCGGGCCACCAATACGAAGATCGGCATCATCATGCTGACCGCCCGGTCCCAGGAGATGGACAAGGTGACGGGCCTGATGACCGGCGCCGACGACTATGTGACCAAGCCCTTCTCTCCGGCGGAGTTGACGGCCCGGGTGGACGCCCTGTTCCGCCGCGCTGGCGGCGAGGACCCCGTCCAGACGGGGGAAATCCATCAGCCTCCGTTCCTGCTGAACACCCGCAACCGGACACTGGAGAAGAACGGACAGCGGATCAAGCTGACACAGGTGGAGTACTCCATCATGAAGGTGTTCATGGAGAACCCCGGCAAGGCCCTGTCCCGGGAGGAGATTCTGGACATGGTCTGGGGACGGGATTACTTCGGGGAGCTGAAGATCGTGGATGTGAACATCCGCCGTCTGCGGCTGAAGATCGAGGACAACGTGCAGAATCCCACCTATATCACCACAGTGTGGGGATACGGTTACAAGTGGGGACTTTGAGGAAAGACCCCGGACACCTCCCGCTCTCCGGCTGCGTCGGATGAAGCGAGGGGGAGAGACCTGCGAAAGGAGGACGTCCCATGGCGGAAGAAGAGAAGAATGCAAGGCGCAAGGCCCTTCGTCTGCGGGGCCTTCGCCAGCGCTGGATTTTCAACACGGTACTGCCGGTACTGGTGCTGCTGATCCTGGTGGTGGTTCTTTTTTCCGTAGGCATTTCCAACTACTATTTCAATTCCATGCGGGACGGCCTGGAAAAGCAGGCCCAGGCCCAGGCGGGTGCCTTCAATGACTACTTCATGGACAACGGCTTTGACAGCTACTACCAGAAGGCGGTCCAGGCCGCCAGCGACTATGCGGACAAGGACCGGATCGAGCTGCAGTTCCTGTACAGCAACAGCGGCCGCATCATGGTCTCTACCTCCGGCCTGACCGCGGGCACCGCTCCTGGAACGGAGGATATCACCCAGGCTATTTCCCAGAACAAAATGTGGTCGTTTCAGGGCAAGGACCCGGAGACGGGAGAGATAATCATGGCGGTATCCCACCCGCTGGTCTCCAACGGAAAGGTCCGGGGCGTCCTACGGCTGGTGACCTCTCTGCGGCTGGTGAACCGGCAGGTTCTGATGGCGGTCATCGCCATCGCCCTGATCGCCGCGCTGTGCATGGCGCTGGTCATCATCTCCAACCTGCTGTTCATCAACAATGTGGTGGAGCCGGTGGCGGTGGTGACGGAGGCGGCCAAGCGCATCTCCGCCGGCAGCTATGGCTTCCAGCTGGAGAACAAGTACACGGACGAGCTGGGAGAACTGGTGGACAACATCAACGACATGTCCCTGAAGATCAGCCAGAACGAGAAGATGAAGAGCGAATTTATCTCCTCGGTCTCCCATGAGCTGCGCACGCCCCTGACCGCCATCAACGGCTGGGGAGAGACGATCCTGGAGGACCCCACCGGCGACCCGGTGCAGATGCGCCGGGGCATCCGCATCATTCTGAACGAGTCCCGCCGCCTGTCCACCATGGTGGAGGAGTTGCTGGAGTTCTCTAAGATGGAGGACGGCCGGTTCACCCTCCGCATCGAGCAAGTGGACCTGCAGGCGGAGTTCGAGGACGCCATTTTCACCTATCAGCAGCTGTTCCGGCAGGAGGGCATCCGGCTGGAATACGACGACGGCGGCGAGGAACTGGCACCGATCTCCGGCGATCCGGAGCGGCTGAAGCAGGTGTTCTGCAACGTGCTGGACAACGCCGCCAAGCACGGCGGAAGCGGCAAGCGCATCATGACGTCCATCGCCCGGGAGGGCAGCTATCAGGTGATCCGCATCCGGGACTTCGGCCCCGGCATCCCGGCGGAGGAACTGCCCTTCGTAAAGCAGAAATTCTACAAGGGCTCCTCCAAGGCCCGGGGCAGCGGCATCGGCCTGGCGGTGTGCGACGAGATCATCAACCTCCACAACGGCACGTTCACCATTGAGAACGCCGACGGCGGCGGGACTGAGGTGACGATCCGCCTGCCGGAGCGCGAGTGAGAAAAGAAAGAACAAATGTTTGATTTTTGCGAATCCGTATGATACACTGAGACAGAAAGGAACTCCAATTTCAATGGCAGAGAAAAAATCCTGCGCCTTCCGCACCAGCATCGGCGGACAGGCGCTCATCGAGGGCATCCTGATGCGCGGACCGGAGAAACAGGCCATCGTGGTCCGGGACCAGGAGGGCAACCTGGTGGAAAAGACAGAGAAGTTGAAATTCATCAAGGACCGCTATCCGATCCTGGGAGTCCCCCTGATCCGGGGCACCGTGAATTTCCTGGACTCCATGGTGAACGGCGTGAAGGCGCTGATGTACTCCGCGGATTTTTACCCGGAGGAGGAAGTATCCCAGCCCTCCAAGTTTGAGCTGTGGCTGGAAAAGCACCTGAGCAGCAAAAAGCTGGAGAGCGCCATCGTCGCCCTGGCGGTGGTGCTGGGCGTGGGATTGTCCGTGTTCTTGTTCATGGTGCTGCCCACCTTCATCACCGGCGGCATCCTGCATTTTTTCCCGGGCTTTCCCATGTGGGGCCGCAATCTGGTGGAAGGCATCCTGAAAATCGCCATTTTCATGCTGTATCTGATCTTCTGCTCCAAGCAGAAGGACATCTACCGGGTGTTCCAGTACCACGGAGCGGAGCATAAGACCATTTTCTGCTATGAGGCAGGTCTGCCGCTGACGGTGGAGAACGTCCGCGTTCAGCCCCGGCACCATCCCCGGTGCGGCACCAGCTTTCTGTTTGTGGTGATCTTCGTGTCCATTCTCCTGTCCAGCGTAGTGTTCGGCATCTGGCCCATTACCAATGTCTGGCTGCGGACCATCGCCCATCTGCTGCTGCTGCCGCTGGTGGTGGGCATCACCTATGAGTTCAACCGCTGGGTGGGCCGCCATGTCCAGGAGAACCGACTGGCCAAGCTTCTGACGGCCCCCGGCATGTGGATGCAGAACTTTACCACTAACGAGCCGGACGACAGCATGATCGAGTGCGCCATCCGCTCTTTGGAGCTGGTCATTCCGGAGGAAAAGGGCAAAGATACCTGGTAAAATCAATTACGAGGTGTAATATGGCTATCACATACAACAATTTGTATTTAGATATTCGCCAGCAATTGCGAAAAGCAGGCATCGAGGCGGCTACACTGGAGGCCCGGGAGCTGGTCTGCTTCGGCACCGGCAAAAGCCGGGACGAGTTGACCCGGGATGGCGGATTGTATGCCTCGCCGGAGCTGGAGCGCCGGGTCAGGGACTTGGTGGACCGGCACCTGGCCGGTGAGCCGGTGGCGTACCTGATCGGCGAGTGGGAGTTTTACGGCCTGCCCCTGGATATCTCCCGGGATGTGCTGATCCCCCGGCCGGACACGGAGGTCCTGACGGAACAGGCCATCGGCTACATCAAGACCCTGGGGGAGTGCCGGGTGCTGGACCTGTGCGCCGGCAGCGGCTGCATCGGTCTGGCCGTGGCGGCCCAGGCCCCCCAGAGCCGGGTGGTGCTGGGAGAGTGGTCCGACGGGGCCTTGAAGATCTGCCGGCAGAACATCCGGCGCAACGGCCTTTCCGGCCGGGTGGTGCCCATGCAGGCGGACGCCCGGGAGAAGCCGGAAAAATCCCTGGGGGACTTCCAGTGCATTGTCTGCAACCCGCCCTACATCCCCCGGGCGGACATCGACGGCCTGGACAACTCGGTCAGGGACTACGAGCCCCATCTTGCCCTGGACGGCGGCGAGGACGGCCTGGACTTCTACCGCGCCATCTCCGAGAAGTGGCGGGATGCCCTGACCCCAGGCGGGCGTCTGTACTTCGAGGTCGGCATTGGCCAGGCGGACAGCGTGCTGCGCATCATGCGGGCCCAGGGCTTTGGGGACATCCAGGTGGTCAAGGACCTGCACGGCATCCCGAGAGTGGTGTTCGGCACCCTGTGTACGGAAATTTGAGGAAGTCTCCCATTATGATAGAGGCCTGACCGTGCAGGTCTGGGGCCCCGCAGAGCGGGGCGCGCTGGAAGCGCGGCAAGCGTTTTGCGGAGCAAAACCTTGAATTGGGCGAGCTTTGCCCGCCCAATTGAGTGAAATAGAAAGGGCTCCCGCCGCGGTCCCGCGGTGGGAATCCTGCACGGCATCCCGAGAGTGGTATTCGGCACCCTGTGCACGGAAATTTGAACATTTAACATATGATATAGAGATTTTAGGAGGACGAACATATGGCAAGAGACAAGGGACCCCTGCCCACGGCGGCACCGGCGGACGATAAAAAGCGGGCCATCGACACCGCAATGGCCCAGATCGAGAAGATGTACGGCAAGGGCTCCATCATGCGCTTCGGCGACAAGGCGGACCTGAATGTGGACTTCATCCCCACCGGCTCCCTGGCCCTGGACGTGGCGCTGGGCATCGGCGGCCTGCCCAAGGGTCGTATCGTGGAGATCTACGGACCCGAGTCCTCCGGTAAGACCACCCTGGCCCTCCATGTGGTGGCTGAGGCCCAGAAGCGGGGCGGCGAGGTGGCCTTCGTGGACGCCGAGCACGCCCTGGACCCCACCTATGCCCGGGCTCTGGGCGTGAAGGTGGAGGACATGCTGATCTCCCAGCCGGACACCGGCGAGCAGGCCTTGGAGATCACCGAGGCTCTGGTCCGCTCCGGTGCTATTGACGTCATCGTGGTGGACTCCGTGGCCGCCCTGGTGCCCCGGGCCGAGATCGAGGGCGAGATGGGCGACAGCTATGTGGGCCTCCAGGCCCGCCTGATGAGCCAGGCCCTGCGGAAGCTCACTGGCGCCATCGGCAAGACCAATACCATCGTCATCTTCATCAACCAGCTGCGTGAGAAGGTGGGCGTCATGTACGGCAACCCGGAGGTCACCACCGGCGGCCGGGCCCTGAAGTTTTACTCCTCCGTCCGCATCGAGGTGCGCCGCATCGAGGCCCTGAAGAACGGCACAGAGATCGTGGGCAGCCGAACTCGGGCGAAAGTGGTCAAAAACAAAGTGGCGCCCCCCTTCCGGGAGGCGGAGTTCGACATCATGTACGGCCAGGGCATCGCCCGCACCGGCGAGCTGGTGGATCTGGGCGTGAAGCTGGACCTGGTCCAGAAGGCCGGCTCCTGGTTCTCCATGGGCGAGACCCGCATCGGTCAGGGCCGGGACGCCGCCAAGAAGTATCTGGAGGACAACCCGGAGATCGCCGCCCAGTTGGAGGCGGACATTCGCAAGAACTTTGACAAGCTGATGAGCAATCAGGCCCGCATCGCCGCCAAGGCGGCCGGCCGGGCCGTGGACGTGAGCGCCGACGACTTCAAGGATGAGGATTGACCGGATTGAGGCCTCCAAGCATAAGCGGGGCCGGGTCCTGGTATTTCTGGAGGACGGCGCCTGTTTGAAGATCACGGAGCAGGAGCTGCTGGACTTCGGCCTCCGGGCCGGAGACGAGCTGGACAAGCCCACGCTGGACCGTCTGAAAGAGGCCGCCGGCGTCTCCAATGTGAAGGCCACGGCGGCGGACCTCATTGGCAAGCGGGCCATGAGCCGCCGGGACCTGGAGCGGAAGCTCCAGGAGAAAGGCGCCAGTGAGGCGGAGGCCCGTTACGCCGCCGAGTGGCTGGAGGCCATCGGCGCTATCAACGACGCGGACTACGCCGCTCTGCTGGTGCGGCACTGCGCCCAGCTGGGCTACGGCCCCGCCCGTATCCGGGACAAGCTCTATGAAAAGGGCGTCCCCCGGGAACTGTGGGAGGACGCGCTGGACACCCTGCCGGACCAGTCGGAGGACGTGGACCGCTTTCTGCGGAGCAAGCTGCGGGGAGAACTGCCGGACGAGAAGGAGAAAAAGCGCCTGACCGACGCCCTCCTCCGCCGGGGCTTTTCCTGGGGCGACGTGAGGGCGGCGTGGAACCGCCTGGGTTCGGAGACCTGGGAAGATTGAAGTCCTGTCAGATGCGCCGCTGTCCAGGCACCGGAGAAGTGCCTGCGGCGTATGAATCCATGAAAATTCTGTTGGAGGAATCAACTTTGTCTTACAACGTATCATTCATCTCCCTGGGCTGTGCCAAGAACCAGGTGAACTGCGAACAGATGATGGCGTCCGTTCAGGCCGCCGGACACAACATCCAGACTGCCCCCGAGGGCGCGGACGTCGTGGTGGTGAACACCTGCGGCTTCCTGGCCTCCGCCTGTGAGGAGGCCATCGACAACATTCTGGAAATGGCCGAGTTGAAAAAGGCGGGCCAGATCAAGAAGATTCTGGTCACCGGCTGCATGGCTCAGCGGTATAAGGAGGACGTCCTGAACGAGCTGCCGGAAGTGGACGGCATTCTGGGCACCGGCAGCTATGGCGATATCGTCGGCGCTATTGCCGAGGTCATGGAGAAGGGCCAGCGGCCCTGCCACATCGGCAACATCCACACCGCCAACCAGAGCGGCGAGCGCATTTTGTCCACGCCGCCCTGGTACGCCTATCTCCGCATCGCGGAGGGTTGCGACAATCACTGCGCATACTGCGTCATTCCCTCCCTCCGGGGCAAGTACCGCAGCCGCCCCATGGGTGAGCTGCTGGACGAGGCTGCGGAGCTGGCCTCCGCCGGCGTGAAGGAACTGCTGGTCATCGCCCAGGATATCACCCGGTACGGCACGGACCTCAGCGGCGAGCACCAGTTGGCGGCGCTGCTGCGAGAGCTGTGCAAGCTGGACTTCCACTGGATCCGGCTCCACTACCTGTATCCCGATGAGATCACCGACGAGCTGATCGACACCATCGCGGCGGAGCCCAAAATCCTGCCCTATCTGGATATCCCCATCCAGCACTGCAACGATACCATTCTGAAGGCCATGAACCGCCGGGACACCAAGGCGTCTCTGACAGAGATGCTGGGAAAGCTCCGGGACCGCATCCCCGGCCTGGTGCTGCGGACCAGCATCATCACCGGACTGCCCTATGAGGACGAGGCTGCCTTTGAGGAGCTGTGCCAGTTCCTGCGGGAGACCCGCATCGAGCGGGCGGGCGTGTTCCCCTTCTCCCCGGAGGACGGCACGAAAGCCGCCCTGATGGACCACGTGGACACGGAAGAGGCCAGGAGACGGGCGGAACTGGTGGTGGACGTGCAGTCCGATATCATCGACGAGTACAACGAGTCCGTCCTGGGCACCGAGCGGGAGGTCCTGTGCGAGGGCTTTGACAGCCAGGCCCAGATGTTCTTCGGCCGTAGCTACGCAGAGTCCCCGGATATCGACGGGCGCATCTATTTCACCGCCGACGGGGAAGTGGAACCCGGTACCTTTGTCAATGTCCGGTTCACCGGGACCATGGACGGCGAGCTGACCGGCGAACTCGCGGAGTGAGACAACCGCTGGAAGAAGGAGAGGAAACACATGAATCTGCCAAATAAATTAACTCTTTTGCGCATTATATTGATCCCGATTTTTATGGTGGTCCTGTATTGGGGCTTCCCGGGCGCCACTTATGTGGCTCTGGTCATCTTTATTATCGCCAGCCTGACCGACATGCTGGACGGCAAGATCGCCCGGAAGTACAACCTGGTGACGGACTTCGGCAAGTTTGCCGATCCCCTGGCGGACAAGATGCTGGTGACGGCTGCCATGCTGTGGTTCGTGGAGATCGGCCAGATGCCCGCGTGGGCGCTGCTGATCGTCATCTGCCGGGAATTCGCTGTCAGCGGATTGCGGATGATCGCCTCCGACAAGGGCCGGGTCATCGCCGCCGGCTGGTCCGGCAAGGTGAAGACCGCATCCACCATGGTGTGCGTGGTGCTGATGTTCCTGCCCATCCCGGCCATTCTGAACACCGTCTGCGTCTGGGTCATCACCCTGACGACTCTGTACTCCGGTGTGGAGTACTTTGTGAAGAACAAGGACATCATCGCCTCTTTCTGAGCAGGAAACGCGGGTCGCCCAAATGGGCGGCCCGCGTTCATTTATTTTACGGAGTCTCTGGACTGCCCAGGATCAGCGCCGATTTGCGGGTTTGCGCTTGACACTGCTTTGAAATCCTGCTAATATACTGGGGTATAATCGAATAGCGCAATGATCGGAAAGAGTAACAGACCATCCAAAGGACAGAGAGGGCGCGTCACCGGCTGTAAGCGCGCCTACGGCGGAACCTGCGAAGTGCGTCCGGGAGCGCGGGGGATGTGGAAGCCCTCCGTCCGGCCTTACGTCAAAGGCTTCCTTGAGTGATAAAAGAGAGTGGAACCGCGATTCGTCGCCTCTCGTACTTTGGTACGGGAGGCGTTTTTATTTTCCTCCCGACCGACACAAGGAGTCAATTCAATATGGCAAAACGAGTAACCCGTCTGGGCGGCCTGCTGGCCGCCTACCAGCGCCGCGACCCCGCGGCCCGCAGCAAGCTGGAGATTTTTCTCCTGTACCCCGGCGTCCACGCCGTGATCTACCACCGACTGGCCCACTGGCTGTATGTCCACCACCGGTTTTTCCTGGCCCGGTGCGTCTCCCAGTGGAACCGCTTCTGGACCGGCATCGAGATACACCCCGGCGCCACCATCGGCCACCGCCTGGTCATCGACCACGGCATGGGCATCATCATCGGCGAGACGGCGGAGATCGGCGACGACTGCCTGCTGTACCAAGGCGTCACACTGGGTGGTACCGGCAAGGATAAGGGAAAGCGCCACCCCACGCTGGGCAACAATGTCCTGGTGGGCTCCGGCGCGAAGGTCTTGGGCCCCTTCAAGGTGGGTGACAACGCCCGCATCGCCGCCGGTGCCGTGGTGCTGGGCGAAGTGCCTCCCGGCTGTACCGCTGTGGGCGTGCCCGCCCGGGTGGTCCGTGTGAACGGCAAGCCCGTCTACTATGCCGACGACGTGGACCAGATTCACGTGGCGGACCCCGTTGTGGAAGAGATGATGCACATGTCCCAGCGTATCGAGGAGCTGGAAAAGGAACTGCATGAACTGAAAGAGTTGAATACGAAGAAAGAGAGGACTGCCTGAAATGTATCTGTACAATTCGGCAACGCATAAAAAGGAAGAGTTCAAGACCCATACCCCCGGCCACGTGGAGATGTACACGTGCGGCCCCACGGTCTATCACTTCGCCCACATCGGCAATCTCCGCAGCTATATCATGGAGGATGTGCTGGAGAAGTATCTGCGCTACGCGGGCTACGACGTGAACCGCGTTATGAACATCACCGACGTGGGTCATCTGACCTCCGACGCCGACGAGGGCGAGGATAAGATGGTCAAGGGTGCCAAGCGGGAGCACAAGTCCGTCATGGAGATCGCCCAGTTCTACACCGATGCCTTCTTCGAGGACTGCCGGAAGCTGAACATCAAGCGCCCCGACGTGGTCCAGCCCGCCACCGGCTGCATCGACGAGTATATCAAAATCGTCAAGAAGTTGGAGGACACCGGCTACGCCTACTTTACCGGCGGAAACGTGTATTTTGACACCTCCAAGCTCAGCCACTACTACGTGTTCAATGACCACGACGAGGAGGATCTGGCCGTGGGCGTCCGGGAGGGCGTGGAAGAGGACACCAACAAACGGAACAAGAACGACTTCGTGCTGTGGTTCACCAAGTCCAAGTTCGAGGACCAGGCCCTGAAGTGGGATTCCCCCTGGGGCGTGGGCTATCCCGGCTGGCACATCGAGTGCTCCGGCATCTCCATGAAGTTCAACGGCGAGTATCTGGATATCCACTGCGGCGGCGTGGATAACGCCTTTCCCCACCACACCAACGAGATCGCCCAGTCCGAGAGCTATCTGGGCCATCCCTGGTGCCCCCAGTGGTTCCATGTCCACCACCTGAATACCGCCGACGGCAAGATGAGCAAGTCCAAGGGCGAGTTCCTGACGGTCTCCCTGCTGGAGGAGAAGGGCTACGACCCGCTGGCCTACCGCTATTTCTGCCTCCAGAGCCACTACCGCAAGGCGCTGGTGTTCTCCTGGGAGAACCTGGACAATGCCGTGGCGGCCTATAACAAGCTGGTTGCCCGCATCGCAGCCCTGAAGCCCGGCGACGGGGAAGTGGACCAGGCGGTGTTTGAGCAGTACAAAGCGAAATTTGTCCAGCAGATGGGCAACGACCTGAACACCTCTATGGGCGTGACGGCCATCTTTGACGCGCTGAAGGCAAAGACCAACGACGCCACCAAGCTGGCTCTGATCGGGGACTTTGATACGGTGCTGTCCCTGTCTTTGCTGGAAAAGGCGGCCAAGGTCCGCGAGGAGCAGGCCAAGGCCCAGACAGCTCAGACCGCCGGCGGCTATACCGTCACCGGCGAGGGGGACCCCGCCATCGATGCGCTGGTCATGCAGCGGTATGAGGCCAAGAAGGCAAAGAACTTCGCCGAGGCCGACCGCATCCGGGATGAGCTGAAAGCCCAGGGTATCGAGATCGTGGATACTAAGGGCGGCGCCAGCTGGAAGCGGGTATCATAAAACACACCACGCGTCGCGGGATGCAATTCCCGCGGCGCGTGTTTTTTGCCTGTCCCTATATCTGCACGGCCACTTGACAAAATTCGACTATCCCTTTACTATAAAAAGGCAAAAGCACAGTATAATGGCTGTTTTGCCGGAGAGGATGGAGTCCCATGGAACTGAACCGCGCCGTGGCGGAGAATATCAAGCGCATCCGAAAAAGCAAGAAGCTCAGCATGGAGCGATTGGCAGCGGAGTCCGGCGTCTCCCGCAGTATGCTGGGCCAGATCGAGCGGGGAGAGGCCAACCCCTCTGTGGCGATCCTGGGCAAGCTGGCAAAGGCGCTGAAAGTTCCGGCGGAGGTCTTGTTGGAGAACGACGATTTTGAGTCCCTGCTGCTGAGCCGGGAGCTGGACAACAAGCCCCAGCGTCTGGATGGCGGTAAGGCGCTGCTGCGGCGCAGCTTTCCCTATGACGACGCCACCCGGCAGGAGAGCTTTTTCCTGGACCTGTACATCAGCGCCAAATACGAGCCAGAGCCGTCTGTGCCCGGCTGCGTGTGCCACGCCACGGTGATGTCCGGCACGGTGAGCCTGACGGCGGAGGACCAGCCCTTCCAGCTGCTGGAGCGGGACGCCCTGCGGTTCGCGGCGGACCGGCCCTACCACTTTGTCAATATGACCAACTCCACGGCCCGGCTGCTGCTGGTGTATCAATATCTCAAGTAAGGAGTGTTTCCATTGCAGATCCGTACTGCCACCATGGCGGACCTGGCCGCTGTGACAGCGGTGGAGGCCGCCTGCTTCCCCGCCGCCGAGGCGGCCACCGCGGCGGATTTTGCCGCCCGCCTGGAGGTATATCCCAACCACTTCTGGCTGCTGGAGGCGGATGACGGGGCCATCGTCAGTTTTGTGGACGGCCTTGTCACCGACGAGCCCCTGCTCCGGGACGAAATGTACAGCGACGCGTCCTTCCACAACGAGCAGGGGGCCTGGCAGATGATCTTCGGCGTCAACACCCTGCCGGACTATCGGAAGCAGGGCATGGCGGGCCGGGTCATCCGGCGGGTCATCGAGGACGCCCGGGCCCAGGGCCGGAAGGGCTGCGTTCTGACCTGCAAGGACAAGCTGATCCACTATTATGAGACCTTTGGCTTTGTCAGCGAGGGCATCTCAAAATCCGTCCACGGCGGCGTGGTCTGGTACGACATGCGTCTGACGTTCTGAAAGCAGCGTATTTGAAATCAGTGGAGAGAGGAGACAGCGGCGATGGAGAAGCGCTCCGGCAGAAAAGACGGCTTTGCGGGCGGTCTGGGCATTCTGGCTGTGGCCTCGTACGCCTGTATCAAGGCCCTGAAAGCCATAGACGCCCGGCTGAAAAAGAAATCCGAAAAGAAACCATAAAAGAACGCCTGGCATGCCGCCAGGCGTTCTTGCCTTATTTCAGGAACTTTTTTACCCGGCGGCTCAGCAGCACCGCCAGGGCCAGCTTTACCAGGTCCGGGATAATGTAGGGGAACACGCACCAGCCCAGGGCAGTCATCAATCCCACAGGACCGGAGTTTTGGGCATAGACCACCATGAACCAGGCGGTGCCGAAGGCATAGCACAGCACCAGACCCAGCACACAGGCGGCGATGACCACCGGCAGGGATTCGCCCAGCCTGGATGTCACCAGCCAGTAGACCAGTGCGGAGGCCACAAAGCCAATGATATAGCCGCCCGTGGTATCCAGCAGGACACTCAGGCCGCCCCGGAAGCCGGAGAATACCGGCACACCCACAGCACCCATCAGCAGATAAACTACCGTGACATATAAGCCCCGCCTTCCGCCTAAGGTGATGAGCGCCATAAACACGGCGAAGGTCTGAAGCGTGAATTGCACAAAGGGCTTGGGAATGGGGATGGTGATCCAGGCGCACACCGCCATCAGCACCGCAAACAGCGCAATATAGGCAAGGTCCACCGTCCGAAAACGGGAAGTCGTTTTTTCTGAATCCGTCATAAGAAATGCCTCCTTGGAAGTTCTGACCATGAGCATACAACGAGTTACCCCAATTGTCAACCTTAAAAATGAATAAGGTTAACGAGTATAAGAGAAAAGCGGGAGGGCACTGCCCTCCCGAAAGTCAGATGCCAGTACGGGTACAGACCTCCCGGACCTTGGCCTGAATAGACTTTAAATCCACAAAGGCCTCCGGCCGCTTGCCGGCGTCCCGCAGCAGCGCGGCGGGGTGGTAGATGGCGGTCATCTGCACGCCGCCCCGGGTGAACCACTGGCCGTGCTCGCTGGTGATCTTGAAGTCCTCCTTAATGATGGCCTTGGCGGCAATGCGGCCAAGGCACACGATGATCTTGGGCCTCAGCAGCGCTGTCTGGCGGCGCAGCCAGCCGATGCAGGCATCCTGCTCCACGTTCAGTGGGTCGCGGTTCTGGGGCGGGCGGCACTTCACGACGTTGGCGATGTAGACCTTGGTGCGGTCCAGGCCGATGATCTCCAGCATGTCGTCCAACAGCTGACCCGCTGGGCCTACAAAGGGGATGCCCTGTTCGTCCTCCCGCTGGCCCGGACCCTCGCCGATGAGAAGAATCTCCGCGTTCTGAGCGCCGTCTCCAAAGACCAGATTGGTCCGTGTCGCCGCCAGGCCGCAGCCCCGGCACTGCATGCACTCCTGTTTCAGGACCTCCCAGCTGTCCGCCATAATATCCGCCCCTTTCTGTTTGGAAAAACAGTATACCACGAAAAAACCGCCTGCGCAATGCGCGGATATTCTCCTCCCACGGGGAAACACTGGGGAGCAGGAGGGTGGGATGATGGCGGAATCGCTTTGGTATTTCTGGATATACAGTTTTTTGGGATTTGCGTTGGAAAAAATCTTCGCGGCAGTGACCCGGGCGGAAAATCAGACGCGGAAGTGCTTTTTGCTGCTGCCCCTCTGCCCGGTGTACGGCTTGGGGATGCTGGCGGTCCTGGCCCTGCCGCCGGAACTGAGGCGGGGCGGATGGCTGATTTGCAGCGGCGCGGTGGTGACGACAGCGGTGGAGTACGCGGTCCACTGGGGCTATGAGCGGTTTCTGGGCGTTCGGTTCTGGGACTATTCCAAGGTCTGGGGAAATGTGCATGGGCGGGTCTGCCTGCCCTTCACCCTGATCTGGGGTGTGCTGACGGCCATGGCGGTGCGGCTGTTCCAACCGGGCATCGCGGCCTTCGTGGAAACCATCCCGGCCGCGGTGACATATGCCTGCCTGCTGCTGTTCACGGCGGACACAGTTTGTTCGGCAAGATTCCTGTGGGTTACCCATGACGTGGAGGGGCTGGCCTTCTTGTGAAAACGGCAGTTTCCCACAGGGTTTCTCTCTGCACGTTTGGCTTTGCTTGCGGTTTTTCACTTTTCCCGGTGGTTTTTACGATGCCTGCAATTTCAAAGTGCCGGTCACGGTGCCGGTCTCACAGTTATACCAGAAGTAGCCCTCGTGACGCGTCCCATCCGTATCCGAAAAGGAATAGTAGATCAGCGCGGACTGGCTGTCCAGGCTCCACTGGAGGAACTGATACGCAACGTCGGGGAAAACGCCCTCCTCTGGATACTGGGGAGCGCGGTCGGACAGCTCACCCCAGTCCACACCCATGGAGAGGTAGGCGTTCAGATTGCTGGCGCTGTGACCGATCATGTGGTTCAGGACCAGTTGGGTACCCTTGTTTGTCTCAAAAGCCAGGATGTATTTCGTGCTGTCGGGGGACCACCAGGCACCCTGAAAGGCGGCGCCGCCGTAGACGGTAGTGGTGTACGCGCCCTCCGGCATCCGGTTGACCACGGTGACGGCGGGCTCGCGGGACAGGCGGTCGATGGCCACATCCCGGTCGTAGATGGTCAGCAGGCAGGTGCCGTCCGGGGACTCCAGCCGTTCGACGATATGAAAAACGCCCTTCCACCAGAGAACGGCCAAAGAGATGAAAGCGGCAATGAGGACGCAGCTCCAGACGATCCGGTATTTTTTCCGAAGGGCACGGGCCACCTGCCGGAGCTCGTCTCCGGAGTAGCGGAGGGCATTCCGCACGTTGGCCTCGATCTCCTCTTTGTGCGGTTCCTCCGCCATGCGCCTGCCTGCCAGCAGTTCCGTGACAGTGACGCCCAGCAGTTCCGCCAGGGGCTCCAGTGTCGAAAGGTCCGGTGCGCACAGACCCCGCTCCCATTTGGAGACGGCCCGGTCCGTAATGTGGAGCCGGTCGGCGAGCTCCTTTTGCGTCATGCCCTGTTCTTTGCGCAGTTCCCGGATGAACGCACCGGTCTGTAAATGTCCATGGTCATTCCTCCTGGGCCTATTCTACACGGTTTGCGGGACAAACGCACCAAACCGCCGGTTGAGCCGCCGCGTTTTCCGCAAAAAACCCGCCGCTCAAAGAGCGGCGGGTTTGGGGGCCTTATTCAAACTTGTTCTTGATGACCTGGGTGTATGCACCGGTAGAAAGGTCAATATACCGCACAAAAAGGGATACTTTATTGTCTGGATTCAGGGCATTCCACATCTGGTCCGCCAGTACCTCAGCGCTGGGGGCATCCAGCACCACCCGCTCCGGCTCGCCCTCAAAGGATGGAAGGGGATTGCCGTCGCTCATGTAGGTGTGGATGAAACGGCCCTCGCCGGAGAGGGGATGATCGTAGGTGTAGAAGTACCGGTGGCAGCAGCTGGGGTCGCCGTCGGCGGACTTCAGAATGGAGAGCTTGAAGCTGCCGTCGGGAGAGATGAGGCCGGAGATGCGGGGGGTGTAGTTGGGGCCGTCGGGCTCAAACTCCCGGGTGTGGAGAGCGGAGGCAAAGGTCTTGCCCGCCAGCAGGCCGTCCCGGACAGTGTCGGTCTGGTCGCCGTTGGTGACCACCAGGCTGTCGCCCACCTGACGGACGGGGTGGTAGATGATGAGGCTGGGGTCCGTCATCTTGGAGGGATCGTGGGCCTCGGTTCGGATGCCGTCCTCCGTGACGGTGAAGACCCGGTTCCGGGAGTTCTCGCTCCGCCCCATGATGAAGTAGGCGGCGATGGCGGACTTGCCGTCGGCGCTGCGGCCCAGGACGATGCCCCGGCCGGGGTAGGGATTGTTTTGCAGCAGCTCGGTGAGGTTCAGTTGTTTCATAATGGCAGCTCCTTACTGTTCAAGAGTTTTTTTCGTTCCTTGTGATCGGGCAGATAGCGGGCCAGCAGCGCGTAGAAGGCCGGACCGTGGTTTTTCTCCTGGATGTGGCACAGCTCATGGACCACCACCAAATCAATGGCCTCCTCGGGGTATTCCATGAGAAAGCAGGAGAAGCAGAGGCTGTTTCTGCCGCTGCAGCTGCCGTAGCGCTTCCGGGCGGTAGTGACTTTGAAGCCGGTGGGGGTCACGCCCATTTTTTCGCTCCAATAGGCGATCTTGGGGGGAAGAACGGCCCGGGCCTTTTCCTTCAGGGCGGCGATTTCCTCCGGAGTGGGAGCGGGTGGCGCCGCGGCCAGCCGCGCCTGCTGTTGGGCCAGATGTCGGGCGATCCAGTCCGCGTGCTGCTCCACGAAGGCGTCGATGTGGGCCTGGGGCAGGCGCATGGGGGCCCGGACCAGGATACGGCAGTCCTTGGTGATCTCCAGCGCCAGGGTTTTCCGGCGGGAGCGGATCAATTCATAGTGTTCCATGGGACAACGATAGCATGATTGACGAAAAAACTCAAGAGGGAGACGGAAAAGAACGGAAAAGAGCGAAGCAGCAAAAAGCCGGACGCCTTTGGGGCGCCCGGCTTTTCGGGAGCTTTGTTTATGCCTGTTCCTCTGCCAGGGCCTGTTTGCCCCGGGGACTGGACTCCCAGAGCTCTCTGGACACCGGCTCCCAGCAGTTGGCGTAGCGGTCACACTTGGCGCACAGGTGCTCAGCGCTCTCCGGAGACTGGGGGTCGGTGGAGTGGGCACCGGTGTCGCCCACCATCTTCCGCAGCTTCTCCGGATTTTCCAGCATGGGGCAGGGGCGGAGCATGTTCCGGTTGAAGGGCTGCCCATCGTGATAGGCCATGAACAGGGGGGATTGCAGGGCCTCCAGCAGGGTCTTCTGCCGGATGTTGGAGTCGGAGTAGTGGATGAACACGCAGGGGTCCACGTCGCCGTCGGCGTTGATATGCAGATACCGCCGCCCGCCGGCGATGCAGCCGCCTACATACTCGGCGTCGTTTTGAAAGTCCATGGCGAAGATGGGCTTGCGGGTCCGGTAGTCCCGGATGCGGTGGTACATGCCCACCCGCTGCTCCGGCGTGGGTAGCAGCTCCGGCACGGCGTCGTTGCCCACGGGCATGTAGTGGAAGTACCAGACGAACAGGCCACCCAGGTCGATCATCTTATCGTAGAAGGATTCAGAGGAGATGGACTCGTAGTTGGCGCTGGTGTAGCAGCAGGAGAAGCCGAAGGGTAGCCGCTTTCGCTTCAGCAGTGCCGTGGCGGCCATGACCTTCTGATAGGTGCCCTTGCCCCGGCGGCTGTCGGTGGAGGCCTCATCGCCTTCCAGAGAGATGGCGGGTATGAAATTACCCACCCGCAGCATCTCGCCGGCGAAGGCCTCGTCGATGAGGGTGGCATTGGTGAAGCACAGGAACTGGCAGTCGCTGTGGGTTTCGCACAGCCGGATCAGGTCCTTTTTGCGCACCAGAGGCTCGCCGCCGGTGTAGATGTACATGTAG
>CAMBAJ010000001.1 GCA_945864305.1 uncultured Clostridia bacterium | reverse complement strand
TCACGTTTGCCGCCTTCACCATTGCATCGGCGGCTTCGATAGAGGCAACGAGACCCTTGGTCTCGATCATGCCCAGTGCCTGCATATTGCTTGCCATAATAAGTTCCTCCTATTCGTTATCGGCTCATAGAGCTTTCAGCTTGCTGATGACGCTTTGGACAATGGCGTCCACATCCACACTGCTCAAATCGGGAGCGACATTGCAGATGCCGTCCTTGCAGCTGGGGATCGTCGCCTTGATGTCGTCCAGTTCCTTCATGCCAAACGCCACATACCGCTTGTTCATCAGATGCATGGGACCCACATTCTCGGAAGTAGCGGAACCGCCGATGGCACCGCAGCCCAGTGTCAGGGCCGGCTGCAGAGAGGTGGTACCGCCGATACCGCCCAGCGCGCTGGGGGTATTGACCATAATGCGGGATGCGGGAACACGCTTGGCAAAGTAATCCACCATGGCGTCATCTTTGGTATGCATGGAGAAGGTGTGTCCCGCGCCTTCATAGTGCAGGATCTCACATACCTTGCTGCACACATCCTTGTAGTCCTTGCCGGTATAGAAACCCAGAATGGGAGCCAGCTTCTCGTTGGAATACGGATGTCCACGGCCAACGCCGTCCTCCTTGGCAACCAGAACCCGTGCCGTAGCGGGCACCCGGTCCAGGCCGGCCAGATCAGCGATGACCTTGACGCTGCGACCGACAATCTGGGGATTCATGGTGCCGTTTGCCCGGAGGATGAAGCGGCCCAACTGAGCACGCTCGGCTTCGTCCAGGAAGTAGGCGCCCTGTGCCTCCATCTCCTGCCGAACAGCATCCACCATGTCCTCATCGCAGATAATGGACTGCTCAGACGCACAGATGGTGCCGTTGTCGAAAGTCTTGGAATCCATGATACGCTTGACAGCCAGCTTCAGATCACAGGTCTTCTCCAGGTACGCGGGGCCGTTGCCGGGACCCACGCCGATGGCGGGAGTGCCGGAGGAATAAGCCGCGCGGACCATGGCGGAGCCGCCTGTTGCCAGAATCATGGCCACATCCCGGTGGCGCATCAGGTTGTCGGTAGCCTCCATGGTGGGAATGGTAATGCAGGACACCAGGTCCTCATTGCCGCCCGCCTCCGCGATGGCCTGCCGGATGACCTTCACCGTCTCCAGGCTGCAGCGCAGTGCGGCGGGATGGGGAGAGAAAACGATGGCATTGCCAGCTTTAATGGCAATCTCCGCCTTGTAAAGTGCCGTGGAGGTGGGGTTCGTGGAGGGCAGCAGGCCCGCAATCACGCCCATGGGGACAGCGAGAACACGCAGTCCCTTCTCCTTGTCTCTGGAGATTTCTCCAATCGTCTTCATGTCCTTGATGTGCTCGTATACGCCGCGGCTGGCGAACACATTTTTAATGACCTTGTCGTCTACAACACCGAAGCCCGTATCCTCATTGGCCATCTGCGCCAGCCGTCTGGCGTTGCGGACACCGGCGTCAGCGATGGCGTGCACGATGCGGTCCACCTGTGCCTGATCCATCTCGGCCAATTCCCTCTGCGCCTTCTTGGCGGCTTCGACCAATTCCCGGACTTCCTGCATGGACAGTAAGTCTTTATCGATCAATTGCATGCTATAAATCTCCTATCGGTCAAACTCGTTGAAAAGCTCCCAGTCAGTTTCTCTGGAGGAACTCCGTAATCGCCCGGAGCAGATCCTCCTTATTGGCGAAGCGAATCTCCTTACGGGTCATGTTATCCACGTCCAGATGGCGGGCAACAGACCGCAGCTTTACAACAGTCATGTTTGCCAGGTTCTCGGGGGAGAGGTCCTCCAGAGCGAGCGGGGTCTCTGCATCTCCTCCGGCGGGCACTTCCTCTGCTGCTTCAGCTTCCTCGCTGGCGGAGGCTTCCTGCCGCGGGCTGGCTGCGGGGGTTTCCCCTTCCCTGGCGGGTTCCTGATCGGGCTTTCGAGGACTGACCGGATGATCGGCTGGGGCAGCCGTGGGGGTTGGCCCCAGGATGCCCTCCAGCTCTTCGTGGGGACGGGCAATCACATGGACGGACACCAGTTCGCCCACACGCTCAGCCGCCGCGGCGCCAGCATCCGTAGCCGCCTTTACGGCGCCTACATCACCGCGCACCATCACAGTCACCAGACCGCCGCCGATGTGTTCCTTATTGGTCAGCGTCACATTGGCGGCTTTCACCATGGCGTCGGCCGCTTCAATGGCCGCCACTAGGCCCCGGGTCTCAATCATACCCAATGCTTTCATAAGTGCCTCCCTTCAAGAGTTGCGCAGGACGCGCCCCGCATTACTCCTTGGGACGGTCAGCCACAGACTCAACGGCAGCGGCGAAAGCATCGCAGGCAGACTTGCAGGCGGACTGGCTGCCGGTCAGCAGAGCACCGCCGAAGTTCGTCTCAGAGGGAGGCGCGTACAGCACGCACATCCGCACGTCGGCAGCCTTCAGAGCGGCATCGACGCCATACATAGCCTCCAGAGGAGGAGCAATCAGATAGGCAATCGCCTCGCCCTCGGGAATGCCACAGCCCTCAGACAGATAGGAGCCAGTTCTGGAGATGCAGTGAGCATAGTAGCAGATACTGTCATCGTCATTGGCGGAAACAAAGTGGCAGACATTCTCAATCATGTCTACGGCAGCTTCCAGGCCAGCCTTGGCCTCGGCGGGATTGGGAGCGGCCAGAATGCCGATGATCTCGCCGGCCAGAGCGGTGTTGGCATTGGCGGCGCCGCCGTAGAAGCTCTTGGCGTAAACGACCTTGCAGTCAGCCTTCTTGGTAGCTTCGTCCAGCGCAGTATAAGTAACATCATCGCAGTCAGCGGTGATCAGAGCCAGAGACTTCTGGTCGGGGGTCAGGCCGAATTCCTTGGCCATGTCGGGGGAAACGTTGGGGATCAGTCTGGTTGCCAGAACATGAGCAGGCAGCGGATCTCGTTTCATAATGAATACCTCCCAATATTTTTACAGCTTCAGATCAGTACCACTGGCCTTCTTGTCCAGCATGATCTTGATGATTTCAGCGATATGGGCACCAGCCTCAGCGGGAATGGTACCGGCACGGTGGATATTGGACACGACGGTGCGCCGTGCCTCGGGCATACCGACAGTCGCCTTATACGCAATATAGGCGGACATGGACTCTGCCGTAATCAGGCCGGGACGCTCACCAATCAGGGTGCAGGTGACCGTGGCGCCCAGCACCTCGGAAATCTGGTCCATCACGCCGACACGGCCGTACTTCACGAAGAAGGGCGTGCCCACATCGATGTTGTAGCTCTTCAGGCCCTGCATGATGGCGGGCAGCAGGTCGCCGATGTTGGCGGCCACGGAAGCGGAAGACAGGCCGTCAGCCACGTAGATCTGCACAGTGGGATTCTTCTTGCACTTGGCCTTGATGGTCTCCACAGCCTCATCACTCAGCTTGCGGCCCAGATCAGGACGGGTCAGGTAAGTATCCTTGCTGTCGCACTGGGTCTGAACCGTGAACAGGCCCATCTTCTCAACGAACTCGTGATCCACGTCGTTGAACACGGCGTCCTGTGCGGCGGAATGAGCCGCACGGAACTCCAACTGGGGCAGCGTCTTATAGCGTGCGCCGGCCTTGCCGATGCCCAGGCGGCAGGGAGCTGCCATCTTCAGCTCGGCGTACTCGTCGCGGTGCTCCGGGTTTTCCACCAGATACTGCTTGCGGATGTCAATCTGGGTAATATCGGGCAGTTCGCCCTCCTCGACCTTGGAGGTCACACCCTGGAAACCCTCGTCCGCGCATTTCTCCTCCGTAGAGGCAGGCTCTGCCTTCGGCGCGGAGCCCAGGTTGTCAGCAAGATTCATCTCCATCAGGACTTGTTCAATAATTGCTCGTAAATCTTTTTCTGCCATTGTCTGCGCCCCCTTTCCTTATCGTTTCAAGAACACGGAAGCGTCGCCCGCCTTGGGGGTCAGCTTACCATTTTCAGAGAAGCCCATCTTCTCCAGCCACATATCGAATTCCTTAATGGGCCGCAGGCCGAAGACCTCACGCAGAGCGGCAGCCTCATGGTAGCCGGTGCACTGATACATCAGCATGCAGTCATCGCCCTGGGGAACGCCCATGATGTAGTTGCAGCCAGCCGCGACCAACAGGGTAGCCAGGTTCTCAATGTCATTCTGGTCGGCCTTCATGTGGTTGGTATAGCAGGCATCGCATCCCATGGGGATACCGGTCAGCTTGCCCATAAAGTGATCTTCCAGACCGGCACGGGTGACCTGCTTGGAATCATACAGATACTCGGGGCCAATGAAGCCGACGACGGTATTGACCAGGAAGGGCTGGAAGCGCTTGGCGAAGCCGTAGCAACGGGCCTCCATGGTAACCTGGTCCCAGCCGTTGTGGGCGTCGGAGGACAGCTCGGAGCCTTGGCCGGTCTCGAAGTACATGACGTTGGGGCCGGTGCTGGTGCCGCGGGACAGCATAGTGGCACGGCCTTCCGTCAGCATATCGGCGGTCAGGCCGAAGGCCTCGTTGCCCTTCTGGGAGCCGGCGATGGACTGGAACATCAGGTCCATGGGAGCGCCGAACTTCTGAGCAGCAGCTGTCTGGGTGGTAACATGGGCCAGCACGCAGATCTGGGTGGGGATCTCCCACTTATTCTTGAACTCGTCAAACATCTTCAGAATGCGGGCCACGCTCTCCACGGAATCATCCACGGGGTTCAGGCCGATGACGGCGTCACCACAGCCAAGGGACAGGCCTTCCATCACGGAGGCAATAATGCCGGTGGGATCATCGGTGGTATGGTTGGGCTGCAGTCTGGAGGAGAAGGTGCCGGGCAGACCGATTGTCGTGTTGCAGTGCGCGGACACACGAATCTTTTTAGCTGCGTAGATCAGGTCCAGGTTGCTCATCAGCTTGCAGACACCGGCGACAACCTCACTGGTCAGGCCGCGGGACAGCCGCTTGATCATATCGCCAGTGGTCCTCTCGTCCAGAATCCACTCGCGGAGTTCTGCCATGGTCCAGTTTTTAAACGTGTTGTAAATCGTCTCGTTTACGTCATCCTGAATGATGCGGGTAACCTCGTCCTCCTCATAGGGAACAGCGGGGCTGTTGCGAACATCATTCACAGTCAGATTGGAAAGCACGACCTTTGCCGCGACTCTTTCCTCTGCGGTTTCAGCGGCAATACCTGCCAGTTTGTCGCCGGATTTTTCCTCATTTGCTTTAGCCATGACCTCTCGGACAGATTTGAACTCATAGACATGGCCAAACAGTCTTGTTTTTAAGATCACGTTTTTCACCTCTCATAAGCTTTTTTAGGAGTTGAAGATCAACGTCTTGATCACAACAGGAAGAACTTGCCCGCCTGCGACAGGCTCGCCGATATCGATATAGTCGCCGCTCGAGGCGTGGATGCTGTCAATACAAATGACATCCTTTTGATTGCGCAGCATCACATTCAGCGCATTGCCCAGAACTTTGCCAATATCATTCTCGACGACCACGATCAAGGGGTACCTGCTCTCAATCACCTCCTTCGTACTATCAATAATTGCCGCTGCGAGGTCTTGGACCTCAGCAAAGCTGGTGCGGTTTTCGCCGGTAAACGCGATGGCCACTTGTTCCATGACGCCCTCCGGCTGATACAGCGGCAATTGATCTCTTATAGAGGACTTCAGCGTCTCCAGCGACGCCTCATCCTCTTGGGATACCTTCAGTACCGGGACATTTTTCAGCGGCAGCTGTCTGCGGTCATAACGAATCGTGCTGCCGCTGACATCTGTGGCATGGGTACCCGCGCCCACTACTGTGGCACGGATTGTCTCCACCGCCTGAAAGCGCTTAATTTGGTTCAGAGCCGCATTTTCCCGGATGGCTCTGCCCAAAAGCACACCGATATCTCCATATCGGAACAAATCTGTTTCATCGGACTGGTACACACAATCCGCGACGCCGCCAGAATACGTTACGGCCTGAACAGCCGGCGTGTCCGGCAGCGGCTTGCCGTCGTTGGTATACAGCCCCGCATGGCCGCCGTCCTGGGGCGCCAGGTGAAGCGCCTGGGCCAGTTGGTCTGCCATCAGGCGGCACACCTTCATCAGCTGCTCCGGGTCCGCCCGATCCCCTATGTTCACTGAAATACCATGCTTGTTAGCAAGCTCCTGTATCTTATGAAAAATATATGTAATCTTTCCGTTCTGGACCTTGATCAGCCGCCCGCCGATATCCAGGCAGCTGGTTCCACGCAGCGTTCCCCTTTCGTAAAGGGCAATGTTGCTGGTTCCGCCTCCGATATCGATATTGGCAATGGCCATGCGCTCTTCCTTGGACATGGCGTCCGTTCCCGCGCCTCTGGCAGAAAGGACCGATTCCAGATCCGGTCCCGCCGTCGCCACCACAAAGTCTCCGGCCAGATCGGAGAGGGCCTCCAGTACATCGTTTGCATTCTGCTTGCGGGCCGTTTCACCCGTGATAATCACCGCGCCGGTCTTCAGGTCCGCCGGGGTCATGCCCGCCATTTGGTACTCGTCGCGGACGATTTTTTTGACCGCCTCGGCGTCGATCTCTGTCGCGGATTTCAGCGGGGTAAAATAGATCTGGCTGCGGTAGACCACTTCTTTGTCCACAATACTGATGCGGGGCACCGTATAGCTGCTGGCCCGGTTCTCAATGGTCAGACGGCTGAAAATCAACTGTGTCGTGGATGTTCCAATGTCAATTCCGACGCTCAGAATGACCTCATGCAAAATCTCCACCTACTTTCTTAAAAAAAGCAGCCCGAACGCAGAGAATTTCTCCTCTGCCGTTCGGGCTACATCGCACCGCACTTGCGCAGGCACTACGTCATGCCAGCGCATCCATAATTTGATTTTTGAAGTCAAAGGTCACACGGGTGCCCCCGTGGTCAGACTCGATCTCCAAGTCACCGTGGAGCTTATCACAGACCATGCTCTTTACAATGGATAATCCCAGCCGGCTGCCATCCGTGTTTTCCACATCGAAGCCTGTGCCGTTATCGATCACCTGGATTCGGGAATACATCTCCCCCCTGGTCACGATAATGCGGACACAGCCCTCATCGCCGTCACGGAACGCGTATTTCAGGGCATTTTCCAAAAGTTCATTAATGATCAGTGCCACGGATGTGGCGATATCGGAATCGACCTGAAAGTCATCGCCCTCCAGATTGATCTCCACCTTAAACCGGGAACCGGAATAATACCGCAGTGCGTTGTTTGTAATGTTCTGGATGACCTCTCCGATCATCACCTCGTCAATGCCGCTCTGAGCCAGCAATTGGTGGGTGCTGGCAATGGAGAGAATCCGGTTCATGCTCTCACCCAGAACCTGCCGGGTCTCCTCGCTGTCCGTGCGGCGCATCTGGAGCCGCAGCAGGCTGGCAATGGTCTGGAGGTTGTTTTTGACTCGGTGGTGCATCTCCTTGATGGCTACCGACTTCAGGATCAGTGCCTTTTCCTGCTCCTTCTGACGGGTGATATCCCGCAGAATCTCGGCAAATGCCATGCCGGGCACATCCAACTGGACACGCTTGGCGCTGAGGACGTGATACCCCACCGTCATTTCGTAAGAATACTCCTGGGCGTTTCTGCTCTCCAGGCCGATATCCGCATCTGCCAGGCAGACATTTTTGTAAGGCTGGCCCAGCACATCCTCCACAAAGCCCAAGTTTTCATAAAGGTCCTTGGCCCGTCCGTTTCGGAAAGTGATGATCCCACTGTTATCCACCATCAGCAGGGCCTCATCGATACATTCCGTGAGCCAGTTGTCCTCATCCTTGATCTGCGCCAGCGTATTGGCAATGGTCTGATAACTGTCCTGAGAAAAGTGGAGTCCCTCATCCATCTGGATCTGTTCGGTGGTTCTCCGCTCACTGATCAGTACACCGATCACGCGGTCTCCGTGGAAAATGGGTTCCACCGACTGGATCGTGCAGCCGTTTTCCTGGGTGACCGCTTTCATCTGGCGGGTACCGATTCCCAGCCGGAGCGTCCGAGCCACGGCCGGTTCGTTTTCCTGTTTTGCCAGCAGACCGACCACAGTTTTCTTATAAGACGACGGAACACGGGAGGGCTTTGCCTCTGCGACGACAATAGCGTCTCCATTGTGGGCAGGACAGTCGATAAAAATATCGGCCTCTTCGAGATCCGCGAAGGTCGTCAAAAATTTTGACATATCCCGAATGATGTCGATATCCTCTTCCGTCAGTTCCGTGTATTTCTTACACAGTTCGCTGATGGTACACATGACTCAGACCTCGCTTTTTGTCAAAATCATCTCCGCCACCCGTTTCATGGAAAGATGCTTGGTCTGGCTCAGTTTGCGGATATAATCATAAGCCTCCTGCTCGGTCATCTTCTGCTGCTCCATCAGCAATCCCTTGGCCTTTTCCGTCACAGCTCGGCTTTCTAGCCGGCCGTTCACTTTTTCAATATCCTTGCGCAGTTTTCCGATTTCCCGGCTGCGGTTTACCGCCACTTCAATGTTGGGGATCAGAGATTTCTCATCGATGGGCTTGACAAGGTAGCCGCCTACGCCGCAATCCTTGGCCTGTTCCACAAATTCCCGCTCACTGTAAGCAGTCATCATCATGACGGTCTCCGCCAGATTTTCCGAACGAATAATCTTTGCGGCGGCCAAGCCGTCCAGAAGCGGCATCTTGATATCCATCAGGACCAAATCCGGATGCTTTTTCCGGCAAATCTCGACTGCGTCAAATCCGTCGGAGGCCTCACCGACTACTTCGTATCCCGCCTCGCTCAGCAGTTCATTCAAATCCATTTTTGTGATGGGTTCGTCATCTGCTATGACAACTCGAATCGGTGTACCAAGACCCATATACAATCATCCTCTCAAAGGATCTGCAAATACTCCACGAGCTCATCCACGCCCTGGCCCGTCACACTGCTCACAAAGAAAAGCTTCTCCGCACCGGCGGCGTTCAAATACTTCCCGGCTTGTTCAATCTGTTTCTGGTTCGCCAGGTCGCATTTTGTGACGACGCCCACGACCGGCTTTGCGAACATACTGTTGAAATATGGAGGGAACATTGTTCCCTGCTCTGTGGCATCCTGTACCAGAACAATAATATCCGCATCTGTGGATGTGACGATCAAGGCGCCCCGGAAACTGAATCTCTCCAAATACTCTCCCGGCGTATCGATGATGTTCTGGTTGATAATCTGAACGGTCTGCGTCTTATGATAGCGCAGATCCTCATGGTTGATGCGCTGGCACAGCGTGGTCTTTCCCGCCGCGGAACGACCGATCAGCATCATGCGGCGCTTCTTTGGTGCCTCTTCCATCATGTCTTGGTGATGGGGGCCGAAGAGAAGCCCATCATATCGCACAGAACCCGGATCACATCACGCAGAGCCGCCTCCACAGCGGCTACATCGCCCGTAACCACCACGGAGCCATTAAAGCGGTCCACAAACCCGATCTGCACATCCGCCGCCTTGGTGGCCACATCGGCCGCGATCATTGCGGCCTCGCTGGGTGTAATGGTCAAAATGCCGATTGCGCCGCTTACGTCGATCAGTCCGAGTTTCCCATACAATTTGTCATCCGGATTTGCAATAACATGCGCCAGTGTCACCTGTTTTCCGGGGACAAATTCCTGGATAATTCTTTTCTTCTCATCTAGTTCAATCATAGACCTGCTCCTTTTGGTTGCTTTTCCTCTCCGCTCATCAACTGGGCCGCATCCGTCTGCAGTTCAGAGAAAAAAGGAGGCTACCGCCTAAATAGCAAAAAAGCCCCTGAAATTTTATCATAAAAACTTCAAAAGCTACATCGCTCATCCGACTAGTAAACGGCCAGCGCTAGCATCGCGTTCATAACCGTTTGACTAATTTATCTATATGAATTTATAGGCGGTATTCATATGATCTTAGCAAATCCACTGAATCCATTGTTATTTTAACAGTACATTTTCTTAATGTCAACCCGCAAATTGTCGAATTTGCCGCATATACCTTTCATCAGACTGGCCTGCGGCCTTTTTTGCCTGAATACGGCATGGCCTGCCAAAATCTCAAAGGAGTTCGGCAGGCCATGACAAAGTAGGCTGACAAAGCGGTATATCCGGAAGCCGGGAGAAGCCCCACGCGTGCTTCCGCCGGCATCCTTCTTCCGTCAGGGAAGCTTTCCCTCAAAGGCCTTGCGGAACACCATTTTAATCTCGTCCGCCGTGCAATCCCGGGGATTTGAAGCAGTGCAGCGGTCAGCCAAAGCCGATTCTGCCATGGCGTCCAGCGCCTCTTCAAATTCATCTTTCCCAACGCCGGCCGCCTGAATAGTCGGCGGCATTTTCATCTTTCCCATATATGTCCGTGCGGTGCGGATCACATTCAGAGCGCTCTGCCGGATGCTGCTGCCCTCCAGTCCCAACAGCCTTGCAATCTGCGCATAGCGCTTGGCGGTGGGCGTCATGGAATCCGCGCAGCCGGCATTAAAGCTCATAACGTAGGGCAAAAGGATGCCGTTGGCTCTGCCGTGGGGAATATGGAAATGGGCTCCCAGCGCATGGGCCATGCCGTGATTCAAGCCCAGCCCCGCATTGGAAAAGGCGATTCCCGCCAGGCAGGAAGCGTTGTGCATTCCCTGCCGTGCCTCCAGGTCATTCGGCTCTTTGTAGCATTTCAGCAGGTTGTGCTTCACCAGCTTGATCGCTTTTTCGGCGGCCGCGTCGGTAAAATCGTTGCGCCCCTTGGACACGAATGCCTCAATGGCGTGCGTCAATACGTCGATGCCCGTATCAGCGGTCACGGAAGGCGGTGCGCTGACTACAAGATTGGCATCCAAAAGCGCGATATCCGGCACCAGGGACTCATCCACCAGCGGATACTTAATGGCTTTCTGCCTGTCCGTGATGACCGAAAAGCTGCTCACCTCGGACCCAGTGCCGCTGGTGGTGGGAATGGCAATGAAGGTGGGCTCTCCAGCCTGCCCTGTCTTGATAGCAAAGTATACAATGGCCTTCGCGGCATCGATGGCCGCGCCGCCGCCCAGGCAGATGACGGTGTCCGGCTGGAATTCGATCAGTCTGCTCACACCCGCCGTCACCACATCGATATCCGGGTCCACAGAGACATCAGAAAACACCATGCACTCCCGGCCCGCCTGTGCCAGGCAGTCCGTCACATAAGCGGCCTTTCCGCTTTTCACTATGAACGGATCCGTCACCAGAAACGCCTTCTGAATCTGACCGGTCAAAGACGAAAGTCCTTCGCCGAAGATAACTTTTGTCTTTACACTGAAATTGCCCATAACACACATCCTCGCAAAATAAAATTCAGAGAGTTTTTTGGCGTTCTCTGTAACCACCACAATCAAATCAACAGGCTTTTTGAAGCCCGCGATACAGTGCTGTCAGGCCGCAGGGTCAAGTCCTTGTCTTTCCGGTGGGGGCATCGCGTCGGCTCCCCTCAGAATCATTTTTAAGGTTATAGGCGAGGCTGCTGGTGCCCCGGTCATCACGGGGATGATTGCCGGTAAGTGAATCTCCCCAGCGTCTCCAGCCCTGCTTTCAAAATATTTTGCAGGCAGGGCTAGCTGTATGTTGCCTTTTTTCTGAGTGCCCTGCCCCAAATAGCCACTTATTCACCAGTTTTTCTTCCTCAGGCGATTGCCTAGCGCTATTGCACTTTCTTCCGCTTAACTTCCGCAAAATGCAAAAAGCGTCCTGAACATACGTTCAGGACGCTACATCGCACCCAAAATAGGCCCGCCGCTACATCGCGGCCCCCTTATGATAAAATTACTACATTTCACTTCTGCTTGTCAAGCTTTTTGACAGAATCCCCACAGGGTAGCAGATCATGTGATTGACTTTTTCACAGTGGACTGTCATAATGGGGACGTCAAAGCTGGTGCGTGAAGGGTCGTCCAGCCGACTTTTCAACTTTGACATACAAGGAGTTGTTTCCCTTTGGATATCAGATTCGTTCGCCCTGAAGAAGCCGAACAGCTGTCCAGAAACATTGTTTCCTCCTTTCCTTCCAAAACGCCTCCTGAGTTGTTGGAGAATTTGGACTCTGAACTGCATACCCCATTGGAGGGCCGCTATCTCGGTTGCTTTGACGACAATGGTACTCTGATCGGCTCCCTGATGATGATGGACTTCGCTTTTAATGTCCGGGGCGTTATGATGCCCATGGGTGCGGCGGCATATGTCTCTACCAACTTTCTGCACAAGAAGGAAAAGATCGCTTGTACGCTCCTAAAGGTGCTGATGAATTATTACGCGGAGACAGACACCCCCATCGGCTGTCTGCATCCGTTCAACCCGGCATTTTACGGGAAGATGGGCTATGGCTACTGCAACGAGAATATCCTGTATATGCCCAAGCCCTGCTACATCCGTTCCTTTGGCGACAAATCCGGCCTCTCCTATGCAACCGAGGCGGACCGGGCGGAAATCTTAGATTTTTACCGCCGTTACGCCAAGCGTACCAACGGCGCCACCATCCATCGCTTCATGGATCCCTACCGCATTTTCCAGCAACCCTATGTAGTCGTGTGCCGCCGGGGCGGCAGGATTACCGGCTATCTGACTTATGAGTTCGTGGAAGTGGATCATTACACTGATATGTACCACGATCTGTACGTCCACGAGATGATTTACGATGACCTGGAGACTCTCCAGCAGTTCATGACGTTCTTCGCCTCTCAGACCGATCAGATCGACCGGGTACGGATTTTGTCCACGGACGAATATCTGCATATGATGTTCACAAACCCTGACAGCGGCGAAAATCTGGCCCATGACGGCTGTATTCAGGAGATTGGCCGCCGGACCATGGGGTGCATGGTCCGCATCTTTGATGTCCCGGGCTATTTCAAGCAGCAGACTCACTGCTGTGCCCCGGTCAGTCGGAACTTTGTCCTGTCACTGGAGGTTCAAGACCCCTTCCTGTCCCGGAATTGCGGCACGTACTATCTGGACATTTCCGGCCAGACCGTGACACTGGTGGAGCACGCCCGCCCAGACGTGACCCTTACCACTGGCATCGGAGAGCTCTCATCCCTGGTGATGGGGGCCTATCCCCTGCAGCAGGCCGCCGCACTGGGCCGTATTTCTGTTTCGGACGCTTCCTTCATCCCGGATATCCAGCGGGCCATCGGCTGGGACAAAAAACCCGTCAACATCACTTATTTCTGACGCAAAAAGCAAGAGGATGGAAACGTCCTCTTGCTTTTTTCTATTTTTATGGCTTGTCCGGCATGGGGGTCATCTCTGGGAAGCACAGTTGCAGGTGCTCCGAGAGGCGGTTCAGCCGACGGCCAGGGCCCGTTCTGCTCCCCAGTTTCATCTGGGGGGCCTCCGGACAGAACACCAGTTCATAGGTGTCGCCGGTGGCCCGGTCGGCAACTGAAAGCCGCTCTCCGCTGTTCTGCCGCAGGACCGTGCATCCCATCTGCCGCAGGACACCTGCCACCTCTTCCTGGAAGAGCTGCCATGGCCGCTGACTCTCCACTAGGTACCGCTGTTCCGCATTTGGACGCCGCCGCTCCAGAAGTGCCGCAATCGCCACATTGTACGCTGGCAGCCCCTGAGAACTCCAAATCAGCTCCAGCCCTAGCACCTCCCTGGCGATCCGCGTCAAATCAAACCCAAAACCTGAAAAGGAGTACCGCAGCCGCTCCGGCATCCGGCAGGGCAGGCCGTCCACCCGGCTGCACCGGTCGCACAACTCACACCGGCCCGCCGCCAGGCTCCAGCTGCCAGGAATGGACTTTTCCAATTCCAGCAGCGACTCCAGAAGGACCCGCTTCGCCTTTCCGTAAGTAGCCGCCCGCAGGCGGTCGGTCTTTTCCGGGGTGGTGGCCGCCTCCCGGGTCTCTTTTCTATAAACCACCTTCATGCCGATGAGATGCACCCGGTCAAATGATGCGAAAAGCTCTTTCACAGGCGGAAGCCCCGGCGGACAAGACCAGACCTTCCCGTAATCCGGGCAGGTCTCGCAGGCACCCGCAAATTTTTCGGGTACGCAATACTGTTCCAGCCATTCCTCCACTGGTAATGTGACGACCTTTACTTCCGCATGGTCCACAGGAATTCACCGCCTAACATCAAGTCTCGTCTTATAGCTTCTGCCTCAAAATTTTCCTAACTTCAGTGCCATCATAACCCGTTTTGCCGAGCAGGTCAATTCATTTTCTTTCACAGGGAAAAGCATGCTCATCAACGAGCCGGCTTCTGACTCAATGCAGCTCTCCCTTCGGCCCGGAGGCTGCTTGCGGCGGATAAATTGTGCCAATGCTGACATTGTCAGCATACAGTGTAGCAGAACATTTTGCATCGCTGCAGGAGGCCTGTCTTGGTACCGGTAATTCTGCGAATGAAACAACAGGTCTGCAAACCTGAATCACTTCCGCCCATCCCTGTGGCCGTGCCTGATGTTTTAATTCTGTAACTCTGAGGATATCCCTTGAACGTCATAATAGTGAAACATTTGCAGCCTTACACCGCTTTTATCCCGTGGAGTCTATACGCCGTTCGCTTTGCCGATAGCGTAATCCGGGCTTTTTTACTTTCCGGCATTCCAAAAAGATGCAAAAAAAGGAAAGCGTGACTTCCACCACGCCATCTTGTTGAAAATGAAAATCAAATTGTTTCAAGTCCATCCGAAGGCACAGCTTCCTTATAAGGACTGCACCTCTTTCAATATGGAGGCAGATAAGAACCATACCCATCTGTTAGTTGAACGCGATATAACCGACCGAGTATGTAATATTGTGAAATCCATCAAGCAAACGGCGACTTACTATCTTCAGAAAAATACGGTGATACTCTGCTTGTAGTATCGGTGATATATTTTCTGCAATAATAGAGAGATAGCCTCTCAAGGCTGAAAAGAGGGCCGGCGTGTCCTCTTATCACCAAACAGTAATGGGTTTTCGCACTGAAATTTTATGTATGAATACATGTGATGGAGGGAACGCTAGAGACTGTTCTGGACAGTGGCACGGTCCTGACCGGCCATCCGGGCGATGTGCTTATATCCCATCCCCCAAAAAATTACCCATATTCATTTCCGCGCGCCAATCAGGCCCGGTATGTTTATTTTGTTTTTCCGGCCAACTGGCGGGAGGTCTGAAAACAGTCCTATCGGCAAACGATAAGGTCCGACTTTTGACGGTGCCCCGCAAACCGGCGTTGGATGAAACGCGAGCTTTCCCATCAAACAAGCTTTTAACCCAAATACAGGCAAAACGCCTTCTGATGCGCACCGCATCAGAAGGCGTTTCCTTTTTATCTTCAGAAAGCAATCATTCAATTCCAGCCCCGGGCCGCCGGGTCCAGCTGACCGGCAGCGCTGTACAGCAGGGCATTGCAGATGGCTGCCGCCACATTGCTGCCGCCCTTCCGGCCCAGCGCCACAATGGCGGGAACGCCGTGGCGCTGGCAGGCCTCCAGAAGCCGCTCCTTGCTCTCCACCACGTTGACAAAGCCCACCGGCACACCGATCACCAATGCCGGGCGCTTGCCCTCCTCCAGCAGTTCCGCGATGCGGAGCAGGGCGGTGGGAGCGTTGCCGACTGCCAGTACCGGATGTTCCCAGGTCTCCAGCGCCAAAGCCATGGACACCGCCGCCCGGGTGGTTTCCTGCCGCCGGGCTTCCTCCGCCACGGCGGGCTCCGCCATGAAGCAATGGGCCTCTCCGCCCAGGCGGGACAGGGCCGGCTTGCTGATGCCCGCGCAGGCCATGTTGGTATCAGTCACGATTACACCCTGCCTCATAGCCGCTGTGCCCAGTGCCACGGCGTTCTCTGTAAAACGCAGGGCCTCCACGTATTCAAAATCCGCAGTGGTATGGATCACCCGCTTGATCACCGGTGCCGTCTCGGTTGGCAGAGAAATTCCCCGGGCCCGCAATTCCTGCTCAATGATAGCCATACTGGTCCGCTCAATGTCCGCCGGCTGCGTGTGCTGCTCTTTCATCTTCCCGTTTCCTCCTCTTCCAGAATACGGCGGACCGCCGCCATGTCCAGTGCCTTGCGCAGGCCCTCCGCCAGAATATCGTACTGATGTTCCTTGTGCTGCCGCCAGGATTCCGGCGCCGCGTGCCCGGCCTGTATTCCCTTCCGGCCGCAGAGCCAGTCCGCCAGCTTTTCCGTCAGCTCGCCGCTGTCAAACAGTCCGTGAAGATAGGTGCCGAACACATTGCCGCTGCGGCAGCCGTCCTTCCGGCCGTTTTCCAGAAGGCAGAACGGCTCTCCCCGGACCTCCGTCATTCCCATGTGAATCTCGTAGCCATCCAGCGCGGCCTGCTCCAGCGGCCCGCCAATGACCCGGGCTCCGACGCGGGTCCGGGTCTTTTCCGGCTCAAACGCGGTTTTGCACGGCAGAAGCCCCATCCCCCGCAGGGCTGTCAGGGCGCCCTCCGCGCCGTGGAGGTCCGTGATCTCCTCGCCCAGCATCTGATAGCCGCCGCAGACGCCAAGGACCGGCGTTCCCCGGGAGGCCAGCTTCTGCACCGCCGCCTCCAGGCCGTTTTCCCGCATCCACAGCAGGTCCGCCATGGTGCTCTTGGTCCCGGGCAGGATCACCATGTCCGGCACGCCCAGTTCATCCGCACGGCTGACATACCGCACGCCCAAAAGCGGGTGACATTCCAATGGCAGGAAGTCCGTGAAATTGGAGATGCGGGGCAGGCGGACCACCGCGATGTCAATGGGCTTGTGGGACTCTCTCTGCTCCAGGCAGGGTGCCAGGGAATCCTCGTCGTCCACATCCACATGCAGGTAGGGGACCGTGCCCAGCACGGGAATGCCGGTCAGCTCCTCCAATTGGGCAAGACCTGGCCGCAGGATCTCCGGGTCACCCCGGAACTTGTTGATAATAAGGCCCTTGACACGGGCCTGCTCTTCCGGCTGCAGCAGGGCCACCGTGCCGTACAGCTGGGCAAACACGCCGCCCCGGTCGATGTCTCCCGCCAGCAGCACCGGAGCATCCACCAACTCTGCCAGGCCCATGTTTACAATGTCGTCCGCCCGCAGGTTGATCTCCGCCGGGGAGCCTGCGCCCTCGATGACGATGAGGTCGTTTTCCGCCGCAAGGCTCTCATAGGCCGCCAGGACCTCGGGAATCAACTGCTTTTTATAGCGGAAATACTCCGCGGCAGTCATCTGGCCCCGAATCTCTCCATTGACAATGACCTGGCTGCCGGTGTCGCTGGAGGGCTTGATCAAGATGGGATTCATCCGAACGTCCGGCTGGATGCCTGCGGCCTCCGCCTGCATCACCTGGGCCCGGCCCATCTCCAATCCCTGTCGTGTGACATAGCTGTTCAGCGCCATGTTCTGGCTCTTAAAGGGGGCCACCCGCCATCCGTCCTGCCGAAACACCCGGCACAGTCCGGCGCACAGCAGGCTCTTCCCCGCCCCGGACATGGTGCCCTGCACCATGATGCACTTTGCTCTGCTCATCGGAGCACCTCCCCCAGCGCCTCGATCAGCCGCTGGTTATCTGTTCGTGTCCGCACCGCGATGCGGTACCATGTATCATCCAGTCCCACATAATTTCCACAGTTCCGAAGCAGGATACCCTGCTGTTCCAGCGGTTCCGACAGGGGGCGGGGGCTCTGGAACAGCAAATAGTTTGCCTCTCCCGGAATCACCCGCAGGCCCAGACCGGCCAACTGCTGTATCAGCCATGCCCGCTCTGTCATCGTCAGCTCCCGTACTTGCCGCACATAGTCTGTCTCCCGCAAAGCAGCCACACCCGCCGCCTGCGCCAGAGAGGAGACCGCCCATGGCTGTCCCATCTGGCGCATCCGCTCCAAGAAATCTGTGTCAGCGCACAGTACGTATCCCAAACGGACGCCCGCCATAGCATACAGCTTTGTGAACGCCTTCAGCAGCAAAAGATTCGGAAACTTCGCCAAATCCCCTTCTCTGGTGTGGTCCTCCGGCGCATCCAGAAAGTCGCTGAAGCACTCATCTACGACCAGCATCGTCCCGGTCTCCCGGCACCGCTTCAGAATTTGCGTCAGCAATGCGGGGGCGGTGGTCACTCCGGTGGGATTGTTGGGCTCACAGAGAAATACCATATCCGTCTCCGGTGTAATGGCACTCAAAAACCCCTTGCCCAAGGCAAAACCGTCTTCCACTTTCAGCATTGCATGTTCCACCACGCATCCCACGGTATCCAGCGCGGTCTCATATTCTGCAAAGGTCGGCGCCGTCACCAGTGCCCGGCGGGGCCGCCGGGCCAGCACCGCCCGGAAAATCAAGTCCGCCGCACCGTTTCCGCAGAGGATTTGCTCCTCCGGAATGCTCTCTTTCCGGGACAGCGCCTTCCGCAGCTCCCGGCACAGCGGGTCCGGATACCGGTCCGCCTTCGCCGCCGTTTTCCGCAGCGCCTCCTGTACGCCCGGCGGGACGCCAAGGGGGCTGATATTGGAGGAATAGTCCAAGGGCAGGTATCCCCGATTACTCAGAAAACCGGCCCAATCGCCGCCGTGCGTCAGTTCATGCTTCATATCGTTCTCCCTTAAATGCAGCACAGTCCCAACCGGACCGCCACGCATACCGCCAGCAGGAGCGTGCTTGCAGCTATCATCATCCGAATCGCCTGCAAAATATCATCGGTCTCCACTGGGCGCAGCGCATCGCCGATCGTGGGCTTGTCATACAGCTCGCCAAAATACCAGGCCGGCCCCGCCAACTGGACACCCAGAGAGCCGGCGCAAGCCGCCTCCGTCTGAGCGGAATTGGGACTGGCATGGCAGCGGCGGTCCCGCCGCCAGATGCGCCACGCACCTTTCCAGTCCTGTCCGGTCAATGCCGCGGATGCGATCCAGCAAAGGGCCGAGATGCGGGCAGGGATGTAATTGGCCGCGTCATCCAACTTTGCCGCCGCCCGGCCAAACCACAGATATTTTTCGTTCTTGTATCCTACCATGCTGTCCATGGTGTTGATGGACTTGTACATAAGGGCCAGCGGCGCGCCGCCCAGGAGCATATAGAGCATGGGCGCGGCCACGCCGTCGGAGAAGTTTTCCGACACCGTCTCCACGGCGGCTCTGATGACGCCTTCTGCCGTCAGCCGCTCCGTGTCCCGCCCGACGATGCGTCCCACCGCCTTTCTAGCGGCAGGCAAGTCCTCCTTTTGGAGTTCCTTCCAGACATTCCGGCTCTCCAACGCCAGGTCCCGCATGGCCAGGGCCTGCCAGCACCAGAGGGTCTGCACCGCAAAACCCACCGCCGGGTGGAGCCACGCCGCCAGCAGACAGATGGTGCCTGTGAAGAGCAGCGTTATGAGGGGTAGTCCCGCCGCCAAACAAAGTCCCGCCCGGAATTCCCCCTTCTGTGTTTTTGGGAACCTGGCCCGGAGGAACTTCTCCGCCCATGTGATCAGCTTTCCCATATAGACAACTGGGTGCGACATCCACGCCGGGTCTCCCAGAAAGCAATCCAGAACAAAACCACAGACCGCTGCTTTTACGATCAGCATGTGCTTCCACCTTTCGTATAACGCACTTCTCTCAAAAGCCGGAGCTTCCGGCCGGATTGCCACAGGTCTTTCTCCCAGTCCAGCACATATCCGCCGCCACAGGGGGCATTCCAGTCAAAATATCCCCGTTCCGGCAGGGCAAAGCGCTCCATGAAAGCCATCAGCACACCGCCGTGGGCGACCACTGTCAGGCAGCCTTCATTTCGCTCCAGCGTATCCTCCAGCAGGTGCTCCATTGCGCCGCATACCCTGTCACAAAACTCTGTCCGGCTCTCTCCGCCGGGGCAGCGGCCCTCACAGCCGCCGTCTACCCAGGCCCGGTAATCCGGATCATGCTCCATCTCCGCATAATTCCGTCCCTCAAAGGCGCCGAAGTCCATTTCCCTCAGATCCTCCACTACCACCTGCCGGGCGGACGGAAATAAAATCTCCGCTGTCCGCCGGGCGCGGCACAGGGGGGAGACCCACACGGTCTCCGGAGCGAAATCCGCCTGCCGCAGTTCCGCCTCCCCCTCCGGGGAGAGCGGAATATCCCGCAGGCCCTGATAGCGCTGCTCCCGGTTATAGGCCGTCCGGCCATGGCGAAGAAGCCAGACCTTCAAGGGAGTTTTCCCTTCAATACCGTGGGAATACCGCAAAATACCCGCACCACGGTCTCCGCCCGCTGGGCCAGCAGGCAGGTCAGACGGCCTGCCGCTTCCCGGGCAGCCCGTTCCGCGGGGTCCATCGGAACCACCCCGCCGCCCACCTCCGTTGCAATCACCACATCCCGGTGGGACAGATTTTCGGCCAGGGCGGGCAAGTCCTCCGCGGAAGCCGCCAGGTCCTGCACATCCCAGACTGCCCGCTTCTCCAGTTCCTCCCGGCTCCAGCCCAGGATATCCATGGCCGCCTGCCGTTTCCCGCTGAACAGCGGGCCTACGATCAACATCATACACATGCCTCCAGCTGCTGGCACAGCACCAGGGCCGCCAGCATCCCAAATTCCGCTTTCTGCAAAAACCATCCGGCCAAGTCTCCGGAGAGACCGCCGAACTGTCTCACGGCCACGCGGTGATACCACCCGAAGGTCATAAGGGCCGCAAGCACCATCGCCCCGCCGCTCAAGCCACCGATGAGGTACATGGCCCCCGCCATGGCTGCCGCCCAGAGGGCCAGAGCCAGCCGCACCCGGCTCTTTACCGCCGCCGTGGCAAAGGTATGGACCAGCCCCGTATTCCGTGCCAGGGGGAAGGCGGCCACCGCGAAGCCCGAGAGCGTGCGGGAGAGGACAAAACCAAGCGCACAGCACACCAGTGCCCGCCCGTCCTCTTCCAAAGCGCCGCACAGGGCAAAATACCCGGCAAAATACGCGCACAGCCGGATGATAGCAAAAGCGCCGCAATGGGAATCCTTTAAAATTTCCTGTTTGCGAACCGGATCGGCATGGCTGGCCAAGGCATCGCTGGTATCGGCATAGCCGTCCAGGTGGATGCCGCCGGTAACGATCGGCGGCAGCAGACAAAAGCCTGCCGCCTGCAGCAGCTCCGGCAGGTCCAGTACGCCGCATAAAGCGCCCCAGCACCACCACAACAGGCCCAGCACTACTCCCACCAGCGGAAAGGCACACAGGGCATAACGCATATTCCTATCATTCCACACCGGTTGGGGCACAGGGATAGCTGAAAACATGGCAAATGCCACGGCAATGGTCTCAAACACCAGCATATGCCATTTGCCCTCCTTTGTGGCAGACGGGAATGCCGCACACCACCTCATACACCCGCTCCGCCGAAGCTGCTGCCCGGCGGTTCACCTCCGCCAGCACACGCAGATAGGTCAGCGTGTCCCCCTGATACCGGTTCCCGCCGGAGAACACCTCGTTGGAGACGACGACCACTTCCCGGCACTGGCGCCGCAAATGCTCCAAGCCGGCAAGAATGGACTCCACCGCCCGGTCTCCGCTGCCGGCGGGGCTGTACAATTCATTGGCGCACAGGTTTCCCAGGCACTCCAGCAACACAACGCTCCCCGCCGGCACATCCGCGGAGGGCAAATTCGTGTAACACTCCAAAGTCTCAAATCCCTTGCCCGCCCGCAGGCGGCGGTGCCGCTCCACACGGAGATGGCTCTCGCTGTCCAGAGGCTCCATAGTGGCGATGTAAATGCGCCGGGCCGGGCCGGCGGAGAGCACCAGGGATTCCGCATACTCGCTCTTGCCGCTGGCAGCGGCCCCTACCACCAGGGTTAGCATTGTGCGCCTCCCTGGGGTTGGTAGGCCTCGATGCCGCCTTCCTCAAAGGTGTAGCTCTCCCGGTACACCGCAAGGGCCAGGTCCAGCAACGGCATCGCCGCCACCGCACCGGTGCCCTCGCCCAGGCGCATCCCCGCAGTGATCAGGGGCTGTTTTCCCAATGCCTCCAGCACCAGCCCTCCCGCCGGTTCGGCGGAGACGTGGCTTGCCAGCATGGCCTTGCCCGCCGCAGGACATAGCCGCAGCGCGCAGAGAGCCGCCACCGCGCTGATGAGCCCGTCGATGAGCACCGGCACCCGATACAGCGCACCGCCCAGGAATACGCCGCACATGGCCGCAATGTCGAAGCCGCCCACCTTTTGCAGTATGTCCAAGGGATCTGACGGGTCCGGCCGGTTTACTTCCAGCGCCCGACGAATGGCCGCCGTCTTTTTTTGCAGCCCTTGGTCGGACAGTCCGGCACCCCGGCCCGTCATCTCTTCCGCCGGGCGGCCCAACAAAACACAGGCCACGGCACTGGATGTGGTGGTGTTGCCAATGCCCATCTCTCCGGTAGCCAGCAAATCTACGCCAAGGGCCTGCTGCTCCCGCACCAGTTCCATTCCCGTATGAAGTGCCTGTTCCGCCTGGCGGCGGGTCATGGCGGGGCCCTGGGAGATGTCTCCGGTGCCATTGCCAATCCGGCGGGAGAGGACCCCGGGCATCTCCTGGAAATCCAGAATTCCAACATCCACCGGCACGACTTGGCAGCGGGCCGCCTGGGCCATACGGCAGACAGAGGTACGCCTCGCCGCCAACTGCTTGGCCACCAAGCCTGTGACAGAACTGGGCGACTGGGTGACGCCCTGGGCCACCACGCCGTTATCGGCGCACAGCACCAACACTGCCCGGCGGTCCAGACGAATATCCGCGCTGCCGGTCAGTGCCGCAATGTCTTCCAGTGCCGTCTCCAGCAGCCCGAGGCTGCCCAGAGGCTTGGCACAATCATTCCAGCGGCGTCTGGCTTCCGCCCGGGCGACCTCATCCGGGGGGGTAATCGTATTCAGCAAGTCTCGCATAATCATATCCTCCTATCCCAGTAAGCACCGGCAGCGGCCACAAACCGCTCGGCCAGCTCCGGCCGTCCGGCAAAATAAAGATGGGGAAAAGCGGCGTACAGCGTGTCCGAGGCAAAGCCGCACTCCCAGCTTCGGCCCGTCAGCGGCTTTCGCATTTGAAAGGCCTCGCCGTTTTGGGTGCAGTCCCAGTAGTGGAACTCATGGACCGGCAGAGTCTCCCCCGCCTGCAGCAGCAGGTTGTCCGCCCGTGCCGTCAGCTCCCCATAGCCAAAGCGCACCAGCCGCGGGGTCCGGATACCCTGTCCGGGAAGGACCCCCGCCATGGGAAAAGCGCGGCCCTTTTCATCCTCCAGCGACTGTCCCAAGTACAGGAAGCCGCCGCATTCCGCCACGGTGGGCAGGCCATTCTCCACTGCCTGCCTCACCACCCGGCGCATAGCGTCATTCCGGGAAAGTGCTTCCGCATACAATTCCGGATAGCCGCCCGGCAGATACAATCCGGCGGCGTCCGACGGCAGGGCACTGTCCCGCAGCGGGCTGAAAAAGCGCAGGCTCCCCCCGGCGGCCTCCAGCGCCTCCAGCGTCTCGGCATAGGTGAAGCAAAACGCCTCGTCCCGGGCAACCGCAATGGGAACGCCGTCCGATCCCTTCACGCGCGGCTCTGCGGCAAACGGGGCCGCACCGTCCCCACACAGCTCCAGCAGGCGATCCAGGTCGGCATGCTCTTCCAGTTTTTGGGCCAGCAGGTCCATGCGCTGGGTCAAGTCTTGAATCTCCCCGGCGGTATACAGGCCCAGATGACGGCTGGAAAACGCCGCCTCCTCCAGATGCGGCAGGCACCCCAGCACCGGCAGGCCCGTCTCCCGCTCCAGCATCGGCGTCAAAGAACGGCAAAGGGACGGCGCGCAGTCGTTCAGGAGAATTCCCATGACGCCGCTGCCCTTCCGAAAGTCCAGCAGGCCCCGAATCTGGGCAGCCAGCGTCAAACTGGCTCCCCGGGGCCGCACCACCAGGAGCACCGGCAGTTCCAACGTTTTTGCCACATGCCAGGCGCTGGCCCTGTCCGTGGTACCGCCCAGGCCGTCGTAAAATCCCATGACCCCTTCGCACACAGCGGCGCCGTGGCCCGCCGCCCAGCGGCGGAAGTTTTGCCGCACCGCCGTCTCCTCCGCGAGGAAGAGGTCCAGATTATGGCTCTCCACGCCCAGGACACTGCGGTGGAACATGGGGTCGATGTAATCCGGCCCGCACTTGAAGGCGCAGGGGTCCAGCCCTCTTTTTTGCAGCGCCGTCAGCAGAGCGCAGGTCACGGAAGTTTTTCCGCTCCCGGAAGCCGGGGCAGCGATCAGCAGCCGAATCATAGTGCCGCCTCCGAAGGTCCTGCGGAAATCAGAAACACCGGGTTGTTGGCCATCAGCAGGTGCAGCTTCCCCGCTGCCTTCGTCCTGCTGACGCCGATTTGCGCCACCTCCGCCGTCAGGCCGCGGGCCGTCAGGGCAGATACGGCGGCGGACAGCGTCTCCAGCGCGATGGCGGAGACGCAGATACGGGCGTTGGGGTTTTTCCGCAGCACCACGTCCAGCACCGGCTCCAGCGTTCCCTTTGTCCCACCGATGAACACCGCATCCGGCGCGGGGAGGTTCTCCAATGCCTCCGGGGCCTTGCCCTGAATGAGCGTCAGGTTCCAGGCACCGAACCGCTCCCGGTTCCGGCGGATGAGGTCACAGGCCTCCTCCTGGCATTCCACGGCAAACACCCGTCCACGGCAGGCCGCCCGGGCAAGTTCCACGCTGACGCTGCCGGTCCCCGCGCCCACGTCCCACACCGTATCCTCCGGCCGGACGGCCAGCTTGCCCAGTATGGCGGCACGGACCTCCTGCTTCGTCATGGGCACCTTGCCCCGCAGAAAGGCCTCGTCAGGAAATCCGGCGGTCCGGAGCGGGAAGGGGCGCGGTGCCGCCTCCGCCAGCAGCACGGACAGCGGCGCAAAGCTCCGCCCGGCGAACTCTGCCGCCGTACCGCGCAAAATATGTTCGGTCTCGTAGGAGAGATTTTCCCCCACGGTCACTTCCAGGCTGCCCAGGCCCGCCTCCGCCAGCCGGCGGCACAGGTCCGCGGGCCCCAGGGCCCCGCCGGTGAGGAAAAAGGCAGGCTGGCCCTCCATCACCGCCGTCACCGGGTCACAGTCTGTTCCGTGGGCGGAACACAGCTTCCACGCCTGCCAGGGACGGCCCAGCCGGGCCGCCAGGAGCTGCACGCTGGAGATGCCGGGCAGCACCCGGCTCTCGATGCCCGCCTCCGCCAGCAGGGCCAGCAGCCCCCGGGTACCGGAATAAAAGCCCGTGTCGCCGCTGTACACCACGCAGGGCCGCTCCGCTCCGCTTTCCAGCAGTGCGTCCAGAAGCTGCCGGGGACGGGTGGCCTCCACCCGTTTTGCTGCGCCGTTTTCCGGCACTGCCGCCAGCAGACGTCCAGCGCCCAGCAGGCAGTCCGCCCGCCGCAAGGCCTCCAGGCCCTCCGCCGTCATGGTGGCGGCGGTTCCGCAGCCCAGGCCCACCAGTGTTACAAGCATTTCATCATCTCCTCGCAGCTTTTGACTACCTCATCAAAGGATTCGCCCGTCTCCTCCGGGCGGCGGATGAGCACCAGCTCAATGCCGGTGTTCTCAGCCGCCTGGACTTTCTCCTGAAAGCCTCCGGCCTTTCCGCCGTCCTTGGTCACCAGATACACAATATGGAACTGACGGATCAGCGCCTCGTTCAGTTCTCTGGAAAACGGCCCCTGCATGGCAATGACATTGCGGCGGGGGATACCCGCCCGCTCGCAGGCCGCAATGCTGTCCCCGGTGGGCAGCACTCTGGGATACAGTCTGGCAGGGGAAATACCCGCAAACGCAGGCAGTTCCTTCATGCCGGTAGCCAGGAGGATATTCCCCTCCCGGTCCGCCAGCAGCTCCGCCGCCGCTTCCGCGCTGTCCACCACGAGGGCGTCCGTGTCCGCGCTCCGGTCCCGGAGCAACCGGCGGTACGGGACTCCCGCCTCGCTGCAGGCCCGCCGGACGCTCTTCGTCACCTCTACGGCGTAGGGATGGGTGGCGTCCACGCACAAATCGCTGCCCTGCAGCAGCTCCGCCATCTCCTCCACGGTTTTCCGTCCCGTCAGGACGGTGACGCCGGGGGCTTCTCCCTGCTCCTCGCAGCCGTATTCCGTGGCTACGCAGACCGTCACTGCGGCCCCTTTCTCCGCCAGCAGGTGGGAGAGCAGGCGGCCCTCGGTAGTCCCGCTGAAAATTACAATTCGCATTTCTTTTCGTAGCCTCTGGGCGTTACCATCCGCCCCTCCACACAGCGGGTGCGGGAGGAGCCGATAAACACCGTTGTAAACATATCCACTTCCGCGTTTTGCAGCTGCTCCAGGGTGAGAATCCGATGCTCCTGGCCCTCCCGGCCGATGTTCCGCACCCAGCCGCAGACCGTGTCCCCGCTCCGGCTGCGCAGCAGGATTTCACAGGCCCGCTGCAGATAGTCCTTCCGCTTTTTGGAGCTGGGGTTATACAGGCAAACGGCAAAATCGCCCTCCGCCGCGCAAGTGAGCCGTTTTTCGATGACCTCCCAGGGGGTCAGCAGGTCCGACAGAGAGATGACACAGAAATCGTGTCCCAGAGGGGCCCCCAGCACCGCTCCGCCGGAGAGGGCCGCCGTGACGCCGGGCACCACTTCCACATCTACTGCAGGATAATCCGCCGCCAGCTCCAGCACCGGGCCGGCCATGCCGTAGACTCCGGCGTCACCGCTGCAGACCATAGCCACCGTCCGGCCATCATTGGCTGTCTCCAGCGCCCAGCGGCAGCGGTCGATTTCCTTCTTCATCGGCGTTGTGTAGACTTCCTTGCCCGGGTACAGCGGCGCCACCAGGTCCACATACACCGTATAGCCGCAGAGCACCTCCGCCGCGTCCAGGGCCGCCCGGGCCTCCGCCGTCAGGTACTGCTCCCCGCCGGGGCCCAGCCCCACCACATAGACTTTACCCATTCTTCCATCTCCAATCCAGCCGGAACGGCCGCCAGGCCAGCGCCATGGTGACTCCGTTTCCGGCGTGTTTTCCCGTCAGCAGCGCTCCTCCGCCTGCCAGCACCGCGCTCCGCTCGCAGACATTGTCCACGCCTGTTGTCTGCTCCACAAAGGCCGAGGGCGTAAACGTTCCCTCCGCCCGGCGCAGTTCTTCCGCGGAATAGCAGGTCAGCGGCCAGCCGTGGGCGGCGCAGAAGTCCAGCAGTCCGGCCTCTTCCGCCTTGAGGTCAATGGTGGCCGCACCGCACACCGCCTCCAGCCAGAGGTTTTGTTCCGTGTACAATTCCCGAAACGCTGTCTCCAGCGCCTCCCGGGGCGTACCCCTGCGGCACCCCACGCCCAGCACCAATGCCCTGGGTGTCAGGCACAGTCCACCCTCATGGCGGCGGACATCCACCCAGACATCCCAGTCCGGGCCGTCCGTCAGGGCCACGCCCACCGGGCACTCGCCCTCCACCGGCCACTCCGAGCGGACACGGACGGTCTCACCCGCCAAAATCCTGGCGGAGACCGCCTTGATGCCGTGGGGGTCCGTCACCGCGCAGTTCTGGTGCTTCGCCCACTCGTCCACGGCGAACAGTCCGTTGGCATCGGTGGCGGTGGTAATGACGGCCACCGCGCCGCAAATGGCGGCAATTTCTCTTGCAAGGTCGTTGGCGCCGCCCAGATGGCCGGAGACTACCGGAACGGCGAAGCGGCCGCATTCATCCACCGCCACCACCGCCGGGTCCCGGGCCTTGCTTTTCAGAAACGGCGCCACCGCCCGGACCGCGATGCCCACCGCGCCCACAAACACCAGTGCGTCAAAAGCGCCAAAGGCTTCAGCCGTCCATTGGGGCAGGGAAAAGCCCTCTATCCGCCGGGTGCACGATGCCGTGCCGCCCAAGGCGGCCCGCAGCTGCTCCGCTAAGGCGGCTCCCCGCTCCGTGAAGGACAGGTAGGCGATCCGCCGGGCGCTCACCGGCTGGCCTCCCGGAATTCCGTCGTAAACGTCGGGTCGTACAGCTTACTCTTTTCATAGGGGCTGTCCAGGAAATTCCCCACCAGCACCAGCGCCGTTTTGCTGATGCCGTGGGCCTCTCCCGCCTGGGCCAGGGTCCCTACCGTGCAGCGCACGGTTTTCTCCTCCGGCCAGGTAGCCTTGTATACCAGCGCCGCCGGGGTGTCCTCCGTATAGGCACCCTTCAGCAGTTCCTCCTGAACCCGGCCCAGCATCCCGCTGGAGAGGAACACTGCCATGGACGCGCCGTGGCTTGCCATAGACGATAAACTCTCCGCATCCGGCACCGGGGTACGGCCCGCCAGCCGGGTGATGATGACGCTCTGGCTGACGCCGGGCAGCGTGTATTCCGCCCGCAGGGCCGCCGCCGCGCCGCAGAAGCTGGAGACGCCCGGCACGTCGTCATAGGAAATGCCCAGCTCGTCCAGGGCGTCCATCTGCTCCCGGATGGCTCCGTAGACACAGGGGTCGCCGGTGTGCAGCCGCACCGTGGTTTTGCCCGCCGCTTCCGCCTGCTTCATCACGTCGATGACCTGCTCCAGCGTCATTTTCGCGCTGTTATGGATCTCGCAGTCCTCTCGGGCCATGTCCAGCAGCGCCGGGTTCACAAGGCTCCCGGCGTAGATGATGACGTCCGCCTGCTTCAGCAGCTCCGCGCCCCGCAGGGTGATGAGGTCGGGCGCTCCCGGCCCCGCACCGACAAAATGTACCATCGTGGCTCACTCCTTTACGATCACTGTGGAAAAGTATCCGCGCTTGCCCTCCGGCCGGCTCTGGGAGAGGTCCGCGTACACCGTCTCCTCCGGCAGGCCGCAGTTCTGGACCAACATGCTCTTTCCCAGCGCGTCCCGGGCCGCCAGAGCGTCCAGGACGGCGGGCATCTGCCGGCCGGACTTCATCAGCACCTTCGTTCCGGGCTGGTCCAGCACCTCGTCCAGCGCCATGCTGCCGGGGGCGATATGCAGCGGGCCGTTCATCTCCGTCAGGCTGACGCCCAGCCGGGCCGCCACCGCGCAGAAGCTGGGAACGCCGGGCACCATCACCGTCTCATAGCCCTGGTCCTTTAAAATCTCCATCAGGTAGGAATAGGTGGCGTAAATGGACACATCCCCCAGATTCAGCATCGCCACATCCCGGCCCTCGTCCAGATGGGCCCGCACCGCTTCCGCTGCCGCCAGATGGGCCGCGTGCTGCACCGCTTTCTCCCGCTCCATGCTGAAATACAGGGGCACGACGGCCTTCTCTCCCAGGTCCACGGCGGCGGAGGCAATATCCAGTGCCAGCATCTCGCCGCTTTTCGTCCTGGGCGCCGCAATGACTGGGCAGCGCTCCAGCACCCGCACCGCTTTCAGCGTCATCAGCTCCGGGTCGCCCGGGCCGACACCTACGCCATAAAAAACACCTTTTTTCATATTCTTCTCCACTGTTCTATGATTTTTTTCGCGGTTTCTGTCTGTCCCAGCAAACCGTATTCATTGGAAAAAATGACCGCACCCACCTGCATGTTGTCCCCCGCCCGGTGGTTCAGATGCTTCTGAATGGCCGCCAGCAGGCTCTCCAGCACCCGTTCCCGCAGGCCCGCCTCATCCAGTAGGGCAATGCAGGCATCTGTAGTGGCCGCCTCCATCAAATCGCGGCAGAGAGCCGTTGTCCCGCCGCAGACGGCGGCATGGGCGCAGAACAGCTCCATGCGGCAGTCCGCCCATTTGGAGTGGGTGTTCATCACGCCACCCGCCAGCTTCACCAGCTTGCCGATGTGGCCTACCAGCAGCGCGGTCTGAAAACCCTCCGACACCGCGATGTCCAGCGCCTCCCCCACGAAGTTGGAGAACTTGACGCAGGGAATTTTCTCCGGCAGCAGCGCCGTCTCTTTCAAAAAGTCCAAGCCGTAATTGCCCGGAGTCAGCAGCAGGTCCCGGGCGCCGGACACCGCCGCCTGGTGGATTTCCACCCCGATGGTATCCACAATGGCCTGGATGCTCATGGGCTCCACGATACCCGAGGTGCCGAGGATGGAAATGCCGCCCTCGATGCCCAACGACGGGTTGAAGGTCCGTCGGGCCAGCTCCTCACCATCCGGGACGGAGATTACGACGGAGAGTCCCCCCTCGTATCCCACATCTTCGCATACCGCCTGCACGGCGGCGGTGATCATCTGGCGGGGCACATGGTTGATGGCCGCCGCGCCCACGGGCTGATCCAGCCCCGGCTTCGTCACCCGGCCCACGCCCTTGCCGCCGTCAATGGAAATGCCATCCGGGGTCCGGGTGACCTCAGCCGCGATGAGATGGCCTGTGGTGATGTCGGCGTCGTCGCCGCCGTCCTTCTGCACGGCGCACCGGGCCTTGCCGTCCTCCACCGCCCATTCCGCCGGCTCCACCTCCACGGTGACGCCCTTCGGCGTGTCCAACCGCAGCGTTTCCGGCAGCGTGCCGGTCAGCAGCAGCCGGGCGGCGCCCGCCGACGCCAGCGCCGCGCAGGTGCCGGTGGTATAGCCGCAACGCAGCTTTTTCTGCCCGCTTCGGATGTAGTACTCAAGTGCCATGGCCGTCTCCCCGCAGGTCCTCCTCCAGATGGGTCCGGTACATATCCTGGACCGCCGGCATCACGCCCAGTCCCCGGAGGGTACTGCGGACGGTGAAGCCCTCCGCCTCCAGTCTGGATTTCCAACTGTCCGGGGTGTCGCCCGCCATGTCATGCAAGGCATGGTCTCCGGCCACCAGCATCAGCGGCACCAGATGTACGCTTTTCCTATCCTGGGCTTTCAGCTGCGCCAGCACGTCCTCAAAGGCGGGCCAGCCCTCCACGGTCCCCACCAGCACATCCGGCCGTCCCGCCAGGTAAAACGCCGTCTGCAAAGCGGGGTATACCAGATTGGCCGCATGGTCCGTTCCGTGGCCGAACAGCACCAGAGTTTCGCCAGCTTGATGAGGGTAAGCCGCGGACAGTACCGCCGCAAGCGTCTGTAAGTCGCCTGTATCCGTCAGAAGCGGCCGCCCGATGCGCAGGGCATCGAACTTGTCCCGCCAGGGCTCTGCCTCACGCTTCAGTTTGTCATACTCATGTCCACACAAAATGTGGGTGGGCTGCACCAGAACTTCCGTAACGCCCTGTTTCCACAGCTCCTCCAGCGCCTCCGCCACGCTGTACACCGTCTCGCCCCGCTCCTTCAGGATACGCCGGATGACGCCGCTGGTAAAGGCGCTGATGAATATTCTGTCCTGTGCCGAATGCCGCAGCACATTTTCCACCGCCGTGATATTCTCCCGGCCGGCGGGCACGCTGGTGCCAAAGCTGACACAGACCACAGCCTGTTTCATATTCTTTCTCCTCCCTGTTCCCTGTGTCTTCCGGAAACCGCCTGCTCAAAGTCTTCCATGGTGCGGGGCAGGGGCCGAATGCCCATTGCCCTAGCCGCCCGGAACAGCATGGGCTGCGCCAGATGGCAGGTATCCAGCAGAGCTGTGTCCGAAAAGATTTCCTCCGGCGTCCGGTCCGCCGCCAGACAGCCGTGTTGAAAAACCAAAATCCGCTGCGCCCAGCGCCACGCAAAGTCCACATCATGGGTGGCTACCGCCAGGGCAAGCCCCTGCTCCCCCAGCATGTCCAGCGTTTCCTCCAGAATCCGGCAGTTCTCCGGGTCCAGGCTGGCCGCCGGTTCGTCCATCAGCAGCAGCTCCGGCTCCATCGCCAGGGCATCCGCGATGGAGACCCGCTTTTTCTCACCGCCGGAGAGATACTGGGGCGCCCGCTGCCGCAGGTCCTCCAGATGCATCCGCTCCACCGCACCGTCCACACGGCGGCGCACCTCCTCCCGGGAGAGGCCCAGATTCATGGGGCCGAAGCTGATCTCCTCCTCCACGGTGCCGCCCAGTATCTGGACGTCCGGGTCCTGAAACACCAGCCCGACACCCCGGCGCAGGCGGTTCAGCTCCTGCTTCTTTCTCCCAACCGGCTCCCCGTGGAAAAATACCGTTCCCTCCTTCGGGCACAGCACGCCGTTGGACAGCAGGAAAAAGGTGGACTTCCCGGCGCCGTTGCTGCCCAGCACCGCCACCCGCTCCCCGGCTCCGATGGAGACGGAACAGTCCTTCAGCGCCAGCCGCTGCTCCGCGCCGTCCTCATAGGCAAAAGAGACGTGTTCAAACCGCAAAAGCTCCTCCATCAGGCGCCTCCTATCATCATGCAGGCCACCGTGCCCGCCAGCAGGCCGCCGAACAGCAGCGCCGCAGGCAGCGTCACAGGCTTTTCCCGCTCCAAAAAGCGAATTTCTCCGTCATAGCAGCGGCTCTCCATGGCGTCAAAGCAGGCCCCGGAGCGCCGGAAGCTGGTTGCCAGCAGATTGCCGTACACCGAACCGGTGGTCCGGATGCTCCGGGCAAAGCCGCTGTATCCCAGGCGGCTGGCCGCCGCATCCTTCATAGACTGATACACGGACAGCAGCACAAAGAGATACCGGTAGATCAGAACCGCCAGCTCCGTCATCACAGACGGGACATGGGCCCGCCGCAGCACGGAGAGGATCTCCGGCATGGTGGTGGACAGGCTCAGAAAATACAGGCAGCTCACCGCACCCAGCGCCCGGGCCATCACCAGCCGTGCCCGGACTTGGGCCGCCGCGGTGACCACCAGCCAGCCGTTCCAGAAAGGAATGGCCACGGCCCCGTCCGCTGCCGGGGCGTAGTCCCACAGCAGCGCCAGCCCGGAGAGCAGCAGAAAGGCCGCCGGCAGGCTGAGCAGAGCCAGGTAATCATGGAGATGGATCCCGCCGCCGCAAACTGTCAGCAGCGCCAGTATCAGCGCCAGGACTAAGGGGACCCAGGGGGATGCCGAGGCAACGCAGAGGAGCAACAATAGCACGCAGCACGCCGTTTTTAGCGCCGGGGACCACGCAAAATAGCGGGAGCGCCGGGCATAGACGTCGATAACCAGCACACCGCCGTGGCTGTGGTGTCCAAACGCCAGCAGTATGCCGCCCACCAGGACGCAGAGCGCCGCGGCGGCTGCCGTTGGCAGCGTTCCGACACACAGGCTGAACATGACAAAGCCCGCCAAAACCGCAACGATCATACGGTTCTCCTCCTCCGCGCAAATCCTGCCGCCAAATGTTTATGGCAGGTCCCGTCTTACTTCGCTTTCCCGGAATATTTCTTCCGGGCCACCAGATAGCCGAAGCCGAAGGCAATCACGCCCACGCCCAGGCCCGTCTGCAAACAGAAAAACAGACTCTCTACCTCGCCGGGCAGCTCGCCGCCGATCAGCTGCTCCAGCACAGGAGTAAACCAGGGCTCGTAGCTCTCGCCCCGGATGGTCTCCACCATCTGGCTCCCGGCGTCATCGCTGCCGCCGAATTCGGCGCCCTTCAGGGCAAAGAGGGGAACCAGTGCAATCAACAGCACGGCAAGCAGGGAAGCTACCGCAATTTTTTGATTCTTGCTCATGTTAAACCTCCTTCATATAGCCAATGGCCCGCAGCTCCGGCATGGCATAGGCTTCCATGCCCATGATGACCAGCATCGTCAAAAGCCCCTCGATGACAGCCAGGGGAAGCTGGGTCGGCGCAAACACACCCAGAAACTCCACCACACTGGCGGCCACGCCGCCGTTGTCGCTGGGATATGCCATGGCAAGCTGCAAACTGGTGACGCAGTAGGTGAACAGGTCGCCGATGGCAGCTGCCAGGAATACGTTCAGCTTCTTAGGCAGGTTCAGCTTTCTTCCCGCGCGGTAAAGGCCCCAGCTGACCAGGGGGCCGGCGATCGCCATGCTGAACGTGTTGGCACCCAGGGTAGTCAGGCCACCGTGGGCCAACAGGATTGCCTGGAACACCAGAACGATGATTCCCAGCACCGCCGTGGCCGGCACGCCGAAGAGGATGGCCGCAAGGCCCGTTCCGGTCATATGGCTGCAGCTGCCGGTGACGGAGGGAATTTTCAGAGAGGAGATCACAAAGACAAACGCGCCCGCCATCGCAAGAAGCAGCATGGCTTTCCGCTGCTCTTTCGCGATGCGGCGGATGGAGAACACGCCCGCCACCAGAAACGGCAGGCAGATCACCCCCCAGATTACGCAGAAGGAGGGCGGCAGATAGCCCTCCATAATGTGCATGGCGGAAGCGGAGGTTGCGCCGCACAGGGCAAGGCTCAGCACCGCGGACAAAACCACAGCTTGTTTTTCCTGTTTGCTCATGTGATGACCTCATTTCTCATAAATTTTATTGCTTCTTCCTATAAAAAAGGCGTGATCGTGTTTCAGGGCATGGGCGTTTTCCCGCCACGCAGGGTCCAATGCTCCAGAATCGTATTCGCGATGCCCTCGGCGGAGATGGACGACGCCGTCAGGAACGGCTTTTCATACCGGGCTTTCAGGGCTCCGGCGGTGACGGCGCCGATGCAGACGCACACGGTCTTCTCCGGAACGGCGCCGTGAACCGCGAAATACCGCTCCACACCCCCGGCGCTGGAAAAGGCCAGGTAGTCCAGCGTCTCCAGAACCTCGCCCGCCGTCTCCATATCAGTGCGCACCGTGTAGATAGGCACGTCCCGCACCGGGATGCCTTGTTGGCGAAGCAGCTCCGGCAGCTGGGGTGTCCCCTCCCGGGCACGCAGCAGCACCACGTCTTCCCCCGCAGCCACCCGCTCCGCCAGAGCGGCGGCCAGGGATTCGCTGGTATAGGCAGGCGGACACAGGTCCGGCAAAATCCCATGCCGCTCCAGCGCCGCGCCGGTAGAGGCGCCGATCACTGCGAACCTGCATCCGGCCAAGCGCCGCAGGTCCACCCGTTCCCGCCGCAGGCGGCGGAAAAAGGTCTCCACGCCGTTGGCGCTGGTAAACACCAGCCAGCGGCGGTCCCGGAACAGCTCCGCCGGGGCTATCTCCACGGGAAGCTCCTGAACCTCCGCCCGTTCCACGTGCCAGGTCCTTGCGCCCAGCGGCTCCAGGGCGGAGCGCAGCCGGGCGGCCATTTCGTCCGTTCCGGTCAGACCCGCGCGGACGCCCGCCAGGGGCTTTTCCACCGTCCCGGACAGGTCCATCGCCGCCGTACCGCCCACAACGATGACAGCAGGCGGGCGCACATCCGCCTCCCGGGCCCGCTGGGCAATAGTGCCCAGCGTGGCCCGCACGGTCATGGGATGGGCCGCGTTTCCGCCGGAGATCACTGCCGCCGGGGTGTCCGGCGCCTTTCCCGCCTCCAGCAGGCTCCCGGCGATTTGCTCCAGATGGCTCAGGCCCATAAGGAACACCAATGTTCCCTCCAGGGCCGCCAGATGTTCGATGTTCTCAGGCAAGCCGTCTGCGGCGGTGTGGCCGGTGATGATATGCAGGCTCCGGCTGACGCCCCGGTGGGTCACCGGGATACCGGCGGCGGCGGGAATGGCAATGGCGGAGGAGATGCCCGGCACCTCTTCATAGGGGATGCCCGCAGCCCGCAGGGCCTGGGCCTCCTCGCCGCCCCTGCCGAACACATAGGGGTCGCCGCCCTTCAGGCGGGCTACTTTGCGCCCCGCCCGCGCTTCTTCCACCAGAACATGAGAAATTTCCTCCTGCGGAGCCGAGTGCTTTCCGCACCGCTTCCCCATGTAGATGCGCTTTGCTTCCCGGGGTGCCTCGGACAAAAGCGCACTGTCGATCAGGTCGTCATACACCACCACGTCACACTGCCGCAGCAATTCCAGACCCCTCACCGTAATCAAATCCGCGCTGCCGCAGCCGGCACCGATCAGCCAGACACAGCCTGTTTTTTCCGTCATACTGGTTCTCCCTTCTCCGCGTCGGCAAGCTTTTGGCGTAGTTCCGTCTCAGTGAGAGGTCTCCCGGCCTCCAAGCAGTCCACGGCCAGCGATGCAAGAAGCCGCCGCCGGGGCTCACCGTTCGGCACAGCCTGCCGGAGCGGCTTCCGGATATCCTCCAAATACTGTAAAATCTCCTCCAGACGCTCCGGCAGCACCTGGTCAAACCGGTCCCGCACCCAGGCCGCCGCGGCAGGCGCCGCGCCGCTGGCGGAAACGCCTACGGACAGTTCTCCCCGCCGCAGCAGGGCGGGAAAGAGGAAGGCGCTGTCCTCTTTGCTGTCCGCCACATTCACCGGAATCCGCCGCTGGCCGCACAGCTCTGCCACATAGTGGTTCAACTGCCGGTCATTCGTGGCGGCCACGGCAAAATCGCAGCCGTCCAGGTCCACTGCCGCAAAAGGCCGCCGACAGAGGTCCACCTGTTCCAGCTCCTCAAACTTCGGGCTGATTTCCGGAGCCACTACCGTCAGCCGGGGACCATAGGGCAGCAGCTTTTGCACTTTCCGCAGTGCCACCGCGCCGCCGCCTACGATTAATCCCTCTCTGCCGCTTAAATCCACAAAAAACGGAAAATACGCCATCATTCCGTCTCCTTCGGTTCCTGTTTTTCCTGGCAGTAATACAGCCAGCCGCTCTCCGTCCAGACCCGCCGCACCGTCACGCCGAAGGCCCGGTCCAGCTCGCCGCCGGCGAAAATCTCCTCCGGCGTTCCGATTTGGCGCAGCGCACCGTCTGCCAGCATCGCCAGCCGGTCCGCCTCCCGCAGGGCCATAGACAGATCGTGAAGTACCAGAACCACCGCCCTGCCCATGTCCGCCAGCCGGCGGGACACCGTCATGACTTCCAGCTGGTGCCGCACATCCAGATAGGTGGTGGGCTCGTCCATAAAGACCGTCTCCGTGTCCTGGGCCAGCGCCATGGCAAGATACACCTTTTGCCGCTGGCCTCCGCTGAGCTCCTGCATGGGGCAATCGGCCAGGTCGCCCGCGCCTGCCCATTCCAGGGCTTTTTGCGCGGTCTCATAGTCCTCCGCCCGGTAGCGGCGAGGGTATCCCAGGTACGGAAAGCGTCCGTGCAGCACCATTCGCCGGGCGGTGATGCTGGGAATCTCCCGGGACTGGGCCAGATAGGCCGCTTTACGGGCCACCTGGCGAGTCGTCAGGTGCTCCAGGCCCACGCCGTCGTAAAGAATTTCTCCGCCTTGCCGGGGCAGGAGGCCCAGAGCCGTTTTCATCAGGGTGCTCTTGCCGCAGCCGTTGGGCCCCAGCAGCACCGTCACCTGTCCCGGCGGGAAGACCATGGAAACCTCCCGGAGCACCGGCTTTTCGCCGTAGCCCACGGTCAGCTCTTTCAGCTCAATCATGAAGCCGTCCCCTCCTTTGCAGCAACCAGATGAAGAAGGGACCGCCCGCCAGGGACATGACGATGCCCACCGGAATCTCATAGGGCGCAAAGAGCATTCGGCCCAGCAAATCGCATCCGCCCAGCAGCGCGGCACCTCCCAGAGCGGAGGAGACCAGCAACGGGCCGCTTTCCTCGCCCACCAGAGTGCGCATGATATGAGGCACAATCAGGCCCACAAACCCTACAAGGCCGCATACGCTGACCGCCGCTCCGGCAAGCACCGCCGCCAGGCCCAACAGAGTCACCCGCAGACGCTCCGCCGGCAGGCCCAGGCTCTGGGCCTGCTCCTTTCCCAGGAGAAGCACATCCATTTCGTTATGCAGACTGAGGCTGGCCACAAAGCTGAGGATCGCAGGCCAGAGGGCCGGTAGAATCCGGGCCATGGAAACACCGGAAAAACCGCCGATGCGGAAGTCTGAATAGCCGTTCAGGGCCTCCGGCACAAAGGTGACCACCGCGTCGATGCCGGCACTGAAAATGCTGGACACCGCCACACCGGCCAGCACCAGGGTGATCTTGGAGGCGCCTGTCCGCCGGGCGATCATCAACACCGTCATCACCCCCAGGAATGCTCCCGCCATAGCTGCCAGCGGAACCACCTTCACTGCGGTGGGGGCTATGGCGCAGCACAGCGCTACCGCCAGTCCAGCGCCCGCGTTGACACCGATGGTGCTGGGCGCCGCCAAGGCGTTGGACAAAACGCCCTGGATGATGGCGCCGGAGGCCGCCAGAGCGCCGCCTGCCAGCAGGCACGCGCACAGCCGGGGCAGGCGGACATACCGGACGATGCGGAACGCCGTAGTCCCACTTCCCCCGCCTGTCAGCGCCCGGAGCACCTCCCCCAAGGGCATCTTTTCCGCCCCAAGGCACAGGTTCAGCAGCGACACCGCCAGCACCAGTGCCGCCAGTGCCGCGTATATCCGCAGGTATTTATTGTTCGGGATACAGGATGTCCGCCAGTTTTTCATACGCCTCTCCCCACCGCGCGTTTGGCTTTACGTTATACAGGCGCTGATCCATCACGTGGTACCGGTCTTCCCGAACGGCGGTCAGCTCGTTCCAAGCAGGATTGGACAGCAGGGTCGTCTCCAGCAGGCGTTCCGCCTTCGTCGTGTCCGTCCCCTGAATGACTACAAAGATATAGTCCGGGTCGGCCGCCAAAATCGTCTCCAGGCTAAGGCTCTCCAGCAGGCTGCTCTCGCTGTCCGCTATGTTGACGCAGCCCAGGTCCGCCAGCATTTCGCCCAGCACGGTGTCCTTGCTGTTTTTCACCTTGCAGCTGGAGCCCGTCGCCCGGACATACAGCACACTGGGTTCGCTGCCGTCAGGGCGGGTCTTCGCCTGGTCAATCTGCGCCTGTACCTTCGTGCCGTACTCCTCATAGTTTTCCGGGCAGCCGGTGAGCTGGGTGCAGATCTCCAGCATCCGCAAATAGTCACCAAAGGAACTGACGTTGAAATATGCCACGGGGATGCCACTTTGCTCCAGCAGGTCCTGCAGTTCCAGGTCAGCCTCCGTCTTGGTGCTGCCAATCACAAAATCCGGCTCCGCCGCCAGCAGCAGTTCCACATTGGGCTCCGTGGTAGTCCCCAGGTTTTTCACGGTCTCCGGTAAGTCCAGGTCAAACTGGGTCCAGCTGTCGTTTGCCGTGGCCACCAGGGTATCCTGTCCGCCGGCCAGGCACCAGACATCGGCAAAGCTGCCGATCAAAGCCGCCACGCGGCTGGGCTTCGCCAGCGTGACCTCACGCCCCAAGTCGTCAGTAAAGGTAATGGACTCCGCCGGCGTCTCCGTTTCAGCCGGAGACGGTTCACTTCCGCCACAGGCGGAAAGCATCGTTAAAAGCACGCCGCACAGCAGCAGGCAAGCAATTCGTTTCATATGGTTGTTCCTCCAAGTAAACTCTTATTGTGCATGATCATGCCGCCGGGCCAGCTCTGCCAGTTCCGGAAACCGGGCCAGGACGGCATCATAGTTTTCTCGCCTGTGCGGAAATGTACAGGCAGAACAGTTTTTGATCCCTTTTTGCGTATAGGTGAAACCTCCGCCGCAGGCCTCGCCCAGGGTATAGAGCGGGCAGTAACAAAAAAGGCAGTTAAACATTTCCTCCGGCACACCGGAGTGGCAGGGAAACATCTCGCATTCTCTGTTCTGGAAAAACATGTAGTGGCATCCTTTCCGGTCATCCCGCTTCTCCACAATCAATCCCCCTTGTTGAAAAATAAACGGCCACGGCAGCCCGCAAGGACTACCGTGGCCGCTATTCCCACAGCAAAACAGAGGAACTCCACGTCCCCTGTCAAATTCCCCAAAATAGGTCTCCTGACTTGCGATAAGAAGAAATTATCTTCTGCGACTTACTGCCCACCTTCTCAGATTGCTCCAATGGCGAACTCACGTTCAGCGCCTATCAGGCGTTTAGGCCAAGTCTCTCGCTTACAGTGCCGGCACGTTTCGGTCTCTCACCGAATTTCCTCATTCGGATATCTTACATTACATGAGATACCCGATCATTTTTGGTATATAATGCATTATGATGCATACTCACATTATTTATAATTTTTACTTATTGTACAATACCATTTGCATTTCGTCAAGGATGTATTTGCACAGGGTTTGCAGGAAAGAATACGTTATAAATGACTCCGAAGAGAGTGCGAAAAATTGTTGTTAGAAAAGTGTTACTTTTTCCCTTGTAAAAGCAAAAAAGAAAACCCTGGAATCATTGCGATTCCAGGGTTTTATGGTTGCGGGGGCAGGACTTGAACCTACGACCTCCGGGTTATGAGCTGCGGCCGAGGCTGCTGTCGACTGCTTTTGAGACCTTTCCGGGCCTATTTGGTCAAAATTGTTTGCTGTCCGCTCCGTTGGTTCCGTTGTCTGCTGCCTGCTCCGATCCCAGTCTGGGTCACGGTTTGGGTCAGGCCATAGAGTGGCGGTGAAGACAGGAATCTCCCATGATCAAACGGGAAGGTTCCCATCAAGCGTTTGGGAAGATTGTTCAATCGCTGTACAAGTTTTATGCTCAAAATCAGCGATTTGTTCCCAATATTGATCCATAGCCTGAAAGAGTTCCTTATGCAAATCGTCCGTTAAAGGATCAGCTTTTATGCTGTGCCGACGTGTAGCAAACAACCGTTTCCAACGCCACGCCTCTTTTTTGTCCGGCTGATTTAAGAGTGTGCTCAGCTGTTCACAGCAGTCCATCTGGTGTGCGGAGAGATTGTCACGCCCGACGGTCAAAACAACTTTGATAGAATTTCCATAGTTGACTACCTCATAGTAGTACATGCTTTTTGAGTTCCAACCGCTCTTTTCCTCTTCAAATTCAGGCAAGAGTTTCGTCATGTACGGTGTAGTGAATCGAATGTACGTTTTTCCGGAATATTGGGGATCAAAACTGATCTCGCCTGTGTGGGATTTCTCTTCGCACCATTCCTGCACGATGGATGAAATCTGCGAAGCAGTATCCGGGCGATTTTCATAAATCAGATCCAGCGCCTGACGGTGTTTGGCATAGATCTCTCTGCAAATTTTTTCAAGCTCACGGTCTCCCACAATATGCCTCCTGACTGCATCCAAATATTGGTCAATAAAATATGAGACTTCTGCGGACAGCGTCTTTTCGAACTTGGCAGCCTCTACCACCTCTATGATCTGCTCATAGCTGATCGCCTGCCAAGTGCCACAGGCGGTTTCCTCCTCTGGCTCTGTACCGCCCGGCGTGAGAAATGCAAAAATTTTGTGATATTGCGGGTACTCTTTTTCCAGAAGCTCTTGATATCGGGCCAACTGATGATCGTGTTCCCCGGAGAAAACCTTGTTTTCTATGCAAAGCAGGAATCTTTCTTCATGAGAGACTGCAAGCAGGTCGATATGCTCCCACTCCCGCAAAACGGTAAATCCATACAGGTCCATCAGGAGGGAATGGAAAACATCTGCCTGGGGCGAATTGATCACCAGTGTTTGCAAAAGCCTCCGCAGGACAGCATCCCCGAGACCGTGGTTCTCATTAGGATCAAGGAGCCATGCCAGCACGTTGCTGTGGCGGATCTCGGTGCCGGATATTTTCAGAACGTCAAAAAGATTAAAGCGATTGCTCCATTTTGACAATCTATCCAGGCACTGAATGTCCAGCAACAAGTTCTGCAGCGCCTCTTTATCTGAGATCTCGTTTGATGTGCTTGGACTGCCGCTATACATGGTTACACCTCCAGATACTTGTTGCTTTTGATGCTGTCAATGATGGAATCCCGCAAGGACTGAGGGGACAGAACCTCTATGTAAGGGAGGTACTGCAGCGCCCAAAACTTGACGCCATTCGGAGAAGCGGAGAAACTGGCGGTAAAGGTGCCGCCATGGTTATCCGTGATCCGGACATCCGTCCCAAACCGGTCCAACACATACCGAAGTGTGAAATTCTCACAGCGCAGTTTGATTTCTTCCTGCTTTCCTACAAACGCATAGGTCACCTTTTGTACGGAGTCCAAACAGGCGTTTTTGGCATCTATGGCAACAGGTTCATTCAGAAGGGAGATGTCCCTCATCAAATCGATTCGGTACAGGCTGGGCGTTGAAAAACCATCTTTGATGTTGATCAAATAGTAATGCTCGTTCTCACATACCATTCCATAAGGGCTGACGATATAGGGCTTTTCCCTCCGGGGGTGAAGCTGCTTGTCCAGCCCATATTCCAGATATGTAAATGAGACTTTTTGCTTTTTTGAGATGGCCTCGTCCAAAAGCTCAATATTCAAAAAGACCTCCGCATTCTGCGTTTTCCGCTCCTGTCTTACAACTGTCAGATTTTTATACTGCTTTCGTTCATGAACACTGAGAAAGCCTTGCAGCTTTTGAATCAAATATTGCGTTTGCTTGGCCGGAATATAATCGAAAGAATAAACCGCGTCCATCAGGAGACGCACTTCCGCAGCCTCAAATTCGCGGCTGCGCAGATAATAGCCCTTCTTGTTTTCATCGTAAACAGAAATGTCATACCCCAGATTGCACAGCAGATCTATGGCGCTGTATACGGTGCGGCGGTCCAGTTCCATATCATACAAAGCAGACAGTTTTCCGATGATCTCCCGCATGGACAGGATATGATTCTCATCAGAATATTCTTTCAAAATCTGAAGAAGGCAGATGGCGTTGGCCCGATCTGTCATCATGACATCCACTCCCAGTCTGATCGTTGCCTGTATCTTAACATATATGTGTAAATTTGTCCAACGCCTGCGAGCGAAGAAGCATAGGCAGCTACTGTTTACCAGCGCCCCGATGATTTCGCATCAAAGTTGGACGGAAGATTTCTCATGGAGTGTGGGCAATGTCCTGTACTTCCCGAAAAGCACTTGGTTCATAAATGGAAAACCAGGCCAGTCGCACAGCATTCATAACGACAGCTGAATTATGCGCTCTGGGAAACAGATATTCCGTGTTTTGCGCCGCATGAAAAAAGAAGCCGTCATCGTTTATTCCCTGTATAAAAACGGGGTATGCATCTGCTGGCATGTGGGCAAATCTCCCGTACCGCATATTGTCGGCTGTTTGGAAAGCGTCCTTTGGGGGCAGACCCTGACGGATCAGATACTCCATCACGGAATCGCGGTCACTGAATGTCAACGCTGTGGACAAATCCAATGCACTCGAATGGCGAACGCTTATATGCATAACGCCATACAGCGAGACAAGTCTGGAAAAAGATAATCCGCTCTTGGAAGCCTGTCTCCAAAGAGTAAATCTGTCACTGAGCAGTTCCTCCGAAGCGCAAAGACCTGTTGTGCAGAGCAGATTACCTGCGTCAGCGGTATCATACTCAATTGCTCTGCAAAATGCGTTATATATAGCCGGGTTATTCATCGGGATCGAGGATAGCTCAACGCCGGTAACGTCCGATAGCCATTCCAGCTTTCTTAAAAAAACACTGTCATGGATAAGAATACGCGGCGCAGGCAGATCGCAGTCGTATTTCACTCCCGGTACAATATGGTTTGGACGTCCGGGATATGCGAGATGTATCCACTCCGCATGACGCAGGTTTTCTGAATTGCAAAGATACCAGCCTGCGAACCGGCCATTGCTGAATACAAGCGGTGTCAGAGGAGAATGTTTTTTCAAAGCCTGCTCTGTTATTTGGATTCCCTTCGGAGTCATCCTAAACTCCCCAAAGGCTGGTGGGCAAGTTCCATCCCACCCGGTGAACCATGCGGTATGCAAATGATGTCCGTCACCTTCCATGGGAGTGCGGCAGACAGGGCAATCCTGCGGCGGTAAATCAAATCCATCCAAAACGTCCGATACAAAGGTTACCCGCTTGCAGTGAGGACAGCGGTAATGTGGCGGGAGGGGATTGATCTCTGTGATACCTAACAAGTAGGCGACAAATGAGTTGCCAACCGTGCCAAGACAGATCTGTAATGCGTTGCGGTGCTGGAGCTCCAGGCAGATGCCGCTTGTGGACAAGTAGTCTTCGGAAAAGCCATTTACGGTAATATTTTGAAGCTCCTGCTGCAGTCTGTTGAAAATGATATCCGTCAAAGCAGCACCATAGCGGTCTGCGCAGATGCCCCAGACTTTGCGCATCAATTCTTCCCCCATGGAAATATTCCCTCCGATTCATGCGGTTTTTGGGCCAACGTTGGTTTCTGAGATTACGATTTTAAATCGCTTTTGCGAAAACATAATAGAGCACAGGCTTGTACAAAAGTCTGTACAGCTCGGATTCGGAGTGCTGAGAAAGGTGCATGAACGCAGCGGAACGCTGGTGCAAAAAATTCACCGCTGTAATCAAAGAAGAACTTATTGGCACAGGAGGGAACGATGAGTGTCCATTCACACCTTGGTTGGCCTTGTGAGCCGTTGTGTGCGACTTTGCCGGGAGAATCGGGAACAGACACCGGCCAGGGCTGTGAGAACGGATTTGGGCCGGTTTCCGGGAGCCGACGGAGGACGAAAGCTGAGGCAGGATAAAGAACAGGCGTCAAGCGTGACGCCTAGTTCGGTCACTTCTGCCCGCAGTGCGGGCAGTTGCGGGGGTTTTCGGGGAGTTCCAAAGTGGGGACAAAATCGAAGGGGTGATATGGCTTCTGCGGTCGTCACCCCCCGAGAACTTACTCTCGCAAGAAAAAAGTAGGGGGCATGCCCCGAAAGATATGCTATCGTGAGCAAAAAGGCATCTTCCGCTCTGCCGAACGCCAGAACGGAAGATGCCTTTTTGGGCAGGCGAACACCCTCAAAAATTGCGTCGCAAAACAAAGAATAAGCCTCGGCGCAGTTCAAACCGCAATTGATAACAATCTGATAACTCTGCCCGGTTGGGATGGCTATTAAGGTCAGGGGATGGTATTGTGTGTCGCTGACAAGGAGGCGATACGATGTACGAATACATGAGAGGACTGCAGCGACAATTCTTCAAGGAGCCGGATTTCCCGGAACTGCGGCAGGAAATTAACGAAATCCATCAGGCATTGACTGAGGGCAAGGCCAAACAGGAACGCCGCAGTCTTCTGAAATTGGTGGACCTGGAAGCAGAGCTGCGGGACGAAACCGCCCTCGCCAGTTTCGCCGCAGGTTTCCGTCTGGCCTGGGGCATTATCAGCGAACTGAGCATGGAGCCGCCCTACTCCTTCGCGGAGGAAGAAGAACACCGGATGGGACAGCAGCAGAGGAGGGATGACTGATGGCAAAGAAACGAGCCAACGGCGAGGGCAGCATCCGCAAACGAAAGGATGGCCGCTGGGAGGGCCGCTACACGGCAGGACATGACCCGGCAACAGGCAAGACCATCTACAAGAATATCCTTGGTAAGACTCAGACAGAGGTCAAAGAAAAGCTGAAACGGGCTATCGAGGACTCTGCCAAACTGGATATGAGCAAAGTGGGCCAGTACACAGTCGGGCAATGGATGGACGTCTGGTTTGAAAACTACGCCAAAATCAAAGTCCGCCCATCCTCTCACCAGACCTATCGGGGCTACATCGAGAACCACATCAAGCCCAACATCGGCAGCATCCCGTTGAATAAACTTACTTCTCTGGAATTGCAGAAACTCTACAAAAAGCTATTGGGAAATGGGCGAGTGGAGCGTATCGAATCCAAGAAGCAACCAAAAGGCCTCAGCGCCAAGACGGTACGGAACATTAACCAAATCATCTGCTCTGCCTTGAATCTGGCAATCGAGCAAAGACTCATCCTGACCAATCCAGCCGACGCCTGTGCCCTCCCAAAACTCGAACACCGGGAGATGAAAACTCTCCCCGTCGAGCAGTTGACCTCTTTCCTGCGGGAGGCAAAAGAAAGTGGGGTGTTCGAGATGTACTACATCGAACTGGCCACCGGCCTGCGCCGGGGAGAGCTGCTTGGCTTGAAATGGAGCGACATTGATTTGGAGCATGGCAGCCTCCGGGTACAGCGGCAGATCGCCCGCATCGACGGTGAGATCGTGGAAGCCCCCTTGAAAACGAAAAACGCCTACCGCACCCTGCCGCTGTCGGCGGATGCGATAGACGTTCTGAAAACACAGAAGAAAAAAGGCGGCAACAGCCAATACGTATTTCCATCCCCCACGGGTGGCCCAATCTCCCCGGACAGTGTCCTCCATATGCTCCACCGAGTGCTGAAACGGGCAGGGCTACCAAAAGTCCGTTTCCACGACCTGCGCCACACCTTCGCCACGTTAGCCCTCCAGAACGGCGTAGATATCAAGACCGTCTCCGGGATGCTGGGCCACTTCTCGGCGGGATTCACCCTGGACACCTACGCCCATGTTACCACAACAGCGCAGAAGGAAGCGGCGAATACGATGGCGAGCGTATTAACCGGCGCAATCTGAAAAAGAAAGAATGGCGAGAATCTGCCAAAGACTCTCGCCATTTTGCGCTTATCTTAATGCATAAGATGTCAGAAATGATTCTGTATACATTAAGGTTTACTAGCCACTTCTTCCTTAGGCGGATACTCTTCAACAGTAGTTGTTTCGTGCATGAAGGAACCTTCTTTTTTGATATAATATTGTGGAAGTGTAACGGCCTCGCCTTCAACAACTATTCTTTGATACTCCGTAATCTTAAACTCGGACAGATGGATTAATAGATTTTGAACGCATGTATTAAATTCTTTCCATCTATTATATTGATCAGGATCACCACTAAACGCGCCTTGGGGGTCATGGATTAGCGATGCCCATAATCCTGCCGATCCACCGCCTTCAATCTCAAGTATATACGAAAGCGTTGGGTCGCTATGAATTAGTTCGTTTGCATTCTCATATAGGCCCAGGTGGCCAATTCGTTCTGCACATTGCCGTAACTCTGGTTGCAAATTAAGAAACTCTATGACAGAAGGGCGCTTTATCCTCCACTCATTCTCCTCGAGTTGAGAATCTCTAGAAAAACACCCACGGATAAAATGGATTTTATCGTTAAGAATTTCTTGAATCTTATAATAAGGCTTTTTCACTTTTTGTAGGTCAATGTATTCTTGCTGAAAACTACCTAAAACCCCCATTCCATATTCGGTAAAAAAGCCTTTCAGCCAGCAAACAAGTCCATTATAGTTAATTATTTCTTGCAACAACTCTTTTGAAAAACCGAGGGCGTAAGTAAAATCATAATTTATGACATCGCGATTATTAATGGCCGAAATAATCTTATCGATTTTAGTGACCTGCTGACGATATACTTCCAGATTTTTTTGTTCAGCATCTTTTTTGTTATAATACCGAATAGTGTAGTATATCGTTAATAGCGCGGCGATTCCGCCAATTGCTCCGCCCAAGAGACTTCCCCAAAAAGCATATCGCCCGTCTGAAAATGGGGCATCTCCAGGAATCTTATATACCGCCATAAAAACAGCAGGGGCTTCAGCCAAAATGATGAGAATTACGAATATTAAAAGAAATATTCCGATAAAAATCCCTTTTGAGCCATTTGACGTTGAATGGCTTTTGTGATGTTGCAACGGTTTTTTTGCGCGTTTTTCAAGGCGGAATACCTTTGTTATAAAGAATATCGTAAGTGCCAGATTGATAATAACAGCGACGCCCAAACAAATAACAAGCTGTTTCATATTCATTTTTGGACTGCTCCTTCTTTTTTGACTAAGGGGATAGCTGAATTATAACAACATTTAGAAATAACATCAAGAAACGGCTCGATAAAAGGAGAGCTGTGCTACCCAGAACTAAATTCACATATTCCCGTTTGGGTCACGGCTTGGGTCAGACCTCTGACCCAAATTTTGACCCAAACTATTTTAAGGCAAAAAGTGCAGAAAAACACCTGATTTCATACGAAATCAGGTGTTTTATGGTTGCGGGGGCAGGACTTGAACCTACGACCTCCGGGTTATGAGCCCGACGAGCTACCAACTGCTCTACCCCGCGATATGAAATTCTGTGGTGCCGGTGACCGGACTCGAACCGGTACGGTATTGCTACCAGAGGATTTTAAGTCCGCCGTGTCTACCATTCCACCACACCGGCAGCTTGTCGGCAATGATTAGAATACCACGTTCCCGTGTGCCTGTCAAGGGCGGATGGGCAAAAAATCAAAAAATCCCATAAAAAATCACTCGACAAATTCTGCGATGCATGATTTCGTGCAATTTTCCGGACCGTGATGCATATACTGTCAGAAAGACCTTAAACGCGAAGGAGGATATTAAGATGAGACCCCAGACAAATCATACCGGTGATGTGGATGATCTGATTTTCCAGGACAGCTGGATCACCAGTGACCGATGAGTTTGAAGGACGCCGCAATGCGGCGCCCTTTTGCGTTTTACCCGCAGATAGTACCTCCACCCACGACCCTTTCCCCGTCGTACAGCACCACAGCCTGACCGGCGGTAATGGCCCGCTGGGGCTCCTCAAACACAACGTGGATGCGCCCGCCCGGCAAAGGCTCCGCCACGGCGGAGGCCTCCCGCTGGCTGTACCGGGTTTTGGCGGTGACGGACATGGGGGCGGTCAGTTCGGGGATGGAAATCCAATTGATCCGCTCCGCCGTCAGCTCCCGGGTGAAGAGGTCGCTGTTGGGGCCCAGGATGACTCTGCCTGTGTCCAGCTCCTTTCGGAGTACGTACAGCGGCGTGTCAGCGCTGACACCCAATCCCTTGCGCTGGCCAGTGGTGTAGCACTCCAGGCCCTTGTGGCGTCCCAGGACATGCCCCGCCTGGTCCACGAAGTCCCCGGGGACCGGTTTCACGCCGCCGTACCGGCGCAGAAAGGCCACATAGTCCCCGTCGGGAACGAAGCAGATGTCCTGACTGTCAGCCTTGTCGGCGTTATCCAGTCCCGCCTCCCTGGCCAGCGCCCGGAGGGCCGGTTTTTCATAGGTGCCGACGGGCAGCAGCAGGTGGGCCAACTGACGCTGGGTCAGCTGATAGAGCACATAGCTCTGATCCTTTTTGGGGTCCTGTCCCCGCAGCAGCAGCCATCGGCCGGTGGATTTGTCATAGTCCACCCGGGCGTAATGGCCGGTTGCGATGAAATCGGCACCGTGGGCCAGCGCCCAGTCCAGCAGGGCGCCGAACTTGATCTCCCGGTTGCAGTCGATGCAGGGATTTGGCGTGCGGCCGCTGACGTATTCGGAGACAAAGCGGTCCATGACGGCGGTCTGGAAAAGATTGCTCAGATCCAGCACGGTATGGGAAATACCCAGGCGTGCGGCGACAGCTCTGGCGGTCTCAATGTCATCCGCCGAGCCGCAGAGGCCGGGACGGTCCTTATAGGCGTGGAGCCGCAGCGTAACGCCAGACACCTTATAGCCCAGCCGCTGCAACAGCAGGGCGGCGCCGGCGCTGTCTACACCGCCGCTCATAGCGACACACACGTGCTTGGGTGACATGGAAAATTCTCCTCTCAATGAAACGATATTGCTATTGTATCCGATAGCGCGGGAAATGCAAACAAAAACTTGGCCGTGAGTCATCTCACGACCAAGTTTGTCACTTCTGGCTGCGCAGAACAAAGGCTTTGGCGGGCAGGGCGTCCGACAGGGCCATCAAAGTCCGGTTGAATCCACCCGCGTAGTCGAAGGGCACATCGGAGATAGTGTCCCCCACTTGCCGGTCAGGGATGGAAACGGTAAAACAGCTGCCCTTGCCGGGATGGGATTCGGCCATCAGCGTTCCGCCGTGTCCCTTTGCGATATGGCTGCACAGGGGCAAGCCCAGACCCACACCGTGGGGGGGCGGGTCCATGGGATGCTGATGCAGATAACGGTCAAACAGCGTGACCAGATGTTCCTCAGAAATGCCGCAGCCAGTATCGGCCACGGACAGGAGGACAAAGCTGCCCTTTACCCGCAGCTCCACTGTGACGATCCCGCCGGCGGGGGTGAACTTGAAGGCGTTGGACAGAAGATGATAGAGCAGCTGCTCCACGGCGTCGGGAGCGATGGCACAGATATGACAGTCCAACGCGCAGACGAACCGCAGCTCCAGCCCCAGCAGCGGGGCCAGGGACCCGGCACGGTCGCATAAATCGCTTACCAGGGCCACGATGTCCCGGTCCTGAAGCCGCAACGGCGTATTATCGGAGAGACAGGCCGCGGCGGAGAGGCTGTTGACCAGCCGCAGCAGCTGGTAATAGCTCTGGTCCAGCAGAGCGGCACGGGCGTCCAGAGCGGGGTCCTGCTCCCGGGCGCTGGCGGGAGCCAGCTGGGCCGCGGCCAGATGCAGGTTGCTGAGAGCACTGCGCAGTTGAGCGGAAATATTGGGGAACAGAGAGGCCAACGGATTCTGATCCGGCTCCATGAAAAGCTCCTTTCAAGCACTTTGCGTGCTGAATGTAGCATTTGCGGCAGGAATCCCGGCCAAACCAGGAAATGCCTGCCTGAAACACCAACAGAATAGCAAAAACAAAATGCAAAAACAAGAACTTTGTCGAATTTTGTCGAATCAGGCAAAAAAGCTGTCTCTGGAAAACTGTGTAATTCTCATAAGAAATAATAAAAATTAATACGCAATTATTACGTAAAAACTATTTAAATTTTCGGAAATTGCATTATAATGAAATGAGCACAGGCCGGGACACCGGCAGAATAAAGATGTGGAAGGGAACTGAGTCATGGCTATTAAAGTGGGTATCAACGGCTTCGGCCGAATCGGGCGTGTGGCGCTGCGGATCATGGTGGAGCGGGGCTGCAACAGCTATCAAATCTGCGGTATCAACCTGCGGAACGCGGACCTGGACTACATGGTCTACCAGGTAAAATACGACTCCGTGTTCCGGACGTTCCAGGGCAGCGTGGAACATGACGGCAAAAATCTGATCATCAACGGGAAGAAAATTCGGGTATACAGTGAGAGCGATGCGGCTCAACTCCACTGGGACGACTGCGGCGCGGAGTACATCATCGAATCCACCGGCGTTTACAACACCACGGAAAAGGCGTCCGTGCACCTGACCCATGGCGCGAAGAAGGTCATCATCTCTGCCCCGTCCAAGGACGACTGCACGCCCACTTTCGTCATGGGCGTGAACCATAAGAAGTACACCACGGATATGGACGTGGTGTCCAACGCCTCCTGCACCACCAACTGTCTGGCGCCTATGACCAAGGTTATCCATGATACCTTCGGCATCAAGCAGGCCCTGATGTCCACCATTCACGCCGCCACGGCCAAACAGAAGGCGGTGGACGCCCGGGCCGGCCGGGATTGGCGCACCGGCCGCAGCGTCCTGGGCAATATCATTCCCTCTACCACCGGCGCTGCCAAGGCTGTGGGCGAGGTCATCCCGGAGCTGAAGGGCAAGATGACCGGTATGAGCTTCCGGGTGCCCACCAACGACGTGTCTGTGGTGGACCTGACGGCCCGGCTCATCCAGCCCGCCACCTATCATGATGTGTGCGTGGCCATGGAGAACGCCTCCAAGAACAGCATGAAGGGCATCATCACCTGCACCCGGGACCAGGTGGTTTCCTCGGACCTGACCGGCTTCTCCCAGACCTGTATCTTCGATGAGACGGCGGGCATCATGCTGGACGACGACTTTGTAAAGCTCATCGCCTGGTATGACAACGAGTGGGGCTATACCAACAAGTTGCTGGACCTCATTGCCCACATGTATGAGGTGGACCATCAGGATTGAGACGCTCTGGGTGGAAAAGCCTGAAAATCGGAAAGAGCGCAGTCCCGGTTAACCGGGAGCCATGGATGCCGATGAAACCATTCTATACAAACAACGCCCGGCCTGGGAAGGCCGGGCGTTGTTGTCTTATTCCGCTGCCTTTTCGACGGCAGCTTTTTTCCTGCGGTAGTTCCGGTGGGGCCGGGATGTCTTGGCGGGCTTTTCCTCTGGCTCAGCGGGGGCTTCCGGAGCCTGGAAGATGGCTTTCAAATGGTTGTACAGGGCGCTGCCTTGGGCGGCGCCGTACTCCTTTACCAGGGCGTTGCACAGGGCCTGACGGTCGGCGGCCTTCAGCACAAAGGGAAGGCTGAGGCAGGACTCAATGGAGGGGCGCAGGTCTACCTCCTGAAAGGCGTCGGCATACCGGGCCCGCAAAGCGTCGATAGACGCCGCATAGCCTTTGTCCTGGCTGATGACGTAGGCGTAGTCTGTTTCCCGCCGTCCCACCAGAACCCCCAACTCCGTAATGATCTGGAAATCAATGGCGTTTTTGCCGCCCCGAACGCTTTCCACGTACTGAACGTTGGCTTTTGTGCCGGCGCAGAGCTTCTGAATCTTAGAGAGCGCCAGACCGGTCTTTTGATAGAAGATGAGGACGGTGTCCTGCTCAGAGAGCATGTCAATGCCCTCCAAGCCGGTGCCGATATTGTTGTCGCCGTCCACTAAAAAAATCATTTTCATGAATCCGTTACAGTCCTTTGTTTATTTTCACTCTCCGGTGAGAGTCCAGGTCAGTATAACAAATAACTGCCTCCAAGGCAAGCATTTGCGGAAAAACCGCAATTTTTCGCAAAAAAGGGAGGCCGTTTTCGGCCTCCCTGTATGTATGTCATTCTTCCTCGTCCGTGACGATCAAACCATAGCCGCCGTTTTTGCGCTGATAGACAATGCACAGGCTGTCATCCTCGCTGCTGCGGAACACGAAGAAGTCGTGGTCCAGCAGATTCATCTGCAAAATGGCCTCCTCGGGGCTCATGGGCTTGACCGCGAAGCGCTTGGTGCGGACGATGTTGAACTCCTTTTCCTCAGCCACCTCGAAGTCATCGGCGGGAGCGGCAGGCGGGAAGCCCTCACTGCGCAGGCGCTTGGCCAAGCGGGTCTTGTTCTTCAAAATCTGGCGCTCGATATAGCCCACAGCGGCATCGATGGCACCGCGCATGTCGCCATCCGGAGCCTCCGTCTGGGCGCGGAGAAGCGTGCCGCCGCCTCGGATGGTGATCTCAACGGTGCACAAGTGGTCTTTCTCAACAGAAAATGTGACAAAGGCACTGGTGTCATCTTCCCGGAAATAGCGCTCCAGCTTGGAGATCCGCTTCTCGGCATACTCCTTGATGGAATCATTCAGAGAGACTTTCTTGCAGGCGTAGGTATACTTCATCGAGATCGCTCCTTTCGTGTGGAAGAGAGGCGGAGTCCTCTCTTTGGTTTAGTATAACACACATGTTTGCCTTTGACCAGAGGAAAGAGTACGAGATTTATAAAAAGTTCAAGAGAGAACGGAATGGCGATAAACTTCGACAAAAGCAGTGGAAAAGCGGCAAAACCTCCTATTTACAAGGACAAAGGGCAATGCTATTATGATAGAGGAAGCTTTCCAATATCCCACCCGTTTGGGCCGCGCGGCAGAATTGCCGGGCGGCCCTTTTTTATTGCCGGCAGATTGGCGTAAAAAAGAGGACCGCGTCTGCGGTCCTCTGGAATGCTTATCTTCTTCTGCGTCCGCCGCCACGCTTGCCGTCAATGCTACGGTTCAGATCGGCCATCTTTCCCTCGGAGGAGGAGAGGAACTGCTTGAGCTTATCCTCAAAAGACTGGTCGCTGGAGGGCGGTAGAGGCTGCTGCGCCGCGTGGCTGTACGTCCGGTTCTGGGGAGCGGGCCGGGGCGCCGCCGTACCGGCGGGACGGGGGCCTGCGGGCCGGGAACCCATGGGCCGGGGACCGCGGGAAACGGGCCGTTCCTGGGGCGGCAGGGCCTTTTTGATGGAAAGATTGATCTTTCCGTTCTCCGTGGAGAGGACCAACACCTTGACGGTTTGCCCCTCCTGCAGAAAATCGTGTACATCATTTACGAACGTGTTGGCAATCTCCGAGATATGTACCAAACCCGACTTGCCGCCCTCCAGAGCGACGAACGCGCCGAATTTGGTGATCGTGGTCACCTTGCCTTCCAGAATGCTCCCAACCTGTGGCTCCATACAGTACTTAGTTTCTCCTTCCGTGATTTTCACTGGACCCGGCTCCTAATCCGGACGCAGCTTATCAAAAAAAGACCGGCGCTGGATACAAGCGGGGGGAGCGGCCGCCCCCCTCGTCGCCCGACACCGATCAGTTGCTCCTATTGTAAAACACATACTCGCCGGGACCGACCCAGCCCAGTTCATCCCGGGCGATCTCCTGCTTTTTCTCAGCAGTGCCGCCCTCGGCAATATCCGCCGCCAGGGCCTCATTCTCCTGCCGGGTGGTCTCGACCTCTGCGGCCAGACGCTCTTTTTCCGCCTGGGCGTTTGCCACCTGGCCGTGGAGATCGTACAGCTGCCATCCCACGGCGACCAGAAGGACCAACAGCAGAAGCTTGGTCAGCAGGCTGCTGCGGACGCGCTGCTTTTTCCGGGACTTTTTTTCCACTTTTGCCATATCTGCCGCCTCCTTTCCGGGATGAAAACACATATCCGGTGTTTCTTATTGTAAAGCATTTTCCCGCAAAATAAAAGAGATTTTTTCCGCGGCGGGCCAATTTTTTGCAGAAATTTTTGGCCCAAAGCAACGGAAAAGACAACAGATGTAACAAGTAGGCCAGTGTGTCGACCCAAAAGGCCCATACGGGCCGCAGCAATTCGGAGAAGGCGCAGAAAAACAGCACGGCTCCGCCCACGGCCCCCAGGACCACAAAGCCCCGGAGCTGCCCCTCGGCCTGCCCTAGGAGAAAAAGGAACACGGCACAGCCCACGGTCAGGCAGTACAGCCCATCCAGCAATCCAGTCAGTCGGGGCAGCCGCAGACGGAAGGGACGCAACAGGTCATACAGCAGGCCTATGGACAGCCCCAGCAGGATGGACTGACCAAAGACCAGTAGCTGGTGGGAAATCTCGTTCGTCATGCAGAGCCGAACAGCCGGCTGAAAAATCCGCCCCGGGCAGGTCCCTGGTCTTCATAGGACAGGGAGTCGATGCGGCCGTCCACGTGGAGCTCGCCGCCGTCCAGAGACAGCTTGCCGATGTGCAGGTCCTCTCCCGTGACCACCAGGGTCCCGGCGGAGGTGGACATGACGATGCCGGTCTCGTCAAAACGCTCCACATCTTCCACGCCGGAGATGACCAGATGCTCCCGGCCGATGAGTTCCAGTCGGTGTCCGGCCGCGGGTACCGTGTTGTAATCGTTCATTTCCTCGTCCCTCCCCTGTCCCCATGATATGGGGACGGCGGGACGAATATGCCTTACCACCCAATTTCCCGGTACAGCGCGGCGGCATCGGCCTGTTTCACTGTTTCCTGGAGGGACAGGACCTCCACCGTGACGGTGCGGACGCCGAACCGCATGGTGATCTGGTCCCCCACTTTGACGTCATAAGACGCCCGGGCGGGCTTGCCGTTGACGGTGACGAGACCGTTGTCACAGGCCTCGTTGGCCACGGTCCGCCGCTTGATGAGCCGGGCTACCTTCAGATATTTGTCCAAACGCATAGAAAACCCTCCAAACAAGGACTGCCGGCACCTTGGTGCCGGCAGCTTTTGGCGATTGTTTGCCTTTTCGCAAGGAAAAGAGACTCTGAATGCGAATTACTTGGAGACGCTGTCCTTCAGAGCCTTGCCGGCCTTGAACACGGGCACCACGGAAGCAGGAATCTCAATGGTCTCCTTGGTCTTGGGATTGCGGCCGATGCGGGCAGCGCGCTTCTTGACCTCAAAGGAACCGAAGCCGACCAGCTGGACCTTCTCACCCTCCTGCAGAGCGGCGGTGATGGCGTCCAGAGTGGCAGAGACAACAGTCTCCGCGTCCTTCTTGGAGAAGCCGGTGGAAGCGGCGACGGCGTTGATCAGTTCAGCTTTGTTCATGGATAGTATCCTCCTATAAAATCGTTTGTGGATGTCAATTTATTCTCTTAACGCGAATCACGCGTTGAAGACTCCTATTGCTTGGCGGCCCGCCAGAGGGCCAGCAGCTCCTCCCCGGAGCACTCCGAGAGGGGCTTGTCCGCCCCGGCCTCCACCTGGCGGAAGCGGGCGTCGAATTTGTCGCAGGCGCGGTGGAGGGCATCCTCCGGGTCCACGCCGGTCATCTGGGCCACCTTGGCGGCCATGAACAGTGTGTCGCCCACCTCTTCCCGGATGCCGTGGGGCGCATCGGTGTCTTTACCGGACTCCAGAGCCTCCCGCAACTCCCGGACCTCCTCCTCCAGCTTGGTCAGGGCGCTGACGGCGTCCTTCCAGTCAAAGCCGGCCTTGGCGGTCTTGCTCTGGACCTTTTCTGCCCGCCACAGGGCAGGCAGGGTGTGGGGCACGGACTCGATGGCGTCGGAGGTGGAGCGCTGGCCTTTTTCCTGCCGCTTCAAAACCTCCCAGTTCACCAGAACCTGCTCGCTGTTGTCGGCCTGCATGGTGCCGCCAAATACATGGGGGTGTCGGTACACCAGCTTTTGGGCCACGCCGTCCACCACGTCGTCCATGGTGAAGTGGCCCCGCTCGGTCTCAATCTGGGTGTGGAACACCACCTGCATCAAAACATCCCCCAGTTCCTCGCACATGGCGTGGGGGTCGTCGCGGTCCAGGGCGTCCAGGACCTCATAGGTCTCCTCCAGAAAATTCCGGCGGATGGACGCGTGGGTCTGCTCCGCGTCCCAGGGACAGCCGCCGGGGGAGCGGAGGAGCTTCATGATTTCCAGGAAGTCCTCCCAGCCATAGCGGCTCTTACATTGAAAATCTACCATACATTGCCTGCCTTTGCAAGAATATTCGCAGAAAAGCCTTGAAATTTCAGGACTTTTTTACTTCAGGTGCAGAAGTTTGACAAGTTTCTCCCCGTGGGGAATGGAGCGGACGTCCTCCGCCCGCAGAATGCGCAGGGCGATGACCAGAATGGCATACGCCACCACGCCGGCGCAGATGCCCACCATCGTGGCGATGGCGTTGGCGCCGTAGGCGGAGTGACTGCCGGCGAGGGCCCGGTTCACGAAGCCGTACACCGCCCAGGCGGCGCCGCCCATGAGGACGGAGGCCAGGACCGGCTTTGCGAACAGCTGGATATAGTGGGGCTTCTCCGGGGAGTACTTCCACACGAAGAACAGGTTCAGCCCCACGATGACCATGTAGCAGCACAGGGTGGAGATGGGCGCGCCGTGGATGTTGATATCAGGATTCCCCACCAGGATATAGTTCATCACGATTTTCGTGATGCCGCCGGCGATGACGGTGAAGATGGGAATCCTCTCCTTGCCGTAGGTCTGTAAGATGGCGTTGGTCAAGGTCATGATGCAGATGAAGATGCAGGCGATGCCCAGCCAGCGCATATGGGGGCCGGCAGCCATGGCGTCCGCCTGCTGGCGGGGATAGAGCATCATCAGAGCCGGACCGCCCAGCACACTGAGGCCCACACCGGCGGGAATGGCCAGAGTGGCAATGATGCGGAAGGCGGAGGAGACGATGCGGCCCGCACCTGCGTGGTCCTTCCGGCTGAGAGCCGCCGCCGCGAAGGGGATCAGGCTCATAGTGACGGGATAGACGAAGGACGGCGGCAGATTGATGAGGTTCATGCCGAACTGGTACTGACCGAACAGCGTGGCGGCGGAATCCGCCAGCTCCGGGATGGTCCGCAGCCGCCCCAGCACGTTTTTCGTGTCGATCAGCGTGATGATGCTCATGGCGGAGTTGCTGAGGGTGATGGGGATGCCGATGGCGAGGATCCGCTTCATCAGCGCTCCGGCCCTGTCCGGCACATCCAGAGACTCGCCGCGGTCCCGGTGGGTCAGCAGATAGACGACCAGGAAGCACATGGACAGGACGGTTCCCACGGTGACGCCCAGAATGGCACCTGCCGCGGCAATATCCAGCCCCATGCCCAGCTTCAGGAAGTACCAGGCCAGCGTCAGGCCCAGAAACAGCTTGCACAGCGCCTCCAGGATCTGAGACACGGCGGTGGGCGTCATGTTCCTCTGGCCCTGGGTATAGCCCCGCATGCAGGCCAGCAGACACACGCAGAACACCGCGGGCGCCAGGGCCTTAATGGGCCAGTAGCCCAGGGGCTCATTCATAAAGTCCGCCAGCTGGGCAGCGCCGAAGTACATGAGCAGTGCACCTACCAGACCCAGCGCAAAGAACAGCCAGATGGCGGTGCGGAAAATCTTCCGCTTCTGATTTTCCCGCCCCTGGGCGTGAGCCTCACTGGTGAGCTTGGAGATGGCCAGCGGCAGACCGGCGGTGGAGATGGTCAGCAGCACGTTATAGATATTGTAGGCAACGTTGAAATACGTCTGCCCCTCGCTGCCGACGATGTTGCCGAAGGGAATCTTATAGACAGCACCGATGACCTTCACGATGGCGACAGCCGCCGCCAGAATGGCGGCACCGCCCAAAAAGGATTGCTTTTTTTGATTCGACATGAAGAAGTTACCTCAAAATAAGAAATGCATGAAATTCTTATGTAGCCTATTGCGCCAGACGGCACATTATACCCGTTCCAGGCAGGCTTTTACCAGGGCCGTGAATTTCGGCCCCGCCGCCAAACCGGCGGCAATGACCTCCTCGCCGTCAAGGGGCTGGTCCAGCACGCCCGCCGCCATGTTGGTGCACAGGGTGAAGCCCAGCACCTTCATGCCGCAGTGAGCGGCCACGATGGCCTCCGGCACGGTGGACATGCCCACCGCGTCAGCGCCCAGAAGACGGGCGGCCCGCACCTCGGCGGGAGTCTCGTACTGGGGACCGGGGAAGAACATGTACACGCCCTGGCGCAGGGGAATGCCCAGCTCCTTCGCGGCCTGACGGGCGGCGTCCTGGAGAGCAGGGGTGTAGACATGGCTCATATCCGGGAAGCGGGGGCCGAACTCGTCGATGTTGGCGCCGCATAGAGGGCTGACGCCGAAGAGCTTGATGTGGTCGGTGATGAGCATGATATCTCCGGCGGAGAAGGCGGTGTTCACCGCGCCGGCGGCGTTGGTGACGATCAGCGTCTCTGCTCCCAGCAGCCGCAGCACCCGGACGGGATAGCTGACATCCGCGAAGGACCAGCCCTCATAGGTGTGGAGACGGCCCTGCATGACGGCCACGTCCTGGCCGGACAGGCGTCCAAAGAGAAAGCGGCCCTTGTGGTCCGGGGCGGTGGAGTGCTTCATGTGGGGGACCTCGTCATAGGATACCGTGATGGGATCTTCCACCTCGTCGCCCAGAGCGCCCAGGCCGGAGCCCAAAATCAGCAGGATACGGGGCGTGAAGCCGCCCAGCCGGGCCCGCAGAGCCTCCGCACTCTCCTGATACTGCGCGTAGGTATAGGTTTCCATCACAGCTTCCCTCCGCACTCCCGGCAGAACTGGTCGCCCTCCTGAATGGCGGCGCCGCAGGTGGGACAGGCAGCGGCGGCCTGCTCCCGGCCGATCTGGGCGTTCAGGTCCGCGATCTGGGTTTTCAGAGCGTCAATGCTCTCCAGCTTTGCCAGCAGTGTCTCGGAATCCGTGGGATCGCCGGTGTGGGTGGCGTAGAGCATCTCGCCCAGCTCCCGGAGCGCCGTGTTGACCTCGGCTTTCAACTCCACCACCCGGATGTTCAGCTTTGCCACGGACAGCAGCTCTCCGGCCTTTTTGCTGACGCCGTAGGCGGCATCGGCGGCCACGTCGCTGGCCTGGACGGCGGTACGCTGGATGGTGTCCAGCAGTTCATACAGCTTTTCGTTCATAAGGAAAACCTCCCTCAATGATTGTCGTAGGTGCTTCCGCCGATGAATTCTCTTGCCAGGGAGTTGGGAGCCACGTACTTCTCGTCCAGAGCCTCGATCTGCTCAAAGCCCTTCAGCATGTCATCCACCACGTCGTACTTTCCGGCGGGGATGGCCTCCAGCAGAGGCACCACAAAGGGCTTGAGCACGGAGAACTCAAAGGCCAGCGAGGAGTCGAACATCAAATCGGCGTTCTCCTTGTAGGGGGAGATGTACAGCTTTTCGCCCCGGCGGACGTTGGCCCACATTTTCAGGGTGAAGCTGGCGTCGCTGCCCCGGAACTTGTAGTCCCGGACAATACGGCGGCACAGCCGCAGCCAGGCGTGCTGGAACACGACCTTCCCTTCGTCGTCCACCAGATTGCTGCGGGCGGCGATGTACAGCTTGAAGGCGTGGGGATTCTTGCCCACGATGATGTCGTTCAGGGCGTGGATGCCCTCAAAGATGGCCAGCTCGTCGGGACCCAGGCGCATGGGCTGGGACATGATATCGGAGCGCATTTGCCGGGCGAACTCATACTTGGGCACGTGAATGGTCTCACCCCGGTCCAGCATGGCGAAGTGCCGGTTCAACAGGTCGATGTCCAGGCAGAAGGGAGACTCGTAGTCGATGGCGCCCTCCCGATTCCGGGGAGCGGTCTCCGGGTCAATGGTGTTGAAATAGTTGTCCATGGAGACGGTGTGGGTCTCAATGCCCATTTTCTCCAGCTGCTCCTCGATTTTCAGGGCGGTGGTGGTCTTGCCGGAGCCGGAGGGGCCGGAGAGCAGGATGACATGGGACTCGGTGCGGTGGTCGGCGATCTTTTTCGCTGCGTTTTCCACCTTCTTGGCAAAGGCGGCGTCACATTCTTCGACAAACGCCTGAGGATCGCTGCGGATGGCTTCATTGATCTGCGTCAGAGAATACGGCATATCAGTTGGCTCCTTTCAAAGTGTGGCAGCTGCGGCTTAGGGCAGCTGGTGATAGAATGCGGCAAACGCCGCCTGGTTGGCAAGGCATTTTTCGGGGCGCTCCGTGTACTCCTTGGGGTACTTGAGGTTGAACACCCGCTCGATGTGGTTGGTGCCGGGCTCCACCATCTTGGTGGACCCGCCGGCGCCGAAGGACAGGATGGAGCACAGTTCCGACATGATATAGACGTTGTACCAGCACTCCGCACCGGGGCGGCACCAGCCGATGTTTTCAAAGCTGCCGGACATGTACTTCTGCCGGTACAGGTAGTAGGGTCCGTAACCGGCGCTCCGCAGGGTGGGGGCGGCATAGTCCAGCATCTCCGCCACGGCCTCGGGGCCGGGGATGGACAGCCCTTCCAGCAGGATGCGGCTGCCCTTTTTCAGTGCCAGGGTGTGGACCGTGACATTGTCCGTGCCGAAGGCCAGACAGCGGTCCAGGGACCGGCGGAAGCCCTCGGGGCTATCCTCCGGGAGACCGGCGATCAGGTCCATGTTCACATGGGGAAACTCATATTTTTCCACCAGCTCCATGGCGGCCTCGATATCTCCGGCCGTGTGGCACCGGCCGATGGCCCGGAGCACATGGTCCTCCATGGTCTGGGGGTTGACGGAGACCCGGGTGACGCCGTGGGCCCTCAGCACCGCCAGCTTCTCCGCCGTGATGGTGTCTGGACGGCCCGCCTCCACCGTGATCTCCTCGCAGGGGGACAGGTCAAAGGACTCCTCAAAGGCCGTCAGCACCCGGTCCATCTGCTCCGCTGTCAGGGTCGTGGGCGTGCCGCCGCCCATGTAGAAGGCGCGGCACCGCAGCATCTCTTCCCGGACCATCTTCCCACCGGCTTTGATCTCCTCGATCAGGGCGTCGACATAGGGCGGCACCAAGGCGAAGCTCCGCTCCACCGACTGGCTGACAAAGGAGCAGTAGGCGCAGCGGGTGGGGCAGAAGGGGATGCCAACGTACACGGCGATGTCCTTCGGCCCCAGCTTGCGGGAAGCGGTCAGGGCCGTGGAGCCGGTCTCCAGGGCCAGAGCGGCCCGCTCGGGGGTGACGAAGTAATCCTCCTCCAGCATGGCCGCGGCCTCCTCCGGCGTCTTTCCGCCCGCCAGGGCCCAGGTGACGGGCTTGTCGGGCCGGACGCCGGTCAGCATCCCCCAGGGCGGCGTGACGCCGGTGACGGCCCGGGCCGCCAGGAAGAAGCCCCGGGCGATGGCGTGGCGCCGCTGGCCCTCTTTTTCAAAATCCGTGCCGGAGAGGACGGCCCGGCAGCTCTGGGCGGCGGTCTTTCCGCCGTGGCGCAGCTCCACCGTCACGCGGCAGTCGGCCTCGGACTCCCGCAGGGTGATGATGGCCCAGCTCTCGTCGCCGGGCTGCACAGGCTCATAGACGGGCAGCTCGCCGGGGAACAGGTTCATCAGGCTCTGCTCCACCACGTACCGCTCATCGTGGCCGTTCAATACCAGTTTCATGTTTTGTTACTCCTGCATGGCCTGGTGGAGATAGGGGTTCCAGGACCGCTCCTGGTCCAGGGTGCTGGTCTCCATGTGGCCGGGATACACCTGGAGATCGCCCTCCAGACTGCCCAAGCGTTTCAGGGAGGCCATGATCTTCTTCACGCTGCCGCCGGGGAAATCCGTCCGGCCGCAGGAGCCGGCGAACAAAGTGTCGCCGCACAGCAGCACGTCGCCGCACAGCAGGGTGACGCTGCCCTCGGAGTGGCCGGGCGTGGCCATCACATCCACCGTGAGACCGCCCACCTGAATGGTGTCGCCCTCGTCGTAGTCCTTCGCGCCGGGCACCGGCGGGAACAGCTGCTGGAGGTAGGCGTCCCCCTCGTACTGGTCCCGGTGGTTCAGGTACACGGGGACATCGGGCCACTTGGCCCGCAGCTCCGCCACGCCGCCGGTGTGGTCGTAGTGGCCGTGGGTCAGCAGGATGGCGCAGGGGGCGCAGCCGGTGTCCACCACAGCGGCGGCCACCCGGGCGGCGTCCCCGCCGGGGTCCACCACGGCACACAGCTTTTCCGTTTCATCGCAGAGCAGATAGCAGTTGGTCCCGATGGGACCCACCTGCAAAATTTGGATATCCATAGAGACCTCCACAGAGATGGAATTGATGGGAAATCAGGGGCGGTCGGTGTCGAACAGGATGGTCACAGGGCCGTGGTTCAGGGAATCCACTTCCATTTTGGCGCCGAACTCGCCGTGTTCCACCGTGAAGCCCCGCTCCCGGCAGTGGGCCATGAACCGCTCGTACAGCGGAATGGCCAGGTCCGGCTTCGCCGCGCCGGAGAAGCCGGGACGGCGGGAGGAGGTGTCAGCGTACAGGGTGAACTGGGAGACCACCAGGAGGCTGCCTCCCACCTGCTCCAGATTCAGATTCATCTTATCGTTTTCATCTTCAAAGACGCGGAGATTGCAGATTTTGTCCGCCAGTTTGTCGGCGGTCTCCTCCGTATCAGCGGGGCCTACGCCCAGCAGGACCAGAAAGCCCTCGCCGATCTGGCCGTTGACCTTGCCGTCAATGGTGACGGAGGCGTGTTTCACGCGGGTGACAACTGCGCGCATGGGAAATCCTCCTTTGTATTATCCTGCCGGCCGGGTAACTTTCAAAACGCCGGAAATCTGATGCAGCTTGTTCATCAGGACTTTCAGCTGCTGGGAGTCCCGCATGCGGACTTCAATGCGGAAGATGGCGAATTCGTCCTCCGTGCTGCGGGAGTTGATGCCCAGCACGAAGGTGTTGGTGGTGGAGAGAGCGGCGGAGATATCCAGCAGCAGATTGCTCCGGTCCTTGCAGACCACCTCCAGCGTGGTGGGATAGCTGTCGTTGGTGTCATTGCCCCAGGAGACCTTGATCCACCGGCCCGACTGACTGGGATCGTCCCGCTTGGAGGCGTTGGGGCAGTCTGCCCGGTGGACGGAGACGCCGTAGCCCCGGGTGATAAAGCCCACGATGTCGTCGCCGGGCACAGGCGTGCAGCACTTGGAGAACTTTACGAGGCAGTTGTCCAGACCCTCCACGATGATGCCCTGCTCGCTCTTGACCCGCTTGGGGGCGGGGATATGAGGCTCTTCCGCTTGCTTGCTGGTCTTGGCGGCGGCAGCGGTTTCGGCCGCCTGGGCCTCCAACTGGTGCTGTTTGGCGATGCGCTGCAGTTCGCCGTGCATCCGACTGACAGCCTTCTGAGCGGTGAAGCCGCCGTAGCCGATAGCGGCGTACATCTCGTCCAGAGAGCCGTAGGAGACCTTTTTCAGAAGCCCCGGCAGATTTTCCGGATCAGTGACATCCCGCATGGCGATGCCGCAGTGCTTCAACTCCGCCTCAAAGGCGGCCCGGCCGTTGGCGATGTTCTCCTCTTTCTTCTCCTTCTTGAACCACTGACGGATCTTGCTACGGGCCTCACTGCTCTTGGCAATCTTCATCCAGTCCCGGCTGGGGCCCTTGGCGGCCTTGGAGGTTAGAATCTCCACAATGTCACCGTTTTTCAGCACATGGTCAAAGGTGACGATGCGGTTGTTGACCTTGGCACCCACCATGTGGTTGCCCACGGCGGAGTGGACCGCGTAGGCAAAATCAATGGGCGTGGCGCCGGCGGGCAGGTTCTGCACGTCGCCGTTGGGCGTGAACACGAACACCTGGTCGGAGAACATGTCGATTTTCAGAGAGTGGATATATTCTTCGGCATCGGCGCCCTCCTGGTTTTCCAGCAGGCGCCGGACCCATTCGTACCGGCCCTCGGTGCCGGCGCCCTGGCCGTTTTGTTTGTATTTCCAGTGGGCGGCCACGCCGTATTCGGCGACCTCGTGCATCTCCCGGGTGCGGATCTGCACCTCAAAGGGATAGCCGTCGGTGCCCATAACAGTGGTGTGGAGGGACTGGTAGCCGTTGGGCTTAGGGGTGCCGATATAGTCCTTGAACCGGCCCAGGATGGGCTTGTAGATGTCGTGGATAACGCCCAGCACGTTGTAGCAATCGCCCACGTTTTCCACAATGACCCGGAAGGCGAACAGGTCGAAAATCTCGTCCAGGGACTTATTCTGGTTGAACATCTTCCGGTAGATGGAGTAGGGATGCTTCATCCGGCCGTAGACGATGTGCTGGATGTTCAGCTCGTTCAGACGCTGATCAATCTGGTCCTGGGTGCGCAGCATGAAGGCCTCGTATTCCGCCTTTTTGGCATCCAGCTTGGAGACGATTTCCTCATAGCCGATGGGGTCCAGATATTTTAAGGACAGGTCCTCCAGCTCCCACTTGATGCGCTGCATGCCCAGCCGATGGGAGATGGGGGCATAGATCTCCATGGTCTCCAGGGATTTCTGCTTCTGCTTTTCAGGGGACTGGTACTCCATGGTCCGCATGTTGTGGAGCCGGTCGGAAATCTTGATGAGAATGACCCGGATGTCCTTGCTCATGGCAATGAGCATCTTCCGCAGGTTCTCCATCTGCTCGTCTTCCTTGGTGGCGTACTGGATACGGGTCAGCTTGCTGACGCCCTCCACCAGGTCGGCGATGGTGGGAGAGAAGAGCTTGGCTACGTCCTCGTGGGTGGCGGGCGTATCTTCGATGACGTCGTGGAGCAGAGCGGCCTCGATGGACTCGGAGTCCAGCTTCAGTTCCTCCGCTACGATCTGGGCCACCGCCAGCGGATGGATGATATAAGGCTCGCCACTCTTGCGCTTCTGGCCCTCGTGGCACTTGTCGGCGTACTCGAAAGCGGCGCGGATCTGGGCAAAGTCGGCGGCAGGGTTATACCCCCGGACGGTTTTTTCCAGCAGCTCGTATTGTTCCTGAATTGTCATGATCAGATCACCTCAATTCCGATTAACGGCATCCTGCAGTCGGACGAGATAGGGACAGCCGAACAGATCGACCTTCCCCTGGGTGTGGTTGAGACACAGGGAGAGCCGGCTGTCCCGAAGGGACAGGGAGATCAGTCCCCGCTCCCGAAAGACCTGCAGCGCCAGAGCCGTGCGGAGGAAGCTCTCACTGCCGCCGGCCTGGGCGGCCAACTGCCGGAGGAATGGCAGCAGTTCCTCTTCCACCTTCCCCTGCCGCAGATGCCGCTCCAGCACCACCCAGCAGGCGGCGAACTGGTCCCGGGAAGCCCGGAGACGGGCTTTTTCCTGAGCGGAGATGGGGCGGCCGTCCATCAGGCGGTGTACCAGCTCCAGGGCCTCCGCCTCGTGGCGGCTGGGCGTTAAAGAGGGGCGAATGTCGATGAGCTGCAATTGCAGAGTCGTATTGCCCCGGAAGGTGTTGGCCTGGAGATAGAAAGCGGCGTCCACCCGCATCCCGGCGGCGATGCCGCACTCCTCCGCTGTCACGGAGAAGAAGATGGCGTCAAACCGGCAGGTGCCCTTGGACAGGCGGAGTTTTAAATGCTTGCCCTGACCCACGGACTGGATGGCATCCACCGTGGCGCCCAGGAGGGCGAAGGTGGGGCGGGGGTTGCCGGCACCGTAGGGCTCCAGTTGGCTCAGATGCTCCACCTCGGAAAGGGTCACGTCTGCGGGACAGGTGATGGGCGCGTCGATTTCCAGAGAGGAGACCGGCGGCTCCCCGCCGGAGACGGAGCGGACGTAACGGTTCATCCGGGTGCGGAAGGCACCGATATTTTCCTCAGGGATGGTGAAGCCCGCCGCCAGTTCGTGACCACCGAAGCCGTCCAGCAGGTCGGCGCAGGACTCCAGCGCCGCGAAGAGGTTGAACCCGCCGTAGGAGCGGCAGGAGCCCTTGCCCGTGCCATCCTTCAGGTGGATCATAAAACTGGGACAGGAGTATTTTTCAGAGAGCCGGGAGGCCACGATGCCCACCACGCCCTGATGCCAGTTTTCACTGGACAGCACCAAAGCATTCCGGTCCTCACTGCGAAGCTTGTCGATCTGGTGGATGGCGTCGGCGCAGATGGCCTGCTCCACAGCCTGCCGCTCCCGGTTCAGATCGCACAGCTGCCGGGCCATCTCCTCGGCCCGGGCCGGGTCGTCCGTCTCCAGCAGGTCGGCGGCCAGGTCCGCCGCGCCCATGCGCCCCGCGGCATTGATGCGGGGGGAGAGCACGAAACCGATCTGGATGGAGGTGATGGGCTTGCCCAGCAGGCCCGCCTCCTTCAAAAGGGCATGAACGCCCACAAAATCCGTGTGGGGCAGGGCCTCCAGACCACAGGAGACGATGGTCCGGTTCTCCCCCTCCATCCGCATGACATCGGCGATGGTGCCGATGGCGGCCAAGGTGCAGTATCGGGCGAACAGGGCGTCCTCCCGGTTCTCGCCGCCCAGGGCCAGGACCAGCTTCAGCGCCACGCCGCAGCCGGCCAGATGCTTGAAGGGATAGGGGCAGTCTGGCCGGTGGGGGTCCACCACAGCCACGGCGTCAGGAAGATTTTCCTTACACTCGTGGTGGTCCGTGACCACCACATCCATACCCAGGGAGTTGGCAAATTCCACTTCCTCGTTGCCGGTGATGCCGCAGTCCACGGTGATCATCAGTGTGGCGCCCTGATCGTGAAGCCCCTGGATGGCGTCTTTGGACAGGCCGTAGCCGTCCTCAATCCTCCGGGGGATATACCGCAGGCAGTTTACGCCGCAGCTCTTGAGATAGTCCATCAGCAGCACCGTGGAGGTGATGCCGTCCACATCGTAGTCACCAAAGACCGCGATGGTCTCTCCGCTGGCGATGGCCCGTTGAATCCGGGTGACGGCCTTGCCCATGTCCCGCATCAGCATGGGGGAGATGGTCAGCTTTCGCTCCCGGTCCAGAAATTCTGCGGCCCCCTCTGCCGAGGAGACGCCCCGGGCGGCCAGGACCGTGGAAAGCAGATAGGGATATCCGGCGCTGCGCAGGAGAGCCACGTCCTCCGCCTTCGGCGAGCCGATGTTCCATTTTTTGAATTTCACAGGACGTCCCCTCCTTTCCAAGGAGTATACAAATTCCATGGTAACTACATGATAACTAGTCTAGTATAGCAGAAAACCGGACGCAGGTAAAGAAAAAATCGCTTGATTTTCAGTGGTATTGCCCGATATTCGACACCTCTCATTTGACGAAACTGCCAAATTTTGATACAATGCCAACAATTGGTGATGGACAGCCCGCCTTTTGGACTTCGAAAAATTGCCGCATGGCACTCTGAAGACTCCGAAGTAGCAGCCCCGCCAGCCGGCAATGCCGGTGACTTTCCCCAAAAGAAACGCCCAAAGGAGCGAATTTGACCATGAAAAAACGATTGCAGCAAATCCTTGCCTGCCTGGTGCTGTGCGCTGTGCTGGCTGGCGGCCTGACCCTTTCCGCCTCCGCGGCGCAGTTCAGTGACGTGCTCGCCTCCAGTTGGGCGGCGGACGCCATCGGACGCTGTGTAGACATGAAGTTCTTTCAGGGCGAGACGGCCACCCGCTTTGGCATGGGCCATGAGATGAAGCGGTCGGCCTTTGCTGTGGTGCTGTGCCGGTTTTTCGGATGGGAGACGGCGGCGCCCACCCAGGCCACCTATAAAGACGTGCCTCTGGACGCCTGGTATGCCGGCGCCGTGGAGGCCGCCTACGCCCACGGGGCGTTGACGGACCAGAGCGACAGCTTCCGGCCCGATGATCCCATCACCCGGGAGGAACTGGCGGTGATGCTGGTCCGAGCCCTGGGCTACGGCACCATCGCGGGGCTGGTGCAGGACCTGCCCATGCCCTTCACGGATGTGACCACCAACGTGGGCTATACTACCATGGCCTATGACCTGGGGCTGGTGGGCGGCACCACGAGCACCACCTTCTCTCCGGAGAAGACGGCTACCCGGGAGCAGGTGGCGGTGATTCTGATACGGCTGTACGACAAGCTTCACAGCGCCGCCCCCGGCAAGGTGGGTATCGTCTCCTCGGCGGAGGGCCTGGGCAGTCTGGAGGGCTATGAGGCTGTGGCCATCTCCGCCGGCCGACTCATCAGCGCGGGAAAGCCCGCGGTCAACGCCACGATGGACCAGGAGGAGGCGGCTTCTCTCCAGGACGCCACTCACCAGGCGGGGGCGAAGGCGCTGCTCCGTGTCATCGGCGGTCCCACGGCCCTGAACGGCAGTGCGGCTGAGACGGCGGCGGTTCTGGCGGCGGCTGTGGAGAGCGGCGGCTACGACGGCGTGTTTCTGGACATCGCCAAGTTAAAAGGTGAGAAAGAAACCGCTTTGACGAAGTTTATCAAGGCCCTGAAGCCGGCTCTGGGGGACAAGCTGCTGTACCTGGTGGTGGAGGCCCCATCCTGGCAGGGTACTACCTACAAGGGATACGATTATGAGACACTGGGCAAGTCCGTGGACCGGATGGTGCTGCGGATCACGTCCTATGAAAAAACCAGCGGAAGCTTCCCCACAGCGCCGGTGGAACCGCTGGAAGAACTCTATTACGCGCTGGGGGAGATGGCGGGCAAGGTGGACAGCGGCAAGCTCTCCGTGCTGATGACCACCACGGGCTCCTCCTGGACTGCCGGAAAGAAGAGCGGCTCCATGTCAGGCGCGGAGATCGAGACGGTTCTGGCGGATAAGGAGACGGTGACTTACTATTCCAACCGCTATGCCTGTGCCTACCTAAGCGGCAGTTCAGCGGACAATAAAAGCCTGGTGGTGTGGTATCTGAACGGACAGGCCGCCGCGGAGCGGACGCAGCTGCTGCGCTGCTTCAATGTCAATCAGGTGTGTTTGAGCGACCTTCGGAACCTGTCGCCAGACTTTACCCTGGGCCTGCGGTAAACATGAAGGGAGACGCGCTTGCGGCGCGTCTCCCTTTTTTGCGTCTTTTGCAACTGAAAAAGGACCTCCATCCACAGGATGGAGGCCCTTGTATTTTCGTAATTACAGGTATTTCTGCATACCCTCGGTGGCGAGGGATGTATCGGCGCTGATGGTGACGGTGAACTTGATGTTGTTCTTCTCGCCAAACACGTCCAGCCAGTGCAGGAACTGCTCGGCATCGTTGTCGACCTCGCGGCCGACAGTCTTGCACAGATTGTCAATGAACACATGAGAGATGTCGTAGTTGCCTGCGTACAGGCCGCTGATGAAGCCGCGGAACAGATCGTAGTTGTTCAGCTTATATTCCTGGGCGTCAATGAGACGGATATGATAGTGGATATCATAAGTCATGTTGCGGTTGGCCTCAATGCAAACCACGTTGCCGGGCTCGTCCTTCGCCGCATTGTTGATCAGTTCGATGAGCTGCTTGGTTTTGCCGGAACCCTTCACGCCCATAATCAGTCTGACCATAGTAAATCACTCCTGTCATTTTTAATTGCTTGGATGCCTGGAAGGGGGACTTTGCTATGTTAAGGATAGCATAAAGCAAAGCAAAAAACAATGCAAAAAAGCAAATTCAATATTTGTCTATAATATACAGTGCAAATGCTCCGGGACTGTGGGAAAAGCGGCGCCGCAGGGCGCCGCTTTCGCAGGCGGTTTATTTGTTCAGCTTGGCCTCCAGCTCGGCCTTCCGGTCCTCGTAGCCGGACTTGCCCAGCAGCGCGAACATGTTTTTCTTGTAGGCCTCCACCCCGGGCTGGTCGAAGGGGTTCACGTCCAGCAGATAGCCGGACAGGCCGCAGGCGTACTCGAAGAAGTAGATCAGCTGGCCCAGAGCTTCGGGGCCCTTGCCGTCGGCCTCCACAATGACGTTGGGCACGCCGCCCTCGGTGTGGGCCAGCAGGGTGCCCTCCATGGCCCGGTCACGGATGAAGTCCATGGACTCGCCGGCCAGGAAGTTCAATCCGTCGCCGTCATCTTCATCTCTGGGGACGTACAGCTGGTGGCCGGAGGCGCCCAGACGGACCACGGTCTCAAACATGAGCCGCTTGCCCTGCTGGATATACTGGCCCATGGAGTGCAGGTCGGCGGTGAATTCCACGCTGGCGGGGAACAGGCCCTTGCCGTCCTTGCCCTCGCTCTCGCCGTAGAGCTGCTTCCACCACTCGCTCATGAAGCGGAAGGCGGGGTCGTAGCAGGCCAGCAGCTCGATGGAGCGGCCGGAGCGGTACAGCTCATAGCGGATGGCGGCGTACTTCCAGGCGGGGCAGTCGAAGGAGGGAGTCGCGCAGATATCCATCATCTGGGCGGCGCCCCGCATCAGGGCCTCGATATCCACGCCGGTGACGGCGATGGGCAGCAGGCCCACGGCGGTCAGCACGGAGTAGCGTCCGCCGATCTCATCGGGCACCACGAAGGTCTCCCAGCCCTCGGCGTCCGCCAGGGACTTCAGAGCGCCCCGGGCCTTGTCGGTGGTGGCGAAGATGCGCTCCCTGGCGCCCTCCTTGCCGTACTTCTTCTCCAGCGCCTCCCGGAAGAAGCGGAAGGCCACGGCGGGCTCGGTGGTGGTGCCGGACTTGGAGATGACGTTGACGGAGAAGTCCACGCCGTCCAGCAGGTCCAGGACCTCCTGCATGGAGTCCGCGGAGAGGCCGTTGCCCACGAAGTAGACATTGGGGGTGTCCTTCTTCTTCAGATTGTAGTTGGGGGAGCACAGGCAGTCGATGACGCCCCGGGCGCCCAGGTAGCTTCCGCCGATGCCGATGACCACCAGGGCCTGGGAATTGGCCTGGATACGGGCGGCGGCGGCCTGGATGCGGGCGAACTCCTCCTTGTCGTAGTCCCGGGGCAGGTGGACCCAGCCGGTGAACTCGCCGCCGGCGCCGGAACCGTTTTGCAGCTTCTCGTGTGCCAGCTTCAGACGGGGAGCCAGAGCATCCTCGTAAGGCATGGGCAGGAAGGTCTTCATTTCAAACAACTTGACATCCAACATCTTATGTATCGTCCTTTCCTTTCTCATGGACAGGCAGCGCAAGAGTTGCCTACTGTCAAAAGTATAGCATTTTGAGGGGAAAACGGCAAGGGAAAGCCGTCGAAATGATGACGAAATCTGGAAATGACTTTCCATCAATCTGACAAAAACGCCGTTTGCAGCAGCCGGCGCAACATTTGCCCATAGGTGATGCGGGGAACGGATTCTCCGGCCAGAATGGGGATTTCAGCCACGGTTTCCCCGCCTGAAGTGACGGTCAGCGTCCCCAGAGAGTCGCCCGCTTCCACCGGCGCGGCGACGGAGTCCGCCAGGGTGACGGACTGCTGAAGATCGCTGGCTCTGGCCCGTTCCAGCAGCAGCGAGCCGCCCTCTCCCAGCACGGGCTGGACGGTGGCCTGGGTCCCCAGCTCCACCTTTACCGGCGGCAGCGGCGTCTCCGGTGTGACCTTTTTCAGCGCGTATGCGGAAAACCCGTAGGAGAGCAGCGTCTTGGCGTCCTCAAACCGCTGGGCGGAGGTGGCGCCCTTCATGATGACGGCGATGAGCTCCATCCCCTCCCGCTCAGCCGTGGCGGAGAGGCAGTAGCCGGCGGCGTCGGTGGAGCCGGTTTTCAGCCCGGTGGCACCCTCATAAAAACGGATGAGCTTGTTGGTGTTCACCAGCTCGGACTGGCCGCTGCGCAGGGTGTCCATCCAGATGGTGGTATACTGGCGGATGTCCGGGTGGTTCAAAACCAGCTCCCGGCTCATGAGGGCGATGTCATAGGCGGAGGTGACATGGCCCGCCGCCGGCAGGCCGGTGGCGTTTTTAAAGGTGGTGTCGTTCATCCCCAGTTCCGCCGCCCGCTGGTTCATCCGCTCCACAAAGGCGTCCTCACTGCCGGCAATCTGCTCGGCCAGAGCCACGGCGCAGTCGTTGGCGGACACCACGCAGACGGCCTTCAGCATATCGCTGACCGTCATCTGCTCATTTTCCTTCAGCCAGATCTGGCTGCCGCCCATCGAACAGGCGTGGGCGGAGGCGGTGATCACGGTGTCGTAGGAGAGCTGCCCCGAGCCGATGGCCTCCATGGTCAGAAGCAGAGTCATGACCTTGGTGACGCTGGCTGGCTCCAGCTTGGCGTGCTCGTCCTTGGCGAACAGGACCTGGCCGGTCTCCTTCTCCATCAGCAGCGCCGACGGTGCCGACACCTCCACGGCCCGAGCGCTGGTGCACAATACCAATACGGCGCACAGCAGTGTGATCATTTTTTTCATGGTGCTCCTCCTCCAGTATCCTCAGTTGATAGATTGTATGAACAGAGGAGGACATTCATGACGAGCCGCATTTTTCGTGTTGCATTTTTGCGGAAGATGTGCTATCATACCCTCCAGACACGCGGCTGTAGTTCATCGGTAGAACGGCAGCTTCCCAAGCTGCATAGGGGGGTTCGACTCCCCTCAGCCGCTCCAGCTCGGAAATTCCCTGTTTAGCACGAATCCCCGTCTTGACGGCGAGGCTTCTTAGCCGGACAGGGAATTTCTACGCTTCCGAACCGGATTCGCTCCACTGGATTCCGGTTCGGATTTGGGGGACGGATTAAAATTGCATACCGCGAAACTGTCGCACTTCCCGGCTCAGAAAAGACCTCAGGGCCTTTTCATACACCGGATGTGCGCTTTCTTGGCTTTCGGATGCGACCCGCTGCGCTGGACTCGCGTCCGAGTGGCGGGAGACAGTGCAAGATCGTATTTTTAACGCATTGGCGCAGCGAGCTGCAAGCGTCATATCCGGCTTGCATATATAAGTCCTTCTGCTATACTTCTTACCGGCAGGGATGGCATTCGCCTCCCCTGCCGTTTTGCGCGCCGTCCGGCAGATTCCGACGGCGGGAAAGAATCCGGACAGACCGGAAAATGGGAGAGACAACCAATGAATACAACCTTACAGGACCTGACGCGCGGCCCTTTGAAAAAACAGATATTTCTGTTCAGCCTGCCGCTGATCGCCTCCAACGTGCTGCAGGTGCTGTTCAACATGTCCGATATCGCGGTGGTAGGCCGGTTCGCGGGCACTGCCGCCCTGGGCGCGGTGGGCTCCACCACGACCCTCGTTACGCTGTTTACCGGATTTCTGATCGGCCTCAGTGGTGGCGTGAACGTGCTGGTGGCGCAGCACTTCGGCGCAAAGAACGAAGCGGAGGTCCGGAAGACCGTGCACACGGCGTTCCTCGTCTCCGCCGCGGCGGGACTGCTGTTGGCCGCGGCGGGCATCTGCTTTGCCCGGGGACTTCTGGAGCTCCTTCATACTAAGCCGGAACTGATTGACGGCGCGGAGCTCTATCTCCGCATCTATTTCCTGGGCATGCCGGCTCTGGCGCTGTATAACTTCGGAAACGCGGTGTTCAGCGCGGTGGGGGATACGAAAAAGCCACTGTTCTATCTGACCATCGCCGGTGTTGTCAACGTGCTGCTGAACCTGTTTTTCGTCATTGTCTGCCGCCTGGATGTGGCGGGTGTGGCCACTGCCAGTGCGGCGTCCCAGTATCTTTCCATGGCTCTGACTCTGGGGGCCCTGTTCCGCCGCGGGGACGCCTGTGCCCTGCGGCTTTCCGCCATCCGCCTGGATAAAAAGTGCACCAGAAAACTGCTGATGCTGGGCATCCCGGCGGGGCTGCAGAGCGCGATCTTCGCCATTGCCAACCTCTTTATACAAGCGGCCGTCAACTCCTTTGACGCCACTATGGTGGAGGGAAATTCCGCCGCCGCCAACGCCGATGCGCTGGTCTACGATGTAATGGCGGCCTTTTACACGGCGTGCGCCAGCTTCATCGGCCAGAATTACGGCGCCGGGAGAAGAGACCGGGTACGAAAGAGCTATTTGATCAGCATGGCTTATTCCTTCGGAGTTGCCGCCGTCATGAGCGCGGTGCTGGTCCTCTTCGGCCGGCAGTTCCTCTCTCTGTTCACCACGGAGGAGGCTGTTATCGGCGCCGGTATGAAGCGGCTGGTGATCATGGGGTGCTCCTATGCGTTCTCGGCCTTTATGGACTGCTCCATCGCCGCCTCCCGGGGACTTGGAAAGACCGTGGCGCCCATGATCATCGTCATCAGCGGTTCCTGCGTGTTCCGGGTGATCTGGATATACACCGTCTTTACTTATTTCGGAACCATCACGTCCCTATACCTGCTGTATATCTTCTCCTGGGCCATCACCGGAGCGGCGGAGGCGGCCTATTTTGTCAGGAGCTACCGCATGCAGATGGATGGAATCCGGCCTGCGGCGGATGTGGAAACGCCATGATTCATTCCTGAAAAAAGCAATCATCCCCTGGAAAAGCGCGGCTTTCCCAGGGGATGATTTGTATGAGATACGATGTGCCGTCAGCGGCGGAAGGTGCCGAACAGGCCCCGGACGATCTGCTTGCCGACCTCCCGGCCCACGGTGTTGGCGGCGGAGTTGATGGCCTTTTCCAGAGGGTCCTGCTTCCTGCGGCTGGAGGTGGACCGGCTGGAGGCGGAGGGACGCCGGGGCGGAGCCTGCCGGTATGCCCGCTCCCGTTCCCGCTGCTCCCGCTCCCAGGCGGCCTGCTGAGCTTTCATTTCTTTCTCTCGGGCCTTCTGCTCCTTTTCCCAGGCCGCCTGACGGGCCGCCGCCTCTTCCTGGGCAGCCTGCTGGTCCCGGACCTCCTCCAGAACCTCATAGGCGGAGCGGCGGTCCATGGACTGGGCGTATTTCTGATAGAGGGGGCTTTTCTGAATGGCCTGCTGGACATCTGCCTCCGGTGCGGCGCTCATGGAGCTGCGGGGCGGCAGGATGCCCGCCTTCTGCACGATGGAGGGCACGCCCTTCTCGTCCAGAACGGACACCAGAGCCTCGCCGACACCCAGGGCCTGTAAGGCCTCCTCGGTGTTGAAGGCCGGGTTGACCCGGAAGGATTTGGCGGCGGCCCGCAGGGCCTTCTGGTCGTTGGGGGTGTAGGCCCGCAGTGCGTGCTGGACCCGGTTGCCGATCTGTCCCAGGACACTGTCCGGGATATCGGAGGGATTCTGAGTGATGAACCAGACGCTGACGCCCTTGGAGCGGATCAGCCGCACCACCTGCTCCACCTTTTCCACCAGCGCCTTGGGGGCACCGTTGAACAGGAGGTGGGCCTCGTCGAAGAAGAAGGCCAGCTTGGGCTTGTCCAGGTCTCCGGCCTCAGGCAGCATCTCATAGAGCTCCGAGAGCATCCACAGCAGGAAGGTGGCGTACAGCAGCGGATGCTGGAACAGCTCCTGGCACTCCAGAATGTTCATGACGCCCCGGCCGTCCTCCGCCCAGTCCATCCAGTCGGCGATGTCCAGGGCGGGCTCTCCGAAGAAGATGCCGCCGCCCTCGTCCTCCAGAGCCAGCAATGCCCGTTGAATGGCGCCCACGGACTGGCTGGAGATGTTGCCGTAGGTCAGCTTGTACTCCCTGGCGTTGTCGCCCACGTACTGGACCATGCTCCGCAGGTCCTTCAGGTCGATGAGCAGCAGCCCCTGGTCGTCGGCGATGCGGAACACGATGCGCAGAATGCCGCTCTGGGTGTCGTTCAGGCCCAGCAGGCGGCTCAGCAGCTCCGGCCCCATCTCGGAGATGGTGGTGCGGACGGGGTGGCTCTTCTGGCCGTAGACGTCGAAAAAGCGGACGGGATAGGCGGTGTAGTCAAAGCCTGTGATGCCCATGGTGTCGATGCTGCGGTGGATGTGCTTGTTCTCCTGTCCCGGCAGGCACATGCCGCTGAGGTCGCCCTTGATGTCCGCCAGAAACACCGGCACACCCATGTCGCTGAAGGACTCCGCCAGCACCTTCAGTGTGACGGTCTTGCCAGTGCCGGTGGCGCCGGCAATAAGGCCGTGGCGGTTGGCCATGGCGGGCTCCAGATAGATGGGCGTGTCGCCGGTGGCCAGCCAGACCTTGTGCTGATCCTGCAAATACATATGGAAATCCTCCCGTATTTGTATATGATGGAATCATGATAGCATGGAAACGCCCTCCCGTCCAGATTATGGGCGCATAAAAGCCGTTCCGCGGGGGAATTTTTCAAAAGGGCGGCCGCGCCTCTTGCGGCGGCGGGAAAAAAGGAGTATGGTGGACATAACGCAGACCCGAAAGGGCGGCGCACGGAACAAAAGAAAGGGTCCAATGGCTCCCATTGGCACCGGCGGCGAGTCGCCGCCGGGACTGGCATCTGCCCCGTATTCGCTGCGCTCAGCCGAGGCCGCACAGCGGTATTACCGCACACGCTGTGTGCTCACGATACCGCCGCGCGTCTCGCCATGCAGACTGGTTTTGTTCCGGAGGGCCTGGGAAAGGAGGCTTCCACATGATTGTATATCGGGAGGTCTCCACCCTCGCCCGGGACCTGAAAATCGACGCCAGGACGCTGTACGCCGTCAGCAACAGTCTGCCGTCCCACTATCACACGGTGAAGATTCCGAAAAAGAACGGCGGCGAGCGGCAGCTGGCGGTGCCGGATGAGATTCTCAAGCGCATCCAGCGCAGCATCTACCGCAACCTTCTGGCCTATATGCCAGTGTCCCACTACGCCACAGCCTACCGCTGCGGCTCCGGCGCGGTCCGGAACGCCGCCCGGCACACGGGACAGCGGGAGGTGCTCCGCCTGGATATCCGCCATTTCTTTGACAGCGTCCGCTACACGGCGGTGAAGGAGACCGTGTTCCCGCCGGAGGTGTTCTCCGAGCCCTTGCGCATCCTGCTGACCATGCTCTGCTACTACCGGGACGGCCTGCCCCAAGGGGCGCCCACCTCCCCTGCCATCGTCAACATTCTCCTGCGGGACTTTGACGAGGGCCTGGGGGCCTGGTGCCGGGAGCGGGGCGTCACCTATTCCCGCTACTGCGACGACCTGGTGTTCTCCGGACAGCATTTGGACGGTGTCCGGGAGAAGGCGGAGGAGGAACTGGCCGCGCTGGGCTTTTTCCTCCATGCCGGAAAGACCCGCCTTTGCCGGGACGGCCGCCGGCAGACGGTGACAGGGCTGGTGGTGAATCGCGGCGTCCGCGTACCGGCGGAGGAGCGCCGGGCGGTGCGCCAGGCGGTCTACTACTGCCAAAGGTTCGGTGTGGAGGACCACCTGCGGCGGACCGGCGGTGAAATGACGCCCCGGGCCTATCTGGACCATCTGTTGGGCCGGGTGGGCTATATCCTCCAGGCAGACCCCGGAGATGAGGCCGCTCGCCGGGACCGGGAGTGGCTGCTGGCCCAGCGCCGCCGCATGCAGCGTGAAGAGATATGAGAAAGAGGACTGCCGGAAGGCAGTCCTCTTCAACATTTCAGGGAGCTTATTTTCTGTAATTCTGCATGCGCCAGACGATGGCGGAGACCTGGCCGCGGGTCAGGGTGTTGTTGGGCTTGTAGGTGCTGGTGCCGTTGGAGAAGTAGCCTTCCACAATGCCCGCGGCGTTCAGGGCCTGGACGCTGGCGTCATTGGTGTCGGTGAAGGGCTTCACGCTGGACAGGTTGCTGGTGTTCAGCTTCAGAGCGCCGGCGGCCAGTTGGGCCACCTGCAGGCGGGTGATGGGCTTGGTCAGGTCCACGTTGCTGCGGGTGATGATGCCCTCGGCCCGGGCCTTGGCCAGATATCCGCTGAAGACATTGCTGTTGACAGGCTTTTGCTCGGGATAACCGGCGGCCAGCATGATGAGCTTCAGCGCCGCACCGTAGGTGACAGTGCTGTTGGGCTTGAAGGTGCCGTCGTTGTAGCCGGCGATGACGCTGGCGTCGGACAGCTCCGCCACATACTTGTAGCACCAGGTGGAGGTGGTCACGTCGGAGAACTTCTTCACGCTGTTCACCACGCCCAGGGAGAAGGTGCCGGAGGCAATGGCGGTGCCATTGCTGTTCAGCGCCACGTAGGGGATCTCAACAGAACCGGTGTAGCCGGTGGCGGGGACGAACCGAAGCTGGTTCATGGTGCCGCCGTAGGTGTATTGGGTGGTGGTGTTGGCGGCGGTAGAGGTGCCGGTGCCCACATAGACCGTACCGGTGGTATAGGAGGGCAGGCTCAGCAGCTGGATGCTGCTGAGGGCGGAACCGGTGGCGTTGAGGACCGCGTTGTAGATGGAACTGGCGGGGAAGGTGACAGCGGTGTTCTTGGGCGTTGCGCCGTAGACCTCCGCCACAGTGGAGTTGCTGACGCTGATGAGAATGGCACCGGATGCAGAGCGGGAGCCGCTGTAGGCGGTGAAGGGAATGGAGGCGCAATAGTTGGAGCCGCTGGGCACGTAAGTCAGCTCCGTCAGCGCAAACTGGCTGGTGGAGGTGGGGCTGGCGTAGAACGCCTGACCGCCGCAATTGGAGGCGGTGATCTGGGCCTTGGCGGTGGTGCCGTACTTGCTGGTTCCATAGTAGTTGTAATACAGGCTGCCGGTAGAGGGCACGCCGGTGAGCATCACATACTGCATGGTGTAGCCGGGGCAGACCTTGGAGAAGAACCGGGAGATGTCGTTGGCGTTGATCTGGACCTTGGTGCCGGTGGTGGTGGAATACCGGATATTGCCGATATAGTTGGAGGAGGCGGCAGTGCCGTCCGGCTGGAGGACCACCGTGCCGTCCACATACTTGGAATCACTGTAATAGGCCCGGAAAGACAGCTCTACGGCGGCATTGAAGCTGCTGGAGGCCACGAAGGAAAGATCGTCCAGAGCGTAATCGCCGTAGCTGCTGGAGGTGCCGTAGTAGAACTTGGCGCTGTTGAGGGTGGAACGGGTGAAGGACTTCTGATCGCTGCGGCCGTAGTCGTAGTAGATGGTGCCGGCGCTGGTCAGCGTGGAAGGAGCCGTGAACTCCACCCATTTAATGGTACCGGAGGAGTACTCCTTGCGGTAGACGCTGTTGAAGTCATCCTCATCAAAGGCCACTTCCTTGCCGGGGGCCACCTTGTAGGTGATATCGGCGGAAGAACTGCCACCAACCTCAATGGTCAGGGTGCCGTCCACATATTTGGAAGAGTTGTAGTAAGCCCGGAAGGACAGCTCCACGGTGCGCTTGGAGGCGTTTTTGCCGGCTACGAAGGACAGGTCGTCCAGGGCGTAATCACCGGAGCTGGTATTTTTGCCGTAATAGAATTTGTAGTCGTCAATGGTGTTCTTGGTGAAGGACTTCTCGTCACTGTACCCGTAATCGTAGTAGACGGTGCCCTCAGAAGTGCTCAGGGTGGCGGAGGTGGAGAAGGTGACGTATTTGATGTCGTAGCTGGAATACTCTTTCTGGAAGACCTTGTTGAAATCGTCCTCGTCAAAGGCCGCTTCCTTGCCGGCGGCCACCTTATAGGTGATGTCGCTGGAAGAGCCGCCGTCGCCAACTTCAATGGTCAGGGTGCCGTCCACATATCTAGAAGAGTTGTAGTAAGCTCGGAAGGACAGTTCCACGGTGTGGTCAGAGGCGTTCTTGCCGGCCACGAAGGACAATTCGTCCAGCGGATAATCATAGCTGGAATTGTTGCCGTAATAGAAGGTATAGTCGTCAATGGTACTCTTGGTGAAGGATTTTTGATCGCTGTAACCGTAGTCATAGTAGATGGTGCCTTCGGAGGTGCTCAGGGTGTCGGAGGTGGAGAAGGTCACATATTTCATGTTGTAGTTGGGATACTCCTCCTGGAAGACATCGTTGAAATCATCCTCATCAAAGGCGACTTCCTTTCCAGCAGCCACTTTGTAGGTAATGTCGCCGGAGCCCTTGCCGTCGATGACCAGTTTCACGGTGCCCTCCATGCTGTAGCCGCTGCTGCCGTACGCGGTGAAGGACAGCGTCAGAGTATCCTTATCAGCGGAAGAAGGCGCCACCAGGGACAGGTCGCTGAGGGCGTAATCGCCGTAGGAGGAGCTGCTGTAGTAGAATTCAGAGGAAGTCAGCTGCGAGCGGCTGAGCTTGGTGCTGCCGCAGTAGATATCGCCCTCAAAGCTGTTGTAGGCGCTGCTGGTCACGCTGAAGGTGACGTAGCGGAACGTACCGCTGCACTCGCCCCTGTAGGCGGAGTTGAAGTCGCTGGCGGAGAAGGACTCCTCCTTGCCGGGAGCGACGGTGTAGGTGATGGTGGAATCGCTGGCGGTGGAGTAGACGGCGTAGAAGGTGGTATTGCCGGTAATGCGGTAGCTGGACGGATTGACCAGACTCTGGCTCTTGTAGAGATACCAGCTGCTGCTCCCACTGAAAGTGGTGGTCCAGCCCGCGAAGGTGTAGGTCTTTCCGCCGGAGGTGATCTTGTTGGTGACGGACGGCGCGGAGGCATAGCTGTTGGCGGCCACAGACTTTTCACTGTAGGTGGTACTCAGGCTGGAGTTCAGATACTGGAAGGTCACGGTGTAATAGGTGCCCATATTGGCACCGCAGCGGTCGCACTTGCCATCGCTGTTGCTGTCCACGTGGCCCAGGGCGTCAAGCGTTTGAATTTTGGTTTGATGGCAGACTGAGCAGGTAGCGGTCTGAGTACCGGCCACCGTACAGGTGGCAGCTTTCGTAGTTTGCCATGTTCCCCAGGTATGCTGTTCAGTCGCGGGAATCGTTACTGTTTGTGTAGCACCGCAGTCAGAACACTTCTGAGGCTGACTGCCTGCTGTACCGCAAGTGGCACTTGGATTCGGTGCACCATCGTTGACCCACGTATGAGCGTTGGTTGCATAACTTGCCCGTGTGACCTCATTACCGCAGACGGTGCATCGCTCGGTAATAATGCCATCTTTGCCGCAAGTGGCTGTATTGCTGATTTGCTCATAAGAATGGGCACCGGTTGGGGAAACTGTTTCCGTTTCTGTTTTTTCGCAGAGAGTGCAGGAGCGGACCTTTGTACCTTCTGCATTGCACTTTGGCGCTACCGTTTCGACCCAGCCGCTCCATACATGTTCACAGGTGTTTTGACTTGGCGGCGTATTTTCATTATCCGCCATGGCGGCAGGCACCAGACTGACCATCATGGTCAGCGCCAGCAGAATGGCCGGCAATTGTTTTCTGAAAAATCTCTTCATCGTTTTTCCCTCCATAAATCGTCGCATTTAACAGGTACAAATCAATGATGGATGGTTACATAATACTTTCCTGCCTATAACATAGCCGAAACAAAGGATACAGTCATGAACAAACTATGAACAACCAATGTACTCCATGAAAAAACAGGTTCCCCTTTACAAATAAATTCCGCTCCTATATAATATTACAGCTAATGAAATTCGGAAAATGGAGAGAAAATCATGGCTTTGATCGAATATGACGTCTACAAACAAAAATTGCGGGAGCTGGAGCCCGAGCTGGACAAGCTGTCCGCCGCTCTGGATATCGAGAGCGCGAAGCAGGAGGCCGCCCGTCTGGAGGACGAGACGGCCCAGGACGGCTTCTGGAACGATCTGGAGCGGTCCCAGAAGGTGCAGATGCGCCTGAAGCAGCTGCAAAATAAAATCGCCCGGCAGGAGAAGCTGATCTCCAGCTGGGAGGACCTGACCACCCTCTGCGAGATGGGCCAGGAGGAGGACGACCCCGAGATCCTGGAGGAGCTGAAGAGCGAGTACGCGGACCTGGAGGAGAAGGTGGAGGAGACCCGGATGACCACCCTGCTCTCCGGCGAGTACGACAACTCCAACGCCATTTTGCAGTTCCACGCCGGCGCCGGCGGCACCGAGGCCCAGGACTGGGCCCAGATGCTCTACCGCATGTACACCCGCTGGGCCGAGCGCCACGGCTTCGTCTACAAGATTCTGGACTACGAAGACGGCGACGAGGCGGGCATCAAGTCCGCCGCCATCTCCATTGAGGGCGAGAACGCCTACGGCCTTTTGAAGAGCGAGAACGGCGTCCACCGGCTGGTCCGCGTCTCCCCCTTTGACGCCAACGCCCGCCGCCAGACCTCCTTTGCCGCTGTGGAGGTCATGCCGGAGTTGGAGAACGATGACTCTGTTGAGATTCGGGAAGAGGACATCGAGATGCAGGTTTACCGCGCCTCCGGCGCCGGCGGCCAGCACGTCAACAAGACATCCTCCGCTGTCCGCCTGATCCACAAGCCCACCGGCATTGTGGTGGCCAGCCAGCAGGAGCGCAGCCAGTTCCAGAACAAGGACAACTGTATGAAGATGCTGCGGGCCAAGCTGTTGGAGCTGAAGGCGCAGCAGCACGCGGAGAAAATCTCGGATATCAAGGGCGTCCAGATGAAGATCGAGTGGGGCAGCCAGATTCGTTCCTACGTGTTCATGCCCTACCAGATGGTGAAGGACACCCGCACCAGCTATGAGACCAGCAATATCGACGCCGTGATGGACGGCGACCTGGATGGCTTCCTGAACGCCTATCTGACCCAGCTGGCCACCGGTGAACTGAAAAAGTAAAAGGTTTTTGCCCCGCTTTTTTCTAAAAGCGGGCGGGGTGCAGGGGCGGCGCCCCTGCGGAAGAAGGCGCGGCTGCAAGAGCCGCGTCCTTTTTCTGTAAAACATAAGGAATATGAGAAACAGAGGAACAGATAGAGAAACGGAAAGGAACATCAGAGATGAACGATAGAACTCCCGCCGCGGGTGCGGCACCTCGGGAAAATAAAATGGGCGTCATGCCGGTGGGCAAGCTGCTGGCGGGCATGGCGGTCCCCATGATGATCTCCATGCTGGTCCAGGCCATGTACAACGTGGTGGACAGTGTGTTTGTCTCCCGTATCAGCGAGAACGCCCTCAACGCCGTCAGTCTGGCCTTCCCCCTCCAGAACCTGATGATCGCCGTGGGCGCCGGTACCGCCGTGGGCATCAATGCCCTGCTGTCCCGGTCCTTGGGCGAGAAGCGGCAGGACATGGCCGACCGGGCCGCCGGTACCGGTATCTTCCTGTCATTGTGCAACGCCGTGGTATTTGCCTTCATCGGTGTCTTCCTCTCCCGGGCGTTCTTCATGGCCCAGGCCAAAAGCGTGCCGGAGATTGTGGAGATGGGCACCGCGTATACCCGCATTTGCCTGGGCCTGTCCGTGGGCCTGTTCTGCCAGTTCTGTTTCGAGCGGCTGCTGCAATCCACCGGCCGGACCGTCCTGGCCATGACCACCCAGCTCATCGGTGCCGTCATCAACATCGTTCTGGACCCCATCTTCATCTTCGGCCTGTGCGGGATGCCCCGGCTGGGAGTGACCGGTGCGGCGGTGGCGACAGTGGCGGGCCAGATCACGGCGGGGATCATCGCCATTTTTCTGAATCTGAAGCGCAATCCCGAAATCCATATCCGGCCCCGCCTGATCTGCTGGGACAAGATGGTGGCCCGGGATATCTACCGGGTGGGCGTGCCCTCTATCGTCATGCAGTCCATCGGTTCTGTGATGACTTTTGGCATGAACAAGATTCTCTTTGTCTTCACCCCCACGGCAACAGCTGTATTCGGTGCTTATTTCAAGATTCAGAGCTTTATCTTCATGCCGGTCTTCGGTCTGAATAACGGCATGGTGCCCATCATCTCCTATAACTACGGTGCCGCCAAGCCGGAGCGGGTGTGGAAAACCGTCCGGCTGACAATCTTTACCGCTGTCTCCATTATGTTCCTGGGTTTTCTGGCTTTCCAGACGTTCCCGGCAATGCTGCTGGCTCTGTTCGACGCCTCCGCCGAGATGACAGCCATCGGTGTCCCTGCACTGAGGACTATCAGCATTTCCTTCCTGCTGGCGGGCTTCTGCATTATTTCCGGCTCCGTGTGTCAGGCTGTGGGCAACCCCATGTACAGCATGGTGGTCTCCGTGTGCCGCCAGCTGGTGGTGCTGCTGCCGGTGGCATGGCTGCTGGCCCAGACGGGCCGGCTGGAGTTGGTGTGGTGGTCTTTCCCCATTGCGGAGATCGCCTCCGTGACTCTCAGCGCGATTTTCCTGCGCCGGACCGTCCGCAGTGCCAATGCCAATATGCGTGAGGGGAAGAGCTGACCTGCGGGCCCGGTGGGGCGTCCGAATACAAAATCACTCCGACTATACAACGAGCCGGACGGCGGAAATTTTCCGCTGTCCGGCTCACGTTTTATTGGTTCAGAAAATCGTCCGGGTCCACGACATCCCCGTCCTTGGTGACGGAGAAGTGTAAATGCGGCCCCTGTGCGGCCTCTGCCGCTGCCGTGTCGCCTACGGCGCCGATGGTCTGCCCGGCGGATACGCTGTCACCGATCTCCACACTGGGGTGCTCCTGGAGACTGGCGTAGACGGTCTGATAGCCGCCGGCGTGGCTGATGGTCACGGTGGTGCCCATCAGCGGATCGTCCTCTATGCCGGCCACCGTCCCGGCGCAGGCAGCCAGCACGGCGGTCCCGGCACTGGCGGAGATATCCACGCCGTCGTGGGTCCGCCAGTCTCCCAGGGTCTCACTGTACACCAACTGATCCACGGAGAACGCCGTCACTACCTGTCCATCCAACGGCGACACCACCGTCCGGGGAGCCTCCGCCGTTACAGGGGTATCATCGATTTCTATTTCCGGCATGGACGAGGTCTGGGTCTCCACAGGGTCCGGCGAGATGGTCTCCACCACCGCGGGCGCCTCCGGTTCCTCCAGGTCTTCCGCCGGGGCGGCGGACTCTGTCTCCGGAACCTGCGAGGTCTCCTCCGCGGCGGGCTCCGCGTCTTTAGAATCGAACAGCAGGAAATAGCCGCTGACGCCTACCACCAGCAGACAGACTGCCAGTGTCACATAGAAGCCGGCGCTGCCCATGAAGGCGTCCCATTTTTTGTTTGCCATGTAAGGTCCCTCCCTCAAATTTTGGGTCTGAGGGAAGTATGGACGGAATTTCCTGGATTTATACAAAAAAGTCCGGACGGCCAACGGCCGTCCGGACGGTAAGGATTTTTGTTATTTTACGATCAGCGTTTTGCCGTCCATCTCCTCGGGACAGGCCAGACCCATCACATCCAGCATGGTGGGGGCGATGTCCGCTAGACGGCCGCCGCTCCGCAGCTCCGTGCCGGCGCCGCAGAGAATGAAGGGCACCGGATTGGTGGTGTGGGCGGTCATGGGAGAGCCGTCGGCCTCTTCCATCTGCTCGGCGTTGCCGTGGTCGGCGGTGATCATGGCGATGCCGCCCATTTTCAGGGTGGTGTCCACTACGCGGCCTACGCACTCATCCACGGTCTCCAAGGCCTTCACGGCGGCGTCAAACACGCCGGTGTGGCCCACCATGTCGCAGTTGGCGAAGTTCAGGATGATGACGTCGTAGGCGCCGGACTCAATGCGTTCCACGCACTTGTCGCACACCTCGTAGGCGCTCATCTCCGGCTGGAGGTCATAGGTGGCCACCTTGGGAGAGGCCACCAGGCAGCGGTCCTCGCCGGGGAACACGGTCTCGGAGCCGCCGTTGAAGAAGAAGGTCACATGGGCGTACTTCTCGGTCTCGGCGATGCGCAGCTGGGTCATGCCCATCTGGCTGAGGTACTCGCCCAGGCCGTTGCGGACGGTGTTGCGGGGGAAGGCCACCTCCACGTTGGGCATGGTGGCGTCGTACTCCGTGTTGCACACAAAGGTGACGGGGAAGAACTGACGGGTGAAGCCGTCAAAGTCGGGGTCCACCAGAGTCCGGGTGATCTCCCGGGCCCGGTCGGGACGGTAGTTGAAGAAAATGACGCTGTCGTTGTCGGAGATGGTGCCCTCCTGGTCGCAGACCACCGGCTCCACGAACTCGTCGGTGATGCCGGCGGCGTAGGAGTCCTTCACGGCGGCCACGGGCACGGGATTGAACGCGGCGCTCTCACCGTAGACCATGGCATCATAGGCCTGCTCCACACGGTCCCAGCGCTTGTCGCGGTCCATGGCGTAGTAGCGGCCCATGACTGTGGCGATCTTGCCCACGCCCAGCTCCCGGCACTTCTCCACGGTCTGGGCCACAAAGTCGGCGCCGGAGGTGGGAGACACGTCGCGGCCGTCCAGGAAGGCGTGGATATAGACCTTTTCCAGGCCCTTGTCCTTGGCCATCTTCAGCAGGGCGAACAGGTGCTGGATATGAGAGTGCACGCCGCCGTCGGACAGCAGGCCCATCAGGTGCAGGGACGTGCCCTTTTCCTTGCAGGCGTCCATGGCATGGTTGTAGGCCGGGTTCTGGAAAAAGTCACCGTCGGCGATGGACTTGGTGATGCGGGGCAGGTCCTGGAACACCACACGGCCTGCGCCGATGTTGGTGTGGCCCACCTCGCTGTTGCCCATCTGCCCGTCGGGCAGGCCCACGTCCAAGCCGGACGCGGACAGCTCCGTGTGGGCGAATTCCTGGAAAAACTGGTCCAGACGGGGCGTCTGGGCGGCGCGGACAGCGTTGCCGACAGTGCCGCCGGACATGCCGAAGCCGTCCATGATAATCAGGGTAGTTGGTGTTTTGTTCATAAAAAATCGATTCCTCATTTCGCTGGCATGCGCCAGTCCTTCGCGGCTCCTAAGGAGAGTGCGGGAAAAACCTGGTATCCTCCGGCTGATTTGCGTTCGGGAAATCAAGAACGTTCCTTACTTGCCAAACCGCACCGGGGGAAAGCGAGGGGGAGCAGGCTCCCCCTCGAACGATTACTCCTGATTGGCGGCGTTGATGATCTCCACGAACTGCTCAGGCTTCAGGGCGGCACCGCCGATGAGACCACCGTCGATGTCGGGCTGAGCCAGCAGCTCGGCGGCGTTCTTGGGATTCATGGAGCCGCCGTACTGGATGGTAACGGAACGGGCCACGCGGGCACCATACAGGGCGCGGATGGTGGCGCGGATGTTGGAGCAGACCTCGCCAGCCTGCTCGGCAGTGGCAGTCTTGCCGGTGCCGATGGCCCAGATGGGTTCATAGGCGATGATGCAGCGGCGCAGCTTGTCGGCGGGCACGCCGTACAGGGCACTCTTGACCTGCAGGGCGATCCACTCGTTGGTGATGCCGGTCTCACGCTGCTCCAGGCTCTCGCCCACGCAGATGATGGGGTTCATGCCGGCGTTCAGGACGGCGTGGACCTTCTTGTTGACGGTCTGATCGGTCTCGCAGAAGTACTGGCGGCGCTCGCTGTGGCCGACGATGACGTACTTGACGCCCAGGTCCTTCAGCATGTCAGCGGAGACCTCGCCGGTGTAGGCGCCCTTCTCCTCGAAGTACACGTTCTCGGCACCCACGGAGATGCGCAGGTCCTTGAAGACCTTGGCGGCGGTGGAGATGTTGCAGGCGGGGACACAGATCAGGGTCTCGCACCACTTGGCGCGGGGCATGATCT